>CAXTNC010000107.1:0-6462 GCA_964245495.1 uncultured Acetobacteraceae bacterium
CCACAGCGCGCCCGGCAGGCTGGCGTGCGGGGGCGGCAGCCAGGGTGCGCCGGGGCGCATGTCGGGCGGGCGGCGCGGTGCGGGGAGGACATCGACCAGCACCACGTTGCCCGCCGCGAGGGCTGCTTGCAGGTCCGCCGTGTGCAGCACCACTGCCCCTGGCACGCTGTCCGGCACCGGGGCGCGGTAGTCGTCCATGCGGTAGCCGTCCGGCACGGCAACGCCGGGGTCGGCTAGTACCGCGCCGCCAAGGCCCAGCGCCAGCCATGCCGCCAGCGCCAGCCTCAACGGTCCTGGCCGTCCAGCTGCGGGATGCCGTAGTCCGCCAGCACCGCCGTGATCTCCGCCTGGTGCTTGCCGATCGCCTGGTTGACCCGGCGGCGCCACTCCGGCTCGTTAAGCCGCACGCCCATGGCGATCCGGTAGTCGAGCCGCGGCTCGTCCGGTTCCGGCTCGATGAAGCGCGCCGTCAACGGCAGGTGCTCGCGCTTGATGGCGTAGCCGGCCGGCGGCCCCCAGATCAGCGCCACGTCGATCACGCCGTCCACCAAGTCCTGCAGCATGTCGCGCGCCGGGTTGCTGATGCGGGTATCGACCATCAGCGGGTACGGCTTGACCTGGTCCATCAGGTGGTGCCGCACGAGCAGGTCGGTGGGCGGGGTCCTGGCGATCAGGCCGAACTTCTTGGAAGCCAACGCCGGGTCACCCACCGAGCGGGCGGTGATGCCGTCAGCGGTGCGGGTCACGATCATGTAGCCGGTGTGGTAGTACGGGTTGGTGCTGTCCATGGCGTCGTCGCCGCTGACGGCACCCATCACCAGGTCGCACTCGCGGGCGCGCAGCGTGTTGCGGACGAAGCCGATCACCTGCGGGAACCACACGTCGGTGACGGGCAAAGCCAAGTCAGCCCCGATGATGCCGGCGATCTTGTTCTCGAACCCCTCGCCCGCCTGGTCGGAGAACGGCATGTTGTTGGGGTCGGCGCAGACGCGGAGTTCCGTGCGGGAGACCAGCTCGGCGCGCTGGGCCAGGGCAGGGCTTGCCAGCAGCGCCGATGCGAGAGCGGCAGCGGCGAGCCTAGCTGTCGCCATCGTCGCCGATGCGCTTGGGCCGGCCGCGCGGCAGCTTGTCGTCGGAGCGAGCCTTCAGGTAGCCGTAGATGTCGTCCAGGTAGAGCACTACGTCCTCCGTGTTGCCGAAGGCGGGCATCACGTTGTCCTGCGACTTGGTGACGTTCTGCCGGCCGTTGACGATGGTCTGCGCGAAGTCCTCGTAGGACATGCTCTTGAGCGAGAGCGTCAAGTTGGGCGCGTAGGAGCTTCCTGCGCCGTCCGGGCCGTGGCACCGCATGCAGGACTCGCCGTAGCGGCGATAGCCGTTGAAGGTGTGCTGGTCCACCTCGCCGTTCTGCACGACGTAGATGGGATCGTTCTCAGCCTTGGCGCCGGACAGGGTGACGCCGCAGGCAAGCCCCGCGAAGGCCAGGCCGGACAGCGCGAGGATCGTTCGGTTGTGCATCCATGGGTCTCCGGCGGCTCCGGCCGCGCGAGGATGCGGCCGGAGCGCCCTTGTGTTGGGCTGTCAGTCGAGGCCGAAGACGGTCATCACGCCGCCCAGCTGGGTGTAGTTGGACAGCTGCTTGTAGGCGCCGACCGCGCCCAGGCCGTCCGTGTCGGTGGACAGGCCCGCAGCCATGCCGATGCCGGCCCAGCCGCCCACGCCGGACAGCACGGCGATGTACTGCTTGCCGCCATGCGTGTAGGTGTTGACGTTGCCGATGATGCCGGACGGGGTCTTGTAGCGGTACAGCTCCTTGCCCGTCTTGGCGTCCACGCCCTTCAGGTAGCCGTCGAGCGTGCCGTAGAACACCACGTCCCCGGCGGTGGCCAACGCGCCGGACCAGACGGAGAACGGCTCCGGGTCGGACCAGACGACCTTGCCGGCGCCGGCGTCCCAGGCGATGAAGTTGCCGAGGTTGGTCTGTCCCTTCGGCGGGTACATCGAGAGCGTCGCCCCCACGTAGGGCTGGCCTGCGGTGTAGCTCACCTTGAACGGCTCGTAGTCCATGCAGACGTGGTTGGTCGGCACGAAGAACAGGTTGGACTTGGGCGAGAACGCCGCCGGCTGCTGGTCCTTGGAGCCGAGCGCTGCCGGGCATACGTTGCGGGTGTTGTGGTCCTCGCCCTGCGCGCCGGGGCCGAACTTGGCGTCGAGCACGGGGCGGCCGCTGTCCATGTCGATCTTGCTGGCCCAGTTCACCGCCGGGTCGAACTTCTCGGCCACCAGCAGCTCGCCGGTTTCGCGGTTGAGCGTGTAGCCGAAGCCGTTGCGGTCGAAATGGACGAGGGCCTTGGTCGGCTTCCCCTTCACGTCGATGTCGGCCAGGATCATCTCGTTGACCCCGTCATAGTCCCACTCGTCGTGCGGGGTCATCTGGTAGACCCATTTCGCCATGCCGGTGTCGGCGTCACGCGCGAAGATGGTCATGGACCACTTGTTGTCGCCGGGGCGCTGCACCGGGTTCCAGGTGCTCGGGTTGCCGGTGCCGTAATAGATCAGGTTGGTGGACGGGTCGTAGGAGTACCAGCCCCAGGTGCTGCCGCCGCCGGTCTTCCACTGGTCGCCCTGCCAGGTGGACAGCGAGGAGTTCTCGCCGATCGGCTTGCCCATCACGGTGGTCTTCTGCGGATCGACGAGCAGCTGGTTGTCCGGGCCGACGGAGTAGGCGTTCCAGGCGAGCGAGCCGTCCTTGAGGTTGTAGGCGGTGAAGCGCCCTTGCGTGCCGAACTCGCCGCCGGAGATGCCGACGTAGACCTTGTCCTTCACGATCAGCGGCGCCATCGTCATGGTCTCGCCCTTGGCGGGATCGCCGTTCTTGACGCGCCACAACTCCTTGCCAGTCTTGGCGTCGAGCGCCACCACCGTCGCGTCGGCCTGGTTCAGGATGACCTTGCCGTCGCCGTAGGCGACGCCGCGGTTCACCGTGTCGCAGCACATCACGGCGATGACGCTCGGGTCCTGGCGCGGCTCGTACTTCCAGATCACCTTGCCGTTGTCGTTCAGGTCGAGCGCGAACACGTTGTTGGGAAACGGGGTGTGGACGTACATCACGTCGCCGATGACGAGCGGGCCGCCCTCATGGCCGCGCAGCACGCCGGTCGAGAACGACCAGACAGGGTGCAGCTTGGACGCGTTGGTTGTGTTGATCTGGTCGAGCGCGCTGTAGCGCTGGCTGCCGTAGTTCCCGGCAGGCATCGCCCAACCGTTCGGGTCGCCTTGCAGCTTGATCAGCTCGTCGTTCGCCTGCGCGGTCGAGCTGAGCGCCAAGGACGCGGCCCCGAGCATCATCGTGCAGGCGAGCAGTGTTTTCCTGAGAGTCACGTCGGCTTCCCCTTTTGTTGGCAGGGTTTGGTGCCCGGCCGTTTGTTCACCGCGATCAAGCGCCCCATTCCGGCGATGTTCGTTGCTGTTAGCGGAATGGTCCGCGTGCAGCATATGCAGGCATGAGGGAGGCAAGCAAGCCTGAACCAACGGTAATAACTATGCCGCAAGGCGCCGCCGCTTCTTGCTGCGGCGCAACATAGAAATCCGCGCTCGCCGCCGTTGCTTGGAGCTGGATTCCGGCGCTATTTGCCATGGTGTCATCCGCCGGACCATCTTGCCGCCGTCGCGCGCCCCGGGCGGTCACGCCGGGCTTTGCCTGGGGTGGTCGACCTCGCAACGCCAGCCCTGCAACCGGAAGCGGGGATGCTCCTCCACGTATTCCCGCGCCGTCGTCTGCGCCCTCATGGTGCACTCCATGGCGCTGCCGACCTCTTCCCGCACTTCCCGCTGCTCCAGGCAACGGTCAAGGGCGCTGGATAGGCAATACACAAGGACCAGTTCGATCATGACGCCTTCCTTCCTCCATGCCCCAAGGCTAGCCTGCGCCGGCGTGATGGCAATCCTGCTCGCGGGGTTGCCCCGGCAGGCCCGCGCGGACGGCCCTGCGGCGGAGGACACCCGCCCGCTCAGCCCGGCGCAGGCCGCGCTGTTCGAGACGCCGCACCTGCAAAACGTGGCGCACCCGGAAACCCTGCGGTACGGCTTCATCCAGGATGGCCCGGGCGGCTTCACCGACACGGTCGCGGTCCACATCCGCAGCGTGAACGCGGACGGCAGCAAGAACGTGGCGTTCGACTACCTGACCGGCGGGCGCCAGGTCAGGTTCCCGGAACTCGACCATTTCCGCGGCAACCCCTTGCTCATGCTGGCGCTCGACCACGACGTGAACGACATGAAGCAGGCGGTCGGCCTGTCCGCCTCCTTCTTCCGCAACAAGATACGCGAGTCCTTCGTCGCCGGCGCCACGGTCAAGGACACGGCGTTCATGCTGGACGGCGCGCCCGTGCCGGCGCAGGAGATCACCATCCACCCGTTCGCAGCGGAGGAGCGGCTCAACCGGATCACGTCCTTGCAGGAGAAAAGCTACACCTTCGTCCTCGCGGACGCCGTGCCGGGCACGCTGGCCGAGATACGCATCGCCACCCCGGCGGACGCCGCCATGACCGCGCCGGCCTTCAGCCAGCAGATCACCTTCGCCGGAGTGGAGCCATGATCCGGGCGTTGCCGCTCGCAGCGCTTGCCTTGCTGGCGGCGCCTGCGGCGCGGGCGCAGGCCCGCCATCCCGCCAACGACTACCCGACCGCTGCCCGGGCCGACTACGTGATCGGCTGCATGGCCAGCAACGACTTCAAGCGGGAGTTCCTGGACCGCTGCGCCTGCGGCATCGACACCATCGCCGACCTGATGCCGTATGGCGACTACGAGCAGGCCGACACGATCCTGCGCATGCAGCAGGGCGGCCTGGGCGCGCGCGGCGCGATGTTCCAGGACACGCCCATCGCCAAGGAGCGGACCGAGCAGCTCCGCCGCGCCCAGGCGGAGGCGGCGCTGCAATGCAAGTGACCCGGCGAGGCTTCAGCTCGGCGCGGCCAGGTCGAAGTCACGGTGGAAGCTGGCTTTCGCGCTGTCCACTAGGTCCACCTGCATGGGGCCTGCGCCGTGCGGCACGAAGCCGAAGGTGATCGCCGGGTCCTCGCTCAAGGAGATGTCCGACTCCACGTCCAGCACCAGCTCGCCGCCGTACTCGATCCTGATGTCCTGCAGGTAGCGCGCCGGGATGAAGGCGTGGGTGAGCTGGTCCACCTGCATCCCGTTGTTGTTGGGGTGGCTGACCAGCAGCGTCGCCATCGCCGGCTGGCCGTCGCGCAGCGCCTCCTCGCCGTCGAGCCGCAGGCGGGTCTGCCCGAGGCGCGACAGGGCCAGTTGCGGGTCCTTGGACGACGGCGCCGAGCAGCCGCCGGCCGCCTTCACGAAGCGCTCCGTGGCGAACAGGCGGCCATCCTCGGTTTCCGCGACGGCGTGCAGCAGGGTGTACTGGTCCACCCGGACGCGGGTCTTGAGCGTGCGCGGGTCGCCCGCCGGGCCGAACCGGAAGGTGCCCGCGAGCGGCGACGGGTTGCCGTCCACCAGCAGCCACACCGCCTTGACCCGGTCCGCGCCCTGCCCCGAGTTCAGCGTGACCGTGACGGGGACCAGCGCCGCGTCCAGGGCGCGCACCGGCGCGTCCAGCACGACGACGCCGCTGCCTTCCATGACCGTGCGGTCGCGGAACACCGCGTGCTTCAGGTCTTGCCAGCGGGCCTGGGCGTCCGCGTCGTCCTCCGCCCAGGCCGGCGCCCAGGCCGGCGCCGCGCCCATCATGGCCGCCAGCGCCAGTGCGATCGCTTTCATGCGCCCCATCCCTTCGCTGGCCGGTGAGTCCCAGCCTATTCCCACTCGAGTTCCTTGAACGCGCCCGTCACGTTGCGGCCGTTGTAGTCGTCGAACAGCAGCCAGCGGTCCCGCTCGGCGATGCCCACGCCCGCCACGGCCTGCTCGATGCCGCCGCCGCGGGCGAGGATGGCGCGGATGTCGCGGACCAGGCCGCCCAGGTAGCGCTCCTGCGCCGCCGCCGCGCCCGGCCAGGCCACGCTGACCGGCCCGTGCCCCGGCACCGCGCGCGCCGCCGGGGCGTTTCGCAGCGCCGCGGTCTGCGCCAGCCAGCCCAGGATGCTGCCGTCCAGCGCCGGCACCCGGTCCACGAACAGCAGGTCGCCCATCCACAGCGTCCCGGTCCGCTCGTCCAGCACAGTCAAGTCGTTGTCGGTGTGCGCCGTGGGGTGGGCCTGGACGCGCAGGGTGCGTCCGCCGAGGTCGAGCGCCGCCGTGTCGGCCACGAGCAGGTCCGGCCTCCCGCAGCTGCCCGCGCCGTCCGGCCCCAGCACGGCGGCCAGGCCGCTGCGGTAGAACCCGCCGCGCTGCTCCAGCATCGCCGCCATCCGCGCGTGGCCGACCAAGGCCGGGCGGCCAAAGGCTGTGCTCTCCTGGGCGAAGGCGGCGCTGCCGAACACGTGGTCCGGATGCAGGTGGGTCATGACG
>CAXTNC010000107.1:6472-10287 GCA_964245495.1 uncultured Acetobacteraceae bacterium
TGGCGAGCGGCTGCGCAGGCTGGCGCGCAGCCGCTCGCCATCCGCGCGGCTGCCGCCGGGGTCGATCACCGCAACCGCTTCCTCGCCGATGATGAAGCCGATGTTGGCGATGGCGTCCTGATTGGCGGCCGTTGCCTCCTCGTGCACGCCTTGGCGCACGAAGTTGCCCGGCGCCACCTCCGCCATGCCGAACGCCGCCTCCGCACGGGCGCGGGGCAGCGCCGCCGCCGCCGCCAGCAGCAGGGCGGTGCGGCGCTTCACCGGACCAGCGCCGCCGTGCGGATGCGGCGAAACGTCAGGGCGGGCGGCGGCCCCGCTTCGGCCAGCGCGTCCGCGGCGGCGACGGCGTCCGCCATGACGCCGTGGTGGGGCGAAAGAGCGCAGGCCGGGTCAACCGCGGCGGCGTCGCCGGCCAGCGCGAGCGCCTGGCAGCGGCAGCCGCCCCAGTCGACCTCGCGCTGGTCGCAGGAGCGGCACGGCTCCGGCATCCAGGCGGTGCCGCGGAACCGGGCGAAGCTCGGGTCGCCGCGCCAGATGGCGGCCAGGGAGGCAGTGCGGACGGAGGGGAAGCGCATCCCGGTCAGCGTTTCGGCGGCATGGCAGGGCAGCGCCAGGCCGGCCGGGGTGACGTTGATCACCCGCTGCGCCCAGCCGCCCATGCAGGCCTTGGGCCGCACGGCATGGTAGTCCGGCGCCACGTAGTCGATCGTGACCGACCCGCGCAGCGCGGCGCGCGCCTGCGCCACGATCCCGTTCGCCCGCTCAAGCTGCGCCAGGCTTGGCATCAGCGCGGCGCGATTGACCAGGCCCCAGCCGTAGTACTGCACGTGGGCGACCTCGATGCGGCCGGCGCCGATCTCCTCCCCGAGCGCCAGCATCTCCGGCAGCCGCTCCAGGTTCTGCCGGTGCACGACGAAGTTGGCGGTGAGCGGCAGCCCCGCTCCCCGGACCAGCCGCGCCGCCGCCAGCTTGCGGGCGTGCCCCTCGCGGTAGCCGCCGATGCGGTCCGCCTGCGCCGCGTCCGCGTCCTGGAAGCTGAGCTGCACGTGGTCCAGCCCGGCATCCGCCAGCGCCTGCACGGACGCCGCGTCCAGCATGACGCCGGAGGTGATCAGGTTGCTGTACAGCCCTGCCTGAGCAGCGTGGCGCACCAGCTGCAGCAGGTCGCGCCGGGCGGTCGGCTCGCCGCCGGAGAAGTGCACCTGCAGCACGCCGAGCGCCGCCGCCTCGTCCAGCACCCGGCGCCACCCCGCGGTGTCCAGCTCGGCCGCCGCACGCTCCAGGTCCAGCGGGTTGGCGCAGTACGGGCATTGCAGCGGGCAGCGGTGGGTCAGCTCGGCCAGCAGCGCCAGCGGCGGCGGGACGGCGGCCTGGGCCGGGATGGGCAGCGCCTCGCTCATAGCCGGATGGCTCCCTTGTCCGCCAGGTCCCGCAGCATGGCTTCCACGTCGCCGGCGATCACCTCGCGCGGGGCGGCGAACTGCGCTGCAAGCGCGTCGATGATCTGCGGCACCGTGCGCGCGCCGTCCACCAGCTTCAGCACCGCCGCCGCCGGGCCGTCCAGCTGGAACAGCCGCTCCGGCGCCAGCATGACCCACCGGTCGCGCACCGCGTCGTGCCGGATGCGGAAGCCGCGGTTGAAGGCAGGGGCGGCGTCCGTCACGTGGCGGGCACAAAGGCGCCCGGCGGCGCGCGGCCGGGATCGACGTAGGCGTGGTGCAGCGCGTCAAGCTGGGACCACAGCACGTCGCACTTGAAGCGCAGGGCTGCGAGCACCTGCTCCTGCAACGCGCGGGTGGCGGCGTGCTCGTCCACGTAGGCCAGGGCGAAGTCCACGTCCTTGGGCGCCTGGGTCAGCCGGGGCGTGAAATAGGCCAGGGTGTCCTGCGTGATCCAGTCGTAGTTCGCCAACATGCCTGACACGCGCTCGGCGATGATGGCGGGGGAGAACATCTCCGTCAGCGACGAGGCGACCGCTTCCAGCACGCTGCGGTCGCGCACGAAGGTGACGTAGGCATCCACGGCGAAGCGCGTGCCGGGCAGGATGCCGTCCGTGGACTCGACGTAGGCGCGGTCCAGCCCGACGCCCTCCGCCAGCCTCAGCCAGCGGGCGACGCCGCCCAGGCCGGGTCCGGCGCCGTCATGGTCCTCCAGCCGGCTGCGCCAGGCGCGGCGGAGGTCGGCGGTGGGCAGCCGGGCGAGCAGGGTCGCATCCTTCGCCGGGATGCGGCTCTGGTAGTAGTAGCGGTTGAGCGCCCAGGCCTGCACCTGGCCGCGGCCCAGCTTGCCGTCGTGCAGCAGGCGGTGGAACGGATGGTGGACGTGGTAGCGCTCGTCGCCGACCGCCTGCAGCGCTGCGCGCAGCTCGGCGGGGGACAGGGCGCGGCCGCTCACAGGCTCAGCTCCATGCCGTCATGCGCCACGTCCCATCCCGCCGCCGTGACCAGGGCGCGCTCGGGCGAGTCGTCCAGCAGGACCGGGTTGGAGTTGTTGATGTGCAGCAGCACGCGGCGCCGCACGCCTAAGCCCGCGAACGCCGCCAGCGCGCCGTCTGGGCCGGACACGCTGATGTGGCCCATGCGTTGCCCGGTCTTGGGGCCGAGGCCGGCGCGGACCATCTCGTCGTCGGTCCACAGCGTGCCGTCGAAGAACACGGCCGCCGCGCCGCGCAGCCGGTCGGCCAGGCCCGGCGTCACCGCGGCGCAACTCGGGATGAAGAACAGCGCGGCGCCGCCGTCGGAGATCTCGGCCCCGACGGTTTGGCCGCTCTCATGGAGCACCGGGGCGGCGCCCGGCTGCTCCAGGTAGAGGGGCGCCTTGCCGGGGACGGCGAACAGGGTGACGGCGAGGCCGGTCGGGCTGCCGTCCGGCCGCGTCACCGGGCAGGGCGCGTCCAGGGCGGCGCACCGGCGGTCAACCACGTCGCGCGCCAGCACCTCGAAGATGGGGTTGCCGTCCAGCACGTCGTGCACGGGCCGCGTGGCCAACAGGGTGAACGGCTGGCGCTCCCGCAGGGTCAGCAGCCCGGCGATGGCGTCCACGTCGCCGCCGGTCAGCACGACGGCGGCGATCGGCGAGGACCGCAAGCCCTCGCGCGGCTGCAGCACCGGGGTTTGCTCGATCTGCTGCCGCAGGTCAGGCGATGCGTTCAGCAGGACCCAATCACGGCCGTTGCCACTGACGGCGATGGACGCCTGGGTACGGGGACGCGCCGCAGCATCCCCGGCCCGGGCCCGCCGGCAGGCTGCGGCATTAGAGTTCCATTGCGGAAACGCGCCGCCAGCTGCGGCGCCGAGCACGACTGCGCGCATGGGAGTACAACCAGAAGCTGGCCAGCCAACGATCTCAGAACACGGCCGCGACCGCCACCCGAGGCCCGCACGTCGCCGCGCGGACCGCAGGTGCGGCGCGACGCGCGCCTATTTCAGGCCAGCGCAAGCATAGCAGTTGATTTCGGCGCCGAGCGTGATCTCGGTGATCTTCGGGGTGTTCCAAGCCATGTCGCCCTCCTGATTTTCTTGTAGCAAGCCAAATATCGCCGCGGCGCGCTGCAAGTCAAGCAAGGAGCGTGCGGCCTCGGCGCAGCCGCACGGGACGCCAGCTGTCCGCCCGCGCGGAAGCCCTTGCCACCCGAAAAGAGAGGGCGTCAGGTCAAACGATCCTCAGCGGCCCGGCAGGCGGCGGCCCGGAGCCACGGCCCCCTACCCGCTGTCTGGCGGCGGCTTGCGCCGTTCGCGGGCCACCTCGCGGGCGATGGCGTCTTCCAGCTCGGCGTCTGACATGGTGGCCAGGTCCGCCGGGTCGCCCCACTCGAT
>CAXTNC010000108.1:0-7109 GCA_964245495.1 uncultured Acetobacteraceae bacterium
GCGGGGTGGCGTGCGCCGCGCCGCTGCCCGAAGCGCCGCAGCAGCGCCGGCGCCGGCAGGCGGTCGAGCGCCGGCGCCCAAAGGAACTTGAGGCTGTAGGGGATGCCGATGTTGGCGGTCAGCCCGATCAGCTTGAGCGAGGTGTCGCCCTCGCTCAGCCATTGCCGCAGGGTGAAGCCGGACAGCGGCAGCGGCAGCCCCGCGGCGAAGCCGAGGCCGGCCATGGCGATGAAGGCTCGGCGGGCATCGCTGCGGTTCAACTGCTCTGCTCCCTCTCCCGCAAGGCGAGAGGGCTTTCGGCATCAAGCCGCGGCCGAGTCCGCCTGCCGGCCGGCCTTCTTGCGCTCGTGCGGGTCCAGGTGGCGCTTGCGCAGCCGGATGGCGGCCGGCGTCACCTCCACCAGCTCGTCGTCCTCGATGTAGGAGATCGCCTGCTCCAGGGACATCCGGCGGGGCGGGATCAGCAGCATCGCGTCGTCCTTGCCGGAGGCGCGGACGTTGGTCAGCTTCTTCTCCTTGATCGGGTTCACGTCCAGGTCGCTTTCGCGGGAATGCTCGCCCAGGATCAGCCCCTCGTAGACCTTGTCGCCGGGGTTGACGAACAGGGTGCCGCGCTCCTGCAAGTACCACAGCGCGTAGTGGATCGCCTCGCCGCCTTCCGTGGAGATCAGCGAGCCGTTGCGCCGGCCCTCCATCGGCCCGGCCCACGGGCCGTAGCCGGAGAACAGCCGGTTCATCACGCCTGAGCCGCGCGTGTCCGTCAGGAACTCGCCGTGATAGCCGATCAGGCCGCGCGACGGGATGTGGAACGTGAGCCGCACCTTGCCGCCGCCGGACGGGCGCATGTCCTGCATCACGCCCTTCCGCCGGCTCATCTTCTCCACCACGATGCCGGAGTATGGCTCGTCCACGTCGACCAGCACCTCCTCCATCGGCTCCTCTTTCTGCCCGGTTTCCGGGTTGGCGCGGGTCAGCACCCGGGGGCGGCCGATGGTCAGCTCGAAGCCTTCGCGCCGCATGGTCTCGATCAGCACGCCAAGCTGCAGCTCGCCGCGGCCGGCGACCTCGAACGCCTCGCTCTCGTTGCTTTCGGTGATCTTGATGGCGACGTTGCCCTCCGATTCCCGCAGCAGCCGGTCGCGGATCTGGCGGGAGGTGACCTTCTTGCCCTCGCGCCCGCCCAGGGGGCCGTCGTTCACCCGGAACGTCATCGCCAGGGTCGGCGGGTCGATCGGCGTCGCGTGCAGCGGCTCGGCCAGGTCAGGGGAGCCCACCGTGTCCGGCACCGTGGCGTCCGTCAGCCCAGCGACCGCGATGATGTCGCCCGCCACCACCATGTCCACCGCCACCCGGTCCAGCCCGCGGAAGCTCATCAGCTTGGTCAGCCGGCCAGTCTCCACAGTGGAGCCGTCCGAGCGCAGCACCTTGAGCGGCATGTTCAGCCGCGCCGTGCCCTGCTCCACCCGCCCGGTCAGCACCCGGCCCAGGAAGTTGTCGTAGTCCAGGATGGAGGCGACCATGGCGAACGGCGCGTCCGGGTCCAGCGTCGGGGCCGGCACGTGGCGCAGCACCAGGTCGAACATGGGGGACAGATCCTTGCGGGCGCCTTCCAGCTGCTCGTCCGCCCAGCCCTGGCGGCCGGAAGCGTACAGCATGGGGAAGTCCAGCTGCTCGTCCGTGGCGCCGAGGGCGGCGAACAGGTCGAACACCTCCGTGTGCACCTCGTCGGCGCGGGCGTCCTGGCGGTCCACCTTGTTGACCACCACGATCGGCTTGATGCCCTGCGCCAAGGCCTTGCCCACCACGAACTTGGTTTGCGGCAGCACGCCCTCCGCCGCATCGACCAGCACGATGGCGCCATCCACCATGTTCAGGATGCGCTCCACCTCGCCGCCGAAATCGGCGTGGCCGGGGGTGTCCACGATGTTGATGCGCGTGCCTTTCCATTCCACGCTGGCGACCTTGGCCAGGATGGTGATGCCGCGCTCCTTCTCCAGGTCGTTGCGGTCCAGCGCGCGCTCGGCGACCTGCTGATGCTCGCGGAACGCGCCGGACTGGCGCAGCAGCTGGTCCACCAGCGTGGTCTTGCCGTGGTCCACGTGGGCGATGATCGCGATGTTCCGGATATCCATGGGTGCTTACCGGGCGCGCCGCTCGGGCCGCCTCGCCTGTGTCATGTTGCGAGTGCACACATAGGATAGGAAGCGGCGAAATACGAGCCGAAACGCAGGGCGCCCCTCCGTAGGCCTTCCAATCGCTCGAAGAAAGCGATTGGAACCTTGGGCCTGCTCCGCCCTGCACCCGCAAGGGGCCAACTCTTGCAAGCGGGGCGTCCCCTTGACCCCTTGATGCATAACGAGGTGTCCAGAGGACGACCGTCCTCTGGCGGGGTTCGGGGCAAAGCCCCGATCTGAAACCCTTATTGAGCCGTGACGCGCAGCCGGTGCATGGCATCCTTCAGCGCCGGGTAGAGATCCTGGTAGATGCCGTAAAGCCGGTCGTAGCGCGGACGCGCCGCCGGGTCCGGCCGTGCCCGGTCGGCCAGCGTCACCCAGCCAGCCGAGGCAGCCTCGGCCGTCACCAGCCCGGCGCCCAGCCCTGCCAGCAGCGCCGCCCCGAGCGCCGCCTCCACGTTCTGCGCGATGGTGCGGACGGGATAGCCAGTGGCGTCCGCGATGATCTGCATCCACACGTCCGAGTGCGCCGCCCCGCCGACCACGATCAGCGCGTCCGCCAGGTCCTTCATGGTGCGGCGGCCCGCGTCCATGGTGTGGCGCAGCGCGAAGGTGACGCCTTCCAGCACCGCCCGGTAGACCTCCGGACGGGTGCTGGACAGGTTCAGCCCGACGAACGCGCCGCTGGCCTGGTCGTCCCACACCGGGCTGCGCTCGCCCATCAGGTAGGGCAGGAACACCACGCCGCCGCTGTCCGCCGCCGCTTCCGCATCCAGCTGCGCCGCGGACACGGCGCCCGCGCCGTCCCGGCAGAACTGGGACTGGAACCAGGACACCGACGCCCCGGCGGTGATGGCGCCGCCGAACACGTAAAGGTCCGCCATGCCGTTGAACACGTGCGGCATGGCGATCAGCCCGTGGCGCGCGTCGGCGCGGCGGGTGATGCTGCCCCAGCACATGCTGGTGCCGATCATGGCGACGTGCTGGCCCGGCCGGGTGGCGCCGGCGGCAAGGGTGGCCACCGCACAGTCCACCCCGCCCGCCATCACCGGGGTGCCCGCCAGCAGCCCGGTGCGCCCCGCCCAGGCGGCCGAAACCGTGCCCACGACGGCGGAGGACTCCACCAGCCGCTCCGGCATCATGGAGCGCGGGATGCCCAAGCGGTCCAGCATCTCGCCCGACCAGGCGCGCGCCTCCATGTCGTACACGCCGCCGATGTTGCCGGCCGAGGAGTGATCGACCGCCACGGCCCCGGTGAGCTGCGCGATCACCCAGGCGTTCGGCGGCAGCAGGTGGCGGGTGCGCGCCCATACCTGCGGGCGGTTGCGCCGCAGCCACAGCATCTTGGTGAAGCCGTAGTAGCTGTCCACGCCGTTGCCGGTGATGCCGTACAGCTGGTCCAGGTCCTGCGTGGCGCGCACCTGCGCCACCTCCGCCCCGGCGCGCCGGTCCATCCAGATCAGGCACGGGTGCAGCGGCTGCATGTCCGCGTCCACCGGGATGCCGGAGCCGCCGTACAGGCCGCTGACGCACAGCCCGGCGATCTCGCCCGCCGGCGCCCCCGCCTTGCCCACGCACCCGGCGACGCACGTCGCCACCGCATCCAGCCACACCTGCGCGTCCTGCTCCGCCCACAGCGGCTGCGGCGTGTCCGGCGCGTAGGCGTGGCTGTGCTGCGCCAGGATGCGGCCGGCGTCGTCGGCCAGCAGCGCCTTGGTGCTTTGGGTGCCGATGTCGACGCCGACGACGTACGGCACGCTCAGGCGGCCACGGGCTTCATCAGCACCTTGATCGAGTCGAGCGAGTTGGCGACCTGGATCGCCTCGTCCCACTGCTCCAGCGCGTAGCCGTGGGTGACGATGCCCTGGGAGGTCACCAGGCCGCGGTCCAGCAGGTCGATGGCGATCGGGTAGCAGTACGGGCCGAGGTGCACGCCGCGCACGTCCAGCTCCTTGCGGTCGCCGATGATGGAGAAGTCCATGGTCACGTCGGCGCCGAACACGGAGAACTCCACGAAGCGGCCCAGCTTGCGGACCATCGCCATCCCCTGGGTGACGCCGGACGGCGAGCCGGTGGCCTCGATGTACACGTCGCAGCCATAGCCGCCGGTCAGCTCCTGCACGATCGCCAGGGCGTCCTGCTCGCGCGGGTTGATCACCACGTCGGCGCCGAACGTCGTGGCCAGCGCCAGCCGCTCGGGCGCCAGGTCGATCACCACCAGCTTCTTCGGCGTCTTGAGCTTGGCGACCTGCACCATCATCAGCCCGATCGGCCCGGCGCCGGCGATCACCACCACGTCGTCCAGCTGCACGTCGCCGCGCTGCACGGTGTGGATGGCGCAGGACAGCGGCTCGATGATCGCCGCGTCCTCCAGCCGCATGGATTTCGGGATGACGTGGATGCGGGCGGTGGGCGGGATCAGCATGTACTCGGACATGCCGCCGTCGGCCACCTCGCGCTGGAAGCCGAAGATGTTGTGCACCTCGCACATCCAGTACTGGCCGGAGCGGCAGAACCGGCAGCGGTCGCACGGCACGATCTGCTCGGCGATCACCGTGTCGCCGGGCTGCACGCCGAAATGCTCGGCCGCGTCCTCGCCCAGGTCGTCCACCACGCCGAAGAACTCGTGCCCGGGGATCACCGGCGGCTTGACGTAGGCGGGCGTGCCCGGCCCGCCCCAGAACATCTTGGCCCCGCCCCAGCACTTGCAGTCGCTGGCGCAGATGCCGCAGGCGGTGATGCGGATCACCATCTCGCGCCGTTTCGGCACGGGACGCGCGACCTGCTCCACCCGGTAGTCCTCCGGGCCGTGGCAGACGATGGCGGTCATGCGGTCGTTGGGGCGGATCGCGTTCATGGGGTGGTTCCGTTCATGCTGTGCCGGGCCGGCTCACGCGCGGCCGTGGGAGGCGCGCGAGCGGCGCGCCAGGGAGTCGACGATCACCGCCGTGGCCAGCACCGCGCCGGTGATCATGTAGCGCAGGGAGGAGGACAGATCGAGCAGGGTCAGCCCGCTGGCGATCGACTGGATGACGATGATGCCGAGCAGGGCCGAGTAGGCGCTGCCGCGCCCGCCGAACAGGCTGGTGCCGCCGATCACCGCGGCGGCGATGGCGTCCAGGTTCACGTCCCCTGTGCCGGCCTGCTGGCTGGCCGACGCCAGCCGGGCCGCGGACAGCACGCCGCCCACCGCCGCCAGCGTGGAGCACAGCACGAAGGCGCTGGCGTAGATGAAGCGCACGTTGATGCCGGCGCGCCGGGCCGCCTCGCGGTTGCCGCCGACGGCGATCATCGAGCGCCCCCACTTGGTCCGCTTCAGCGCGTACTCCATGCCCACCACCAGGGCGGCGAAGAAGCCGAACATCCAGGGGATGCCGCGGTCGCGGTTGAGGTAGAACACGATGACCTCCAGCACGGCGGCGAGCACCGCCGCGCGCCCCAGCAGGCTGCCCGTCGATCGCGACGACAGCCCTGCCGCCCGGCGCCGGGCGGCGGTGCGCAGGCCGGTGGCCAGGGTGGCGGCGCCCGCCAGGGCGGCCAGCGCATAGCTGACGGCGTGCGGCATCACGAGCGTCTCGCCCAGCGTCACCATGTCCGACTCGTAAGGCAGGTTGATCGACCCGCTGGCGCCCAGCACGTAGAGCTGCAGCCCCAGCACGGCGAGCAGGCCCGCCAGCGTGGACACGAAGCTGGGCATTCCCAACCGGTTGAACAGCAGCGCGTAGACGGAGCCGATCACCGCGCCCACGGCCAGGGCGGCCATGATCGCGAGGCCGACCGGCCAGCCCATGTTGACCCACAGCACGCCGACGGTGGCGGAGGCGAAGCCGCTGACCGAGCCTACCGACAGGTCGATCTCGCCCACCATCAGGATGCAGACGATGCCGAGCGAGATCACGCCCACCGTGGAGCTGTCGAACAGCAGGTTGACCAGGTTGTTGCTGGACAGGAAGACCGGGTTGAGGCTCTCGAACACCGTCCAGATGACTGCCAGCCCGACCACCACGGGCAGCGATCCCAGGTCGCCCGAGCGCACCCGGTCGATGGTGGAGCGGACCGCGCCCGCGGCGCCGTCGTCGTGCCGGACCCGGACATCGCCGCGGTCGAGCAGCGCCGCGGCCGGCTTGGTCTCGATCGTCACGCCCGCTGCTCCGCTGCCGGGTCCCGCTGCGCCTGGCGCCGGCCGGAGCGGCGGGAAACCGAGTTGTCGGCCGCCCCGGTGATGGCGCCGACCAGCTCGTGGTTCGAGGCGTCCGGGGTGAACACGCCGTTGTTGCGGCCCAGCCGCAGCACCACGATGCGGTCCGCCACGGCGCGCACGTCCTCCATGTTGTGGCTGATCATGATGACGCCCAGGCCGCGGTCGCGCACCCGCTCGATCAGGTCCAGCACCTCCGCCGTTTGCGCAACGCCCAACGCCGCGGTCGGCTCGTCGAGCAGGATCAGCTTGGGGTCGAGCAGCAGGGAGCGCGCGATCGCCACCGTTTGGCGCTGCCCGCCGGACAGGGAGGCGACCGGCTCGCGCACGCTGGGGATGCGGGCGGACAGCTCGTTCAGCAGCGTCCAGGCCCGCACCTCCATCGACACCTCGTCGAGCCGCAGCGGGCGCGTTTCCTTGCCGAGGAAGATGTTGGCGACCACGTCGAGGTTCTCGCACAGCGCCAGGTCCTGGAACACGGTGGCGATGCCGAGGTCCAGCGCGTCGCTCGGGCCGGACAGGGCGACCTGCTTGCCCGCGAAGCTCATGGTCCCGGCGCTGGGCTGGTGCACGCCGGAGAGTATCTTGATCAGCGTCGATTTCCCGGCGCCGTTGTCGCCGACCAGCGCCACGACCTCGCCGGCGCGCACCTCAAGGTCGATGCCGGTCAAGGCGGACACGGCGCCGAAGTTCTTGGAGATGCCGCGCAGGCTGAGCACCGCCTCGCCCGGGTGCGC
>CAXTNC010000108.1:7209-10231 GCA_964245495.1 uncultured Acetobacteraceae bacterium
TCCGCTTGGGTGCGCCGGTCCGTTCGGTGCGTCTGTCATGGCCGGCATACCCCTGAAGAACTGGTGGCCGCAGCAAGAGCATCGGAGCCGCCTGGCCGGTTGCCCAGCCAGGCGGCCTTCATGGCCTAATGCGTGATGCCGAGCTTCCTGCACCCTTCGGCGTAGCGCCCGGTGCACAGCACGGCCGCCGTCTCGATCGGCTTGCCGTTCACCGTCTTGTCCACGATCTCCGCCTTGAGGTTGGAGGCCGTGACCAGCGTCGGCGTGAACAGCTGGGTCGGCGTGTTGAACAGCGTGGCGTCGGCCTTGGGCGCCTGGCCGGCGAGCAGCTGCACCACCACGTTCGCGGCGGCGGCGGCCACGATCTCGCTCGGCTTGGAGATGGTGTTGTACTGGTCGCCGGAGATGATCAGCTGCAGCCCGGCGATGGTGGCGTCGTTGCCGGTCACCGCCGGCAGCGGCTCGACGCCGGCCGCCTTGAAGGCCGCGACCGCGCCGCCGCCGGTGCCGTCGTTGGCGGCGACGACGCCCACGATCTGCTTGCCGAAGCGGGACACCTGGCCGCTCACCCACTGCTGCGCCTTGGACGGCGCCCATTCCGGCGTGTCGAACTCGGCCAGGGTCTTGTAGCCGCCCTCGGCGATCCCTTCGTGGATGCCCTTCTTGATCAGCCCGGCCGCCGCGTCCGTGGGCGAGCCGTTGACCTCCAGCAGCCCGGCATCCCCGGCCGCCACGTGCGCGGCCTTCAGGTGCTCGACCAGGGATTGCGCGATCGACCTGCCGATCGCCTCGTTGTTGAACGACACGTAGTAGTCCGCCGGGGCGGACGGCACGGGGCGGTCATAGGCGATGACCTTGATGCCCCGGCCCTGCGCCTGCTTCACCAGCGAAGCGGCGGCGGCCGAGTCCACCGGGTCGATCACGATCGCCTTGGCGCCCTGGGAGATGACCGAGTTGAACTGCTGCTGCTGCCGCGACGCGTCGCCGTCGGCGTTTTGGTAGAGGACCTTGCAGGTGGGGCAGAGCTTGGTCATCTCCGCCACGAAGCCCGGATGGTCGTGCTCCTCGTAGCGGGTCGAGCTTTGGTCCGGCATCAGGAAGGCCACGGTGGCGTCGGAGATGGCCGCCGCGGACGCGCCGTGCCCGGCGGAAAGGGACAGGACGATCGCCGCGGCCCCCGCCAACGGCACGGCGGCGGCTCGGCGCTTTTTCGGCATGGTCTGCTGGAACATCGACGTTTCCTTGTTCGTAAGCCGGTCACCGGCTGTTGCAACGCGCTGCGGGCGGGGCGGCTGGCCGCCGTCAGTTCAGGGCCGCCCGCGCCCCCTGCCTGGGGTTGACGGGCCGCGCGCCGCCGGCCGCCCCCGCGGCGCCGGCCGCCTGGGCCGCATGGCAGCTGCGGTAGGCGGACGGCGACATCGCCTTCTGCGCCAGGAACTGGCGGTTGAAGTTGGACACGTTGTTGAAGCCGACCTCGAAGCAGATGTCGGCGATGCGCTGCTGCCCGAGCGCCAGCAGGTCGCACGCGCGGTTGATCCGCAGGCCGTTGACGTAGCTGACGAAGCTGATCCCGGCGTGGCGGCGGAAGGCGCGGCTGAACGCGCTCGGGCTGTAGCCGCACAGCGCCGCCAGGTCAGACTCCCGCAGGTCGCCGGCCAGGTTGCGGGCGATGTGCGCGAGCGCGTGGTTCAGCGGGCGCGTCATGTGGTCGCCGGGCCGCGGGTGGTAGCCGACGCTGGCCAGGCTGCTGCGGCCGGCGTCGGCGTGCAGCGTGCCGAGCAGGGCGAAGAACAGCTCCATGCGCCGGGAGCCGCCGGCGCCGAGCAGCTCCTCCATCATGGGCTGCGCCGCGGCCCCGGCAGCGGGGGTGAACAGCAGGCCGCGCCCGCACTCGTCCAGCAGCGCCGGCAGGAACCGCATCTCGGGGAACAGCGCGGCGATGCCGGCCGCCATCGCCCCGGTGAACTGCAGCACCAGGCAGCGGCGCGGCACGGCGGCCATGGCTGGCAGGTCGCTGATCCAGTTGTGCGGCAGGTTGGGGCCGGTCAGCACCAGGTTGCCCGGGCCGAACGGGCCGATGTGGTCGCCCACGAAGCAGCGCCCGGTCGTCTCGGTGATGAGGTGCAGCTCGTACTCGGGATGGAAGTGCCAGCGCACCGTGCGGTAGGGATAGCCGTGCGACCACACCTTGAAGGACTCGGCGCCGGACACCCCGACCACTTCGAGCGCCGCGTCGTGCTGGGCCGGTCGGACGGCGCTGCCCATGGCTGTCGTTGCTTCCCCTTGCGCCGGCGCCGAGCAACCGCTTCGGCCCTGGTCGTTGCTTGAAGGCAAGCTATGGCGTCGCGGCGGACGGCGCTACTGCAATCGACTCCCGCCTTCAATACTTTTTTGCAGGCTCAGGCGGCCAGCGCACGCGCTTGCGGCAGCGTCAGCCGCCGGCGCATCGCGTGGGACAGGGTTGCCGCCGCCTGGTCCCGCCCGCAGACCAGCGCCGCCTGCACCGCGCCGTCCTTGAGATACCACGCCGCGAAGTCGAACGCTTCCACGTCGCCGTCGAAGGCCACGCTATCCCATCCGGAGGCGTGGCCCAGGGAATGCAGCCGCTTGCCGGCCTGCGCGCTCCAGAAGAACGGCACCCCCTCATACTCTGCGCCCTGCCCCATCATGTTCAGCGCCGCGACCCGGCCATGCTGCTGCGCCAGGCGCCAATGCTCGATCCGCGGCCAGCCGGCTGGCGAGGCGATGTCGCCCGCGGCCCACCGCCCGTCCGCCACGCGCAGCCCGGCAGCCGCGGCCCGGCCGCCGTCCGGCGCCCTGTTGAGCGCCCCGGCATAGCCCAGCACAGGCTTCACGCCCGTGCCGGCCACCACCAGCTCGGCCGCCAGGCGCTCCCCCGTCCCGAGCACCACGGCGTCGCGGTCCACCCTGCTGACGCTGGCGCCCAGGCGGAAGCGCACGCCCCTGGCCTCGTGCAAGGAGCGGATCGCCCGGCCCACCCGCTCCCCGAACAGCTGCGCGA
>CAXTNC010000109.1:0-9679 GCA_964245495.1 uncultured Acetobacteraceae bacterium
GTCCAGCGGCACGGCGCTGCGCAACCCGGCCGCAACTTGGTCGGCCAGCTGCCCCAGCGCGTCGCTCATCGCCGCCACCAGCTCCGGCGTGCCCGGGCCGGCCGGCTGCGCCGTGACCCGGATCGAGTGGGTGCCGCCCGGGTCGTGGCTGCGGCCCTGCTCGACCGCCACCTGCGCCAGCAGCACGACGGTCCCGGACGGGTCCAGGTCGAAGCGCTGGATGTCCAGCTCCACCGTCGCCGCCGCATCGACCGAGATGGTGCCCGCCTCGGTGAACACGCTGCTGCCGGGCAAGCGCTGCTCCAGGTCCAGCGCCAGGACGCGGCCGAACATGTCGCCGAGCGGCTCGCCCCAACGCTCGCCGCTTTTGAGGTCCAGCCGGCTGGATGAGCTGTCGCGGACGATCTCCGGCCGGTCCAGGTAGCCGGCCAGGCCAGGCCGGGCGATCTTGACCGCCACCGGCCCGCCCGGCTCCGCCTGGCCCGGCACCGCCCGCAGCGTGTATTGCGCCGGGTCCGCGGACGTGCAGGCCGCTGCCCCCAATGCCAGCATCACAGCCAAGGCAGCCCACGCCCTCATCGCTCCGCCCCCTGGTTGGAACGGCCCCGGATCAGCGCCTCCGGATGGCGGTCGAGGAAGTCCGTCAGCAGCCGGATGGACCGGGCCGCGTCGTTGAACTGCGACATCAGGCGCTCCAGGTCGCGGGAGAACTGCGAGTTGCTGCCATACCCGGAGTCCACCGAGCCAACGAGCTGGTTGGCGCGCCCCAGCGTTTGATCCAATTCGGCGCTGATCTCAGGCAGGCGCCGCATCAGCGGACTCAGACCGGCATCCGTCCGCTTGATAAGGCCTTGAAGGTCCACCAGCGTTCCCGTGGCCGCCGTCACGGCCTGCTTCAGCTCCGGGCCGCCCAGCGTTGCGGTCAGCGTCGAGAGCAGCGCGCTGGCGTTGTTGCCGATCTGCGCGAACGGGATCGCGTTGACGCTTTGCAGGATTTGCGTCGCCGAGGTGACGAGCGAGCCTACGCCGCCGCCGATGGTCGGCAGCACGATGTCGTCGCCTTCAAGCGTCACCTGCACGGGCGGCGGGTTGGGCAGGAAAGCGAAGGATACCGCCAACGCCCCTGTGACGTAGCTGGTCGTTTCCAGCTCCGCCCGCATTCCGTGCGCCACCAGGCGCTTGCTGACCGACAGCGCGTCGTCGCCGGCGTCGCCGCCGACCGGGCTGAGCCGCTCCGGCTGCACCTCGATGGCCACCCGCACCCGCGCCGTCGCTTTGACCGGGTCCAGCTCCAGCCGGACGTCCGTGACGTTGCCGACCTGCTGGCCATACACCAGCACCGGCGAGCCGCCTGCAAGGCCTGCCGTGGACGACTCGAAATACAGCACGTACGGGATGCGCTGCTTGAACCCGGCCGCGTCCGCCGCCGTCTCGTCATCGTACAGCTGGAAGTCCGCATCCGACTTGGCGCTCGGCGTGCCGCGCCCGTCCTCGGCCGTGTTGAACGTGACGCCTCCCGACAGGACGGCCTGCAAGGACTCGAGTTCGACGTGAAGGCCCTTGCCGCCGAAGGCGATGCTGACCCCGGAGGCGTTCCAGAACCGGGTGGCCGTGCGCACCCACTTGTCATAAGGCGCCTTGACGAACACGCGCACCGTGATAGCGCCGTTGCCCTCCGGGAGCTGGTAGCCGAGCACCTCGCCGACCGTGATGCCCCGGTAGAACACCGGGGACCCCGACCCGAGCGAGCCGATGCGGTTCGTATGCAGCACGAACGTCGTCCCCGGCTCGTCGGACCGCACGCCGGGCGGGTCCTCCAGGCCGGTGAACTCCTTCTGCGTCTTGCCGCCTTTCTGTCCCGGGTCCATCTCGATGTAGCCGCCGGAGATCAGCGTCTCCAGGCCGGAGATGTTGCTGCCGGACAGCCGGGGCCGGACGACCCAGAAGCGCGCATGGTCCGTGAGGTACGGATCGGCCTCGCTCGTCATGCGCACCTTGACGATGACATGGCTCATGTCCGGCGCGAGGCGGATGCTGTTCACGGTGCCAAGCTCGACTGCCTTGTGCTTGACCTTGGTTTGCCCCGCCGTCAGCCCGTCCGCGCTCTTCAACGTCAGCGTGACCTCCGAGCCGCGTTGCGACAGGGTGGTGTAGGTCAGGTAGGCGCCGATAAGGGCGGCGACGATCGGCAGTATCCAGACGAAGGAGAACGCCGACCTGCGCCGCACCGTGGCCTGGGGCGAAACTGGCTGATCCCGGCCAGTGCCGGCGTTGGGCGGAGCGTCGTTCATGCCGTTCCCGATTGAGCTGTCATGCCAGCCGGCCGCACTCCGGACGGGGCTGGCTTGCGTGGTTGCGCCAAAGCACCGGCCGCCGCCGCGTCCCACATCACGCGCGGGTCGAAGCATGCGGTGGCGAGCATGGTCAAGACGACAACGGTGCCGAAGCAGATGGCGCCGAGGTTGGGCAGGATCGTGGCGACCGTTCCTGCCCGCACCAGGCTGACCAAGGTGGCGAGCATGAACACGTCAATCATCGACCATCGGCCGATGAAGTCTATCAAACGGTACAGCCGGGTGCGGTCCGCGAGCCGCCAGGCTGAGCGGCGGTGCGTGAGGACCAGCATGAACGACAAGCTGACCAACTTGAACAGCGGCACCATGATGCTGGCGACGAACACCAGCAAGGCCAGCGGCCATAACCCTGCCTTCAGCAGTTCCCCCGCGCCGCCGATGATGGTCGAGGGCGTCGCAGCGCCCAGGCGTGTGGTGGTCAGGATCGGGAAGTAGTTGGCCGGCACGTACAGGATCGCTGCGGCGAACAGCAACGCCCAGGTGTTCGCGAGGCTGTTGGGCTTGCGCGCCCGCAGCACGGCGGCGCAGCGGGGGCAGGAACCACCGTCCCCGGCATGGCTCACCAAGCCGCACACGTCGCAGCCGAGCAGGGGGCCGGCTCCGCCGGACCGGCCGGGCGCGACGAGGCCGCGGGCCTCCATGGCATCCCACACGTCGTCCGGGTCGAGCAGGTAGTCGGCCGTCACCATCGTCATCATCAGGGCGGCCACGGCGTAGAGGGCCACTCCGGTATCGACGGTGGCGATGGCGCCCAGCCGGGTGAAGGCCACGAACACGCCGAGCAGGAACACCTCGACCATCGCCCAAGGCCCGATCAGCCGGTGGCCCTTGAACAGCTGCGGCAGCCAGCGGGGCGGGTTCGCTGTCCGCAGCCCGAGCAGAACCGTCAGCATGACGAGGATTTTGGCGGCCGGCGCGATGATGGCCGCAACGGTGACAATGGTGGAAAGCTCCCATGCCCCGCCGGCCCAGAGCGCCCCCGGGAGCGAGAGCATGGTGGTCTGGCGCTGCTGGCCGAGGATGTTCACGAACAGGAAGGGCGATGTCACTGCCACCAGGTAGATGACCAAGGAGGTGAACGTGAGCGACAAGCACCGTGTCAGGCCATGCGACCGGGTCCGCCGCAGCAGGCCATCACAGCGCAGGCAGTTGGCTTCGGCGTTGGGCGGCAGGTCAGGGATGACTTGGATCAGGCCGCAATCAGGGCATTCCCGGGCGCAGCGGTTGTCGGTGTTGTCTGTCATGCTGGCGGAAAATGTCTGATCTGCGGGGCAGCGGCTAGCCTGATTGCGAACATGCACGCGGAAATGCGTGCCGCAGCCTGAAACATTTGCAGCTGCGCCCCCGGGCAAGCGCCTGGCATTGCCGCAGTTCGAAGCGATTGGTATATGCTCTGCGCGCGCCGGCGTAGCTCAGGGGTAGAGCAACTGATTCGTAATCAGTAGGTCCGCGGTTCAATTCCGCGCGCCGGCATAGTCTTTCCAGCAAGCCAGGTCACCCCGCAACGCATGCAAAACCACCTTGGCCCTGAACCCAGGCGCACGTTGCCTCCCCAGCCCGTCAGCAACTCCGCGCCTTCGAGCCAGGGCAAACCAAGCGCAAGCCCTCCTCAGCTCCCAAGACGACCGGTAATCGTCTCCGTGGCCATCACCGAATCCAGAGCAGTTGCACGTGTTTGACTTCGATCAAGTCAACCGACACCATGAAAGCAACAAGGCTTGCTTGTTGTTCCTTGTTCCAGGCCGCCAGCTTGCCTGCGTGCATGATCAGGGCTTGACGCGTGCACTGGCGGAGGGACGCATCGCAAGGGACAACCGGCAGCAGGCAACGGCTTGAGCGCTGCGCGTCCAGCAGGGAACCGGCGCCTAGGATGGCCGGGATTTTGGAAACCTCCGATGGACTTCCTGCCCGTGCCACGCAGCCGAAAGGCGCGCTCACGTGCAATGAGCCATCAAGACGGGTTCCGCCCGTTTGTCCCCGCGCCAGCGGTGTTCTAGCCTGCCGCCTCCCATTTCCAGGAGTCTCTCCCCTTGCCCGTCCACAACCGCATCGCCGAGTTCACCGCGGACATGACGGCGTGGCGGCGCGACATCCATGCCCATCCGGAACTCGCCTTCCACGAGCACCGCACCAGTGACCTGGTCGCGGCCAAGCTCGCCGGATGGGGCATCGCCGTCACGCGGGGGATCGCCGGCACCGGGCTGGTCGGCACGCTGCGGCAGGGCGGGAGCCGCCGCGCCATCGGCATCCGCGCGGACATGGACGCGCTGCCCATGCCGGAAGGCAACGGTTTCCCGCACCGCTCCCAAACCCCGGGCGTCATGCACGCCTGCGGGCATGACGGGCACACCGCCATGCTGCTGGGGGCGGCGCGCTACCTGGCCGAGACGCGCAACTTCGACGGCGCGGTGCATTTCATCTTCCAGCCGGCGGAGGAGAACGGCGGCGGCGGCGAGGTCATGGTGCAGGAAGGGCTGTTCGACCGCTTCCCGTGCGACATGGTGTTCGGCGCGCACAACGACCCGGGCCTGCCGACAGGCCAGATGGCCGCCGTGCCCGGGGCCGTTTGCGCCAACACGGACGACTTTTCCATCCGCATCAAGGGAAGCGGCGGCCACGCGGCCCGGCCGCACCGCGCCATCGACCCGGTTGTGGTCGGCGCGCAGATCGTGCTGGGGCTGCAAACCCTGGTGGCGCGCCGGGTCGATCCGCTGGACAGCGCCGTGCTGTCCACCTGCACCTTCCACGCCGGCACCGCCACCAACGTCATCCCGGACGAGGCGGTGCTGGGCGGCACCGTCCGCACGCTGAAGGCGGACACGCGGGACGCGATGGAGCGGATGATGGGCGAGCTGGCCGCCGACACCGCGCGCGCCCACGGGGCGGAGGCGGAGTTCCGCTTCGAGCGCGGCTACCCGTGCGTGGTGAACGACCCGACGGCCGTGGCGTGCGCCTGGGCGGCCGGGGCCACGCTGCTGGGTGAGGGCAAGGTGATCCGCCAAAGCCCGCCGGGGATGGGCGGCGAGGACTTCGCCTACATGGCGCAGAAGGCGCCCGGCTGCTTCGTGCGGATCGGCCAGGCGAGCGGCGAGCGGGGCAGCGCTCCCGTGCACACCGTCCATTACGATTTCAACGACGACATCCTGCCCATCGGCGCATCGCTGTGGGCCACGCTGGTCGAACAGGAGCTTGCACGGCATGACTGAGATCGGCACCGGGCAGACCGGCACGCGCACCGAGCGCGACTCCATGGGGGCGATCGAGGTGCCGGCGGAGCACTACTGGGGGGCGCAAACGCAGCGCAGCCTGCAGCACTTCTCCATCGGCGATGACATCATGCCGATCGGCATCCCGCACGCCTACGGATACGTGAAAAAGGCGGCGGCGCTGGTGAACCAAGCCGCTGGGCGCATGGCGGCCGACCGCGCCGCGGCCATCTGCGCCGCGGCGGACGAGGTGATCGCCGGCAAGCTGGACGCCGAGTTTCCGCTCTACGTGTGGCAGACCGGCAGCGGCACCCAGTCCAACATGAATGCCAACGAGGTGATGGCCAACCGCGCCACCCAGCTGCTGGGCCTGGAGATCGGCGGCAAGGGACGCATCCACCCGAACGACGACCTGAACATGGGGCAGTCGTCCAATGACACCTTCCCCACCGCCATGCACGTGGCCGCCGTGGCGGAGCTGGAGGAGCAACTGCTGCCCTCCCTGCGCGCGCTGCACGGGGCCATCGCCGCCAAGAGCGCCGAGTGGGCGGACGTGGTGAAGATCGGCCGCACCCATCTGCAGGATGCGGTGCCGCTCACCGTGGGGCAGGAGTGGGGCGGCTGGGCGGCGCAACTGGCCTTCGCCATCGCGGGCGTGGAGCACTCCCGGGCGGCGCTGCACGAACTGGCGGCGGGCGGCACCGCGGTCGGCACGGGGCTGAACGCGCCGCCGGGCTTTGCCGAGGCGATCGCGGCCAAGCTGGCGGAGCTGACCGGCCATCCGTTCGTCACCGCGCCCAACAAGTTCATGGCGCTGGGCGGGCTGGACGCGATGGTGGCGGCCATGGCGGCGCTGCGGGGCGTCGCCATCGTGCTGCTGAAGGTGGCCAACGACGTGCGCTGGCTGGGCTCGGGGCCGCGCTGCGGCCTGGGCGAGCTGGTGCTGCCGGAGAACGAGCCGGGCAGCTCCATCATGCCGGGCAAGGTCAACCCCACGCAGTGCGAGGCGATGGTGATGATCTGCACGCAGGTGATCGGCGAGGATGCGGCGGTGGCGTTCGCCGGCGCCCAGGGGCAGCTGCAGCTGAACGTGATGCGGCCGATCGTGATCAACAACTTTTTGCACAGCGCCCGCATCCTGGCGGATGGGGCGGGCACGTTCCGCCGCTACACGGTCGAGGGCACGGCGCTGAACCGCGTCCGCATCGCCGAGCTGCTGGACCGCTCCCTGATGCTGGTGACGGCGCTGGCGCCCACGGTGGGCTACGACCGCGCGGCGCACATCGCGCACGAGGCGCACGTCCGCGGCACGACGCTGCGGGAGGCGGCGCTGGCGTCCGGCGCGATCGACGCAGACACGTTCGACCGAGTGGTGGACGCGCGCACGATGGTGTGAGTAGAAGCGGCGGCCATGGATTTCAGCTTCGTCCACGCCGCCGACCTGCACCTGGACTCGCCCTTGCGAGGGTTGGAGGCGGACGCCCCGGTCGAGCGCATCCGCGGCGCCACCCGGCAGGCGCTGGTCAAACTGGTGCAGCTCGCCAAGGCCGAGCAGGCGGCCTTCGTGCTGCTCGCCGGCGACCTGTACGACGGCGACTGGAAGGACTGGCGCACCGGCCACTTCCTGGTCACGCAGCTGGGCGAGCTCAAGCGCGCCGGCATCCCCGTGGTGGCGATCAGCGGCAACCACGACGCGGATGCGGTGCTGACCCAGAAGCTGCCGTTCCCGGGGACCATGCTGCCCTCGCGCCGGCCCGGCACCGCCCATCCGATTCCCGGCGTCGCCGTGCACGGGCAAAGCTTCGCCACCCGGGCGGTGAAGGAGAAGCTGGCGCTGTCCTATCCCCCGCCGCTCGACGGCCACTTCAACATCGGGCTGCTGCACACGGCATGCGGCTCCGGCGAGCACGAGGACTACGCCCCTTGCACGCCGGCGGAGCTGCGCGCCCGCGGCTACGACTATTGGGCGCTGGGCCACGTGCACCAGCGGGCGGAGCTGTCGCGCGAGCCGTGGATCGTGTTCCCCGGCAACCTGCAAGGCCGCCACATCCGCGAGGAAGGCGCCAAGGGCGCCAGCCTGGTGCGCGTGGAGAACGGCCGGGTCAGCGCCGTCACCCACCACGCGCTGGACGTGCTGCGCTGGCGGCGGCTCGCGGTGGACGTGACGGGGGCGGCGGACCGCCAGGCGGTGCTGGGCCGGGCGGCGCTGCTGCTGGACGCGGCGGTGACGGAGGCCGAGGGCCGTCTGCTCGCCGTGCGGGTGGTGCTGGAAGGGGCCACCCCCGCCCATGCCGAGCTGGGGCGCAATCCGCGGCGCACGCTGGACGCCCTTCGCGCCGCTGCCGCCGAGGTGGCCGGCCCGGACCTGCTCTGGGTGGAGGACGTGCGCGTCCGCTCCGCCCCACCGCCCGAGGCGGATGGATTGCGTCCGCAGCCGGGCGTGATCGGCACGCTCGCCGCGGCCCTGGCCGAGCCGCCCCTCCTGGACGCCGACCTCGCCGCCTTCATCGCCGAGCTGGGCAAGCGCATCGACCTCACCCTGCTGGAAGCGGACCATCCCGCCCGCGCCCTGGCGGAGGGCCGGATGCCGGAAGCGTTGGCAGGCCGGGCGCAGGCGCTGCTGCGGGCCGAGCTGCTGCGGACCGAGTCTCCGCGGGACTGAGCGGATGCGGCTGCGCACCCTGCTGATCGAGCGCTACGGCAACCTGGAGCGCGCCGAGCTGGCGTTCGACCCGGCGCCCGGCCGGCTCAACCTGCTGCTGGCGCCCAACGGCGCCGGCAAGTCGGTGCTGCGCCGGGCGTTCCATGACCTGCTGTTCGGCATTCCGCTGCAATCGGACATGAGGTTCCGCTTCGACTATGCGGGAATGCACCTGCGGGCGGACGCGGTGGCGGCGGACGGGACGGCGTTCGCGTTCGGCTGGCAGCGCAAGGCGGGCCGGGTGTTCCCCGATCCCGCCGGGGACCCGGGCGCAGCGCGCCGGTTGTCCGCCATGCTGGCCGCGGTCACGCCGCGGCAGGTGGAGATGCTGTTCGCGCTGGACACGGAGCGGCTGCGCAGCGGCGGGCGGGAGCTGGCGGCCGGCGACGGCACGGTGGGCAGCGCGCTGCTGTCCGGCACCGGGGAGCTGGCCTCCGCCCACGCCCTGCGGCGCCGGCTGGAAGAGCAGCGCGCCGCTATCTGGGAAAAGGGCAAAAGCTCCCGCCCGCTGAACGGGGCGCTGGCCCGCATGGCGGGGACGGCCAAGCTGCAGCGGGATCTGGTGCAGACCACCCGGTCCTTGGGAGCGCAGCAGGCGGAGCTGGACGCGGCGCGCATCGGCAAGGAGGCGGCCGAGACGGAGGCCGGCGCGGCGCAGGCAAAGCTGACCAGGCTGAACCGCGTCGAGCTGGTGCGAGGCCCGCTGGCTGCGCTGGCGCAGGCCGACGCCTGGCTGGCCAGCCATCCGGACGCCCCCTCGCTGCCGCCAAGCCTGGCCGAGCGGTTGCCGCAAGCGCGGGAGGACGCGGCCCTGGCCAAGGCCAGGCTGGACACCGCCCAGGCGGCGCTGGCCGATGCCGAGGCGCGGATGCGGCAGGCCGGCCGGGACGAGGCGGCGGAAGCCCTGGATGCCGAACTGGCCAAGTTGCCGGGCCTGCTCGGCGATGCCGTGGTGAAGCGGCGGGACAGCGCCGAGCGGTCGGAGGAGCGCCGCGCCGCGCTGGCGGACGTGGCGGCCGCGCTGCGCGACATCGGCAGCGCCGTGCCGCCGGAGGAGGCGGCCGGGATGCTTCCCGCACTGGCCAACACCGCGGGGGCGCGCGACCTGATCGACCAGCACACGGCAGCCGCCACCAAGCTGGATGGCGCACGCGAGCGGCTGGCCAAGGCCGAGGCCACGCTGGCGCTGCTGGCGGCCGGTGCGGAGGCGACCGCAGCGCCGGCGCCGGCCGGATTGGAAGCTTTGCTGGCCGAGGTCCGTCGAACTCGCGAACCGGTCAGCCACGCCGAGGAACTGGCCGAGGCCAGCCGGCGGTCGGCGGCGGCTGAGCTGGCCTGCCTGGCGCGGGTCCCCGGCTGGTCCGGCAGCGCGGAAAACCTGGCAGGGCTGCGCCCCATGGCTGAAACCGCCTATGAGC
>CAXTNC010000109.1:9689-10199 GCA_964245495.1 uncultured Acetobacteraceae bacterium
GAGCACGAACGGCTGCGGGCGCAGCGGGACGAGTGGGAGCGCAGCCTGGCCGGGCTGCGGCAACACGAGCTGCCGGACGCCGCCGCGCTGTCCGCTGCCCGCGCCGAGCGGGACCGCGGCTGGCGGCTGGTCTACGCCCGCGCCTTCGCCGGGACGCCCGACGAGGCCGCCGAGCGCGCCTACGGCGGGGAAGAAGCGCTGCCGCTCGCCTTCACGCGCCACCTGCGCCGTGCCGATGAGGTGGCGGACGCCCGCATCCGGGAAATGGCGGCGGTGGAGCAGGCGGCCCAGCTCGCGGCGCACCTGGAAGCGTCCGTCCCCGCCTGGGAGCGTGCGGAAGCGGCGGTGGCCCAGGGGAAAACCGGGTGCGCCATCGCCCGCGGAGAATGGGCCGACGCCTGCGCTCCGCTCCGCCTGCGGCCCGATGCCACCCTGCGCGAGGTCACGGCGCTGCTGGCGGCGCGGGAGGAGGCGGTGAAGGCCCGGGAAGCGGCGGCGCTCGCGCGCGGG
>CAXTNC010000110.1:0-9714 GCA_964245495.1 uncultured Acetobacteraceae bacterium
CGGCAGGGCAGAAGCGGCCTCGCCCGGCTTCGCAGGGGCGGCAGGCGCCGCTCTTGCCGCCTGCTTGGCTGCCGTGCCCGCCCCCGGTTTGCCCGGCCCGGCCCGGCCCGGCCCGCTGTGAAGGCCTTGCGGCGCGGCAGGCGCGTCCGGCACGGCTGCCGGTTCCGTCGCGGCAATGGCGCCCGCTTCGTCCGCGCTGGGCGGCACAGGACTGGCCTGCACAGGGCTGGGCTGCACAGGACTGGGCTGCACAGGACCGGGCGGTGGCGCGGCGGCGCCTGACGCTTGAGGCCCCGCAATCGGCTGCGCGGCGGTGCCTGCCAGCGTGGCCGGGGCCGCGGTGTCCGCCTGCGCCTTGCCCTTGCCCGCCGCTCTCCCGCCCGCTTTGGGCGCGGCGGAAAAGCTCGTGCCGGAAGGCGGGCTTCGGGCCGCGGCTGGCGCTGGCCCAGCAGGGTCGCCGGGGCCAGTTGGCCAGGACGCCGTGGAACCAGGCGGCTGCGGGATGGATGCCGGGTTTTCCGCCTGGGCCGCCGTGCCCTTCGCCCCCGGCGCCTCCGCCGCTCCTGGCTTGCCGCCCGGCAGGGCGACGTCCCCGGCGGACGGCGGCGGGGCGCCGGCCGGTTGCGCCGGAGCGCCGGTTGCCGGCTGGGCGGCAGCCGCACCTCCCGCCGTGGCCGCCTGCAACAGGGTCCCAGCCTGCTTAGGCGCAGCCGAACCAGCTGCGGCCAGCAGGGCGGCGAACGCGGCCGTGCCGGCAGGCCGCGGCGCGCCACCCGGCGTTCCGGGCGGGGAGGCGGCCAACAGGACCGGAGCAAGGGTGCGACTGATCATCGCCAAGGGCAAGGCAAACGCCATGCCGCGCGGCGGGCGTCCGGCCAAGCTGCCGATTGCTGGGGCGCAAGGCTGATCCTGCAGCCCATTGCGGCTGCCCCGCCGGGTGCTTGCGTGCCAACCGGCACATCATGCCGGGCACGGCGTGCCGCTTGGCCGGGCTGGAAGCAGCGGATCAGGCCGGTTTGCGCCGCTCTGCACCGTGGCACGGTTCATGCGGTGCTGCCGCCTGCTTCCGGACCGCGTCCGTCCGGCCTCATGAAGGAGTTCGCCTCATGTCATCCCTGTTCGGCGCGCTGGACACCTCCGTCAGCGGCCTCAACGCCCAGTCCGCCGCGTTCGGCAACCTCAGCGACAACATCGCCAACAGCCAGACCACCGGCTTCAAGCGCACCGACACCAGCTTCACCGACTACCTGACCACCAGCACGGCGACCACCAACGATTCCGGCGTCGTGCTGGCCACGCCGGACTACCGCAACACCGTGCAGGGCACCATCAGCACCTCGGACAACCCGCTGGCGCTGGCGATCTCCGGCAACGGCTTCTTCCAGGTGGCGCAGGAGACCGGCGCCGCCAACGGCGGCACGGCCGTGAGCACGCAGCCGGAATATACCCGGGACGGCAACTTCACCCTCGACAAGAACGGCTACCTGGTGAACGCGTCCGGCGGCGCGCTGAGCGGCTGGAACGCCGACCCGGCGACGGGCGTGATCAACCAGGACATCATCGCCCCCATCAAGATCAACCAAAGCCCGTTCAGCCCGGTCCCGACCTCGACGGTGACGCTCAACGCCAACCTGCCGGCGACCCCGGCCAGCAACACGCCCGTGACCTCGCAGGTCAACGTGTATGACGCGCAGGGCACGTTGCACACCGTCACCCTGGCCTGGACGCAGACCGCGAACAACAACTGGAACGTGGCGCTCAGCTCGCCCGACGCGACCACGCCCAACATCGGCGGGGCGCAGGTCGAGTTCGGCAGCACCTCCGGCAACCCGGTCCCGGCCGGCACGATCGGCAGCATCGCCAACGCCACCGGCGGCGTCACTGCGCCACCCTACTCCGCCAACGGCGCAGCGTCGCTGACCTTCACCGCCAACTTCGGCAGCGGCCCGCAGCCGATCACGCTCAACCTGGGCAATTACGGCCAGCCCAACGGCCTCACCCAGTATGCCGGAACCTCCTACAGCGTGGACGGCCTGACGCAGAACGGCGTGCCGCCGGGCCATTACAGCGGCGTCGCCACCCAGGCCAACGGCGACGTGGTCGTCAACTACGACAACGGGCAGTCCCGCGTGGTGGCCCAGGTTCCGCTGACGACGTTCGCGAACCCCGACGCGCTGCAGCGCCAGAATGGCCAGGCGTTCACCGCCACGCTGGACTCCGGCATCGCCCTCGCGAACTCCGCCGGCGCCGGCGGCACCGGCCAACTGGTCGCGAGCGCCACGGAAGGCTCCAACGTGGACATCGCGAGCGAGTTCACCCAGCTGATCGTGGCCCAGCAAGCCTACTCCGCCAATGCCAAGGTCATCACCACGGCGGACACCCTGATGCAGACCACCATCGACATCATACGCTGAGAGTTAGGCACACCCTATGAGCCTCGACAGCATACTCGGCAACGCGAGCAGCGGCCTGGCCGCCACCAGCCAGCAGCTCGCCCTGGTGTCGCACAACGTCGCCAACGCCGGCACGGCGGGCTACGCGGAGGAAACCTCCGCCAATGCCGACATCACCTCGGGCGGCATCGGCTACGGCGTGCGCGCCGGCCCGGCCACCGCGGCGGCGGACGCGGCGCTGCAATCCGCGCTGAACGCCCAGGGCGGCGCCGTCGCCGGCCAGCAGGCGCTCAGCACCGCGCTGACCGCCGTGGACGCGGCGCAGGGCACGACGGCGGCCGGCAACGACCTGCCGAGCCAGCTGGGCGCGCTGTCCAACGCATTCACCGCGCTGGACGCCGACCCGTCGGACGGCGCGCAGCAGGCCGCATTGGTGTCGGCCGCCGCCACGCTCGCCTCCGGCATCCAGGGCCAGGCCGCGGCCTACGCCGCCGCCCGGCAAGGCGCGCAGGACGGGCTGGTGAGCGGCGTGGCAGCCCTCAACGCCGCCGTCTCCAGCATCGGCGCCCTGTCCGGCCAGATCATCGCCGCCGCCGCGCGCGGCCAGAGCACGGCGGATCTCGACTCCCAGCGCACCGCGGCGGAGCAGGCAGCCTCCCAGTACGGCGGGCTGACCTTCCTGCCGCAGCCGGACGGGGACGTGACGGCGCTGGCGGGCGGGCTGATCGTCAACACCCGCGCTGCCAGCGGGCCGTTCAGCATCGCCCCCGCCACGCTCGGCACCGCCGCACCCTCGCCGCCGCTGCTGCTGGGCGGGCAGGACGTGACGGTTCAGTTCACCGGCGGCAGCATCGGCGCCCAGCTCTCGCTGCGGGACGCGGTGCTGCCGCAGGGCCAGGCCGGGCTGGACGAGTTCGCCAACACGCTGGCCACCCGGTTCGGCAACCAGGGCCTGGCGCTGTTCACCGACCCGGCGGGCAACCTGCCGGCGCAGGGCGGCACGCCCGTGCAGGCGGGATACGCCGGGTTCAGCTCCGTCATCGGGGTGAACCCGGCAGTCTCCGCCACCCCCAGCCTGGTGCGGGACGGCACGAACCCCGTGGCGGCGGGCACTGGCGGCGCCAGCGCCTTCACCCCCAACCCGCCCGGCGGGCCGGCCGGCAGCGCCACGCTGATCAGCCGCGTGCTGCAATACGCGTTCGGCGCGCAGGCGCAGGAGGGCACGCCGCAGCCCGCCCCGGCCACCACCGGGCTGGGCACGGGCGGCACGCTCGCGCTGCCCTACGGCCCCGGCGCGACGCTCGCGAGCTTCGCCGCCAACCTGGCCGGCAGCCAGTCCCAGGCGGCAGGCGCGGCGCAGGACAAGCTGGCGACCGGCCAGGCGCTGCAAGCCACGCTGCAAACCAAGCTGACGGGCGAGACCGGCGTCTCGATCGACACGGAGCTGTCCAACATGGTCACGCTGGAGAACGCCTACGGGGCCAACGCCAAGGTCATCACGGCGGTGCAGACGCTGTGGACCACCTTGCTGAATGCGGTGACGCCATGAGCGGCTCGGGCATCTCGGCCATCACCGGCGGGGCGCTCGGCGCGGCCGTCGCGGCCAGCGCGGCCGCGAAAACCCAGCTGGACACGCTGACGCAGCAGGTGGGCAGCGGCCACGTGTCCGACAGCTATGCCGGCCTGGGCGCTTCCGCGCAGACGGCGCTGACCTTGCAGCCGCAGATCGCCCAGCTGGCGGCGCAGCAATCCGCCATCGGCGCGGTCGCCAGCCGGTTGAGCGTGACGCAAACGGCGCTGACGCAGATCAGCAGCATCGCCAGCAGCTTCAACGCGAAGCTGGCCGACTTGAACGGCGTCTCTCCCTCGGAGGTTGACAGCGTGGCGGCGGGCGCGAAAGCCGCCTTGCAGCAGGTGGCTTCCCTGCTCGACAGCACGGATGGCAGCGCCTACGTGTTCGGCGGCACGGACAGCGCCACCCCGCCGGTGCCCAACCCGGACGCGATCCTGGCCTCCGGCTTCTACACCCAGATCGGCGCCGCCGTGGCGGGGCTGGGCGCCAACGGGGCAGCGGCGACGGCGGCCAGCACGCTGGCCATCGCCTCCTCCAATGCGCCGGGCGCCACGCCGTTCGCCGGCCCGCCGGGGCAGCCGCCGACGCTCATTCTGGGCGATGGCGCGCCGGTGCAGGTGGGCGTGCTGGCCAACGCGAACACGCTGGCGGTGTCGGGCGGCACGTCCACCACCGGGTCCTACGCGCGCGACATCCTGCGCGGGCTGGCGACGGTCGCCAACCTGTCCAGCGCCCAGGTGAACGACGCCGGGTTCAGCGCGCTGGTGGTGGACACGCAAGCCAGCCTGCGCGGCGCGGTCGGCGCGCTGAACGCCGAGGGCGGGGCGCTGGGCGACACGCAAGCCTCGCTGCAGTCGCGGCAAACGGAAGCGTCCGACACCAGCACGGCGCTCACCGGGCAGCTGTCTTCCGTGGAAGACGTGGACATGGCCAAGACGCTGTCCAGCCTGTCCGCGGTGCAGACGCAGCTGAGCGCCAGCTACAAGTTGATATCAGAGGTGAGCAGCCTGTCGCTGGTCAAATATCTCTGATTTCTTCAACCCTCTCTTAATCCGGCTTGGATAGGGTGGAGAGGTTCCACGAAAACCGTGGGCTAGGGCTAAATCCAAGGCTACCAGGGTAACAAAACCATGACGACCTCGATCAACACCAACAATGCCGCCTATGTCGCGCTCCAGTCGCTGAACGCCACCAGCTCCGCGCTGACGGCGACCCAGAAGCAGATCTCCACCGGCTACCGCGTGAACGACGCGGTGGACGACGGCGCGGCTTTCGCCGTGGCGCAGCAGGTCCGCTCGGACGTGGGCGCGCTCACCACCGTGAACCAGCAGCTCGGCCACGCGTCTGGTTTGGTGGGCCTCGCGAACACCGCGCTGGGAACCATCTCAAGCAAGATCAACGATGCTAAGTCGGTCCTGGCCAACATCGCCGACGGTTCCAACTCGGCGGCTCAGCAAGCGCAGTACATCGCCCAGTTCAACGGCATCGTTAAGGACGTGGCGGATGCGGTGGACAACTCCGGGACCGGCGGGCAGTCGTTGCTCGGCTCCACCTCCGGCGCCGTTGCCGGCGCGAGCGTGAAGGTGCTGAGCAACGAGGCTGGCGCCACCACCACCATCAGCTCCGAGGACAACAGCGGCACGGCGGCCGCGCTCGCGGCCCTGATCGGTGAAACATTCTCGCGCAGCGCGGCGGGCGCGGACTCGTTCACCGGCACCGCCAGCGCGGCGACGGCCCTGACTTCGCTCCAGCCGGGCGCCGGGGGCACGCCAAGCGCCTATGACGCGTTGCAGACGACCAACGCGAACCAGCTGAACCAGGTCGGCATCGACTCCAACTACCTGAGCAGCCAGCAGACGTTCAACAGCGCCAAGATTGACAGCCTCAACACCGGGCTGGGCGCGCTGGTGGACGCGAACCTCAGCCAGGAATCGGCGGTGCTGCAGTCGCTGCAGATCAAGCAGCAGCTGGGCACGCAGGCCTTGTCCATCGCCAACCAGGCGCCGCAGGCCCTGCTCAGCCTGTTCAAGTAAGCCTTCATCCGGGGGCGGTTCCCCGCCCCCGGATGCCGCTTCGCCCCCGTAGGATGCGCCATGTCCAACCTAGTGCTCGAACTGCGCCCGAACGAGGTGATGATCGTCAACGGCGCGCCGATCCGCTTCCGCACCAAGGCGCGCATCGAATTGACCGCCCACGCCCGCTTCCTGTTCGGCAAGCAGATCATGGAGCCGGCCCAGGCCGACAGCCCGGCGCGGCGCATCTACTTCGCCCTGCAATCCGCCTACATCGGCTCCGAGGAGGAGCGCCCCGGCGGCCTGGCCTCCGCCCGCGGCCTGATCGCCAGCTTCAAGGAGGCCACCTCCTCCAACCTGGCGCGCGAGATCCTGGACCGCGCGCTGGCCTTCGCGGAGGCCGATGACTGCTACGCTGCCCTCAAGCTCGCCCGCCGCATCATCCGCCACGAGGACACGGTGCTCGGCCGGCCCGCCTCTCCCGCCCTGCAAGCCGCTGAATGAGGAAATTCCTATGACATCCTTCCGGGACGCCGCACGCGCCTACCAGTCCTCCGCCGGGCACCGGAGCCTGCGGCTGCGGGAGGCCGACGTGTTCCATCAAACCAACGGCGTGCTGCGCAGCGCGCTGAACGCAGGCTCCCTGGACCGGGTCCGCGCCGTGGCCGACAACCGGCAGCTGTGGCGCACGGTGATGGATCTCATGCACGACCCGGAGAACCGCCTGCCGGCGCCGGTGCGCGCGTCCCTGGTCTCCGTCGGCCGCTCCGTGCAGCGCGAGATGGAGGCCGCCTCGCCGGACCTTGAGTTCCTGATCGCGGTGAACGAGAACATCGCCGCTGGCCTGTCCGCGCCGTAGCCATGAGCGGGTCGATCGGCAGCTTGGGCAGCTTGGCCCTCTCGCTGTTCAATGGGTCGTCCAGCGGCGCCGGGTCTGGCCTGCTGTCAGCCATCTACGGCGGCGGCACCGCCAGCAACGCGAACCCGGTGACCGCGCTGAACACCGCCGTGGCCGACAGCAAGCAGGACATCGCCCAGACGGCGAAGCAGCCCGCCGTGGCGCGGGACATCGCCACCTTCCGCGCCGCCGTCGCCTCCGCCACCAGCCCGGCGCAGCTGCTGCGCAACCCGACGGTGCTGAAGGTGCTGCTCACCGCCAACGGCCTCGGCGGCCAGGAGCAATACCCGGCGCTGGCGCAAAAGGCGCTGCTGTCCAACACCAAGCAGAGCACCGCCCTGGCCAACACGCTGCCGAACTCGGCCTGGAAGTCCACCGCCTCGCTGTACGACTTCGCCAACCAGGGCCTGGCCGTGCTGAAGAAGCCCGGCGTGGTGGACACCCTGGCCAACGGCTACGCCGAAGTCACCTGGCGCAACTCGCTGGACGCGACCACGCCGGGCCTGTCCGAAGCGCTGTCGTTCCGCAGCTCGGCGTCCACCTTCAAGACAGCCGACCAGATCCTGGGCGATCCCACGGCGCGCACCGTCGTCACCACGGCGCTCGGCATCCCGGAGCAGATCGCCTTCCAGGACCTCGGCGCGCAGGAGGATGCGATCACCTCCCACCTCGACATCTCCAAGCTGCAAGACCCGAAGTTCGTCGAAACGCTGACCATCCAGTACCTGCTCGCCGCCGGGCAGGCCGCCAGCAGCAGCGGTTCGAGCACGCCAAGCTTGGATTCGCTGGCGGCCTCGGCGCAGGGCCTGGTCGTCTGACTGTCCACCGCCAACCAACCAAAAGGTTCCAAGCACCGTGACTGAGTTGACGATCGAGCTGCAGCCCGGCCTGGCCCCGCCCCTCGTGCACGGCACGGCGGAACTGGCCCACCGCGCCTATGCCGGCGCTTCGGCCGACGCCCTGTTCGCCCACGTTGACCGCCCCGTGCAGACAGCCGGGGACAACGCGGCGCTGGCGCTCGACATCTCCGCCGCCTGCCAGCTCACCTTCCGCCGGGACCAGGGCCTCGCCATCCAGGCGGAGGCGCTCGGGGCCTGCCAGCTGTTCCGGGTCGCACGCCAGGCGGCGCAGGGCCTGGCCCCGTTGCGGCTGCTGGCGCTCATGCGTCCCGGCGACCTGATGGCCAACGCCCCGCTCGACTTCATCACGCGCCACCTCAACGTCCAGCTCGACTTGCTCTACCTCCTGCCAGGGGCCGCGATGCCTGCCGCCGTGCCGGACCACAACGTGCTCTACGTGGGCGGCGGAGACCCGGCCACGCTGGCCCGGCGCCTGGACCTGTTCCACCACTGGCCCCGCCCGGTGCTGAACCATCCGGCGCGCGTGGACGCCTTGGCCCGCGACAGCCTCGCCGCGACGCTCGCCGACGTGCCGGGCGTGCTCAGCCCGCCCTGCGTCCGCATGGCGCGCCATGACCTGATGCGGGACGCGGTGGCCTACCCTGCGCTGGTCCGCCCGGTCGGCTCCCATGCCGGCGCCAGCCTGGCCAAGCTCCATGGCGCGGAGGAACTCGCCGCCTACCTGCACTTCAGCGACGCGGACGAGTTCTACCTGACGGCGTTCGTGGACTACCGCAGCGCGGACGGGCTGTTCCGCAAGCACCGCATCGCCATGGTGGATGGCGCGCCCTTCCTGTGCCACATGGGCGTGTCCGAGCACTGGATGGTGCATTACCTCAACGCCGGCATGTCCGCCCACGCGGAGCGGCGCGAGGACGAGGCGCGCGCCATGGCGGAGTTCGACGCCGGGTTCGCCGCCAGGCACCGCGCCGCCCTTGCCGCCCTGAGCGGCAAATTAGGTTTGGACTACGTCATGCTCGACTGCGCGCAAACCCAGGACGGCCGCTTGCTGGTCTTCGAGGCGGATGCGGAGGCGATCGTGCACCTGATGGACCCGCCCGACCTGTTCCCCTACAAGCCGGCGGCGATGCGGCGCCTGTTCGCGGCGTTCGAGGCCATGCTGCGCCGCCGCGCGCTCATGGCGGCGCGGCTGGCCGCCTAGCTGGCCACAAGATGCGGTCGTCGGGCGTGTCCTGCCCCATGGCGGCGACGGCCAGGTCGGCCATGATCCGGTCCGCCACCGGCACGCGGTAGTGCACCGGGTCCCAGTAGCTGGACGTGTCGGCCGTGATCGGGCTTGGAAGCAGGAAGTCCGCCACCACCGTGCCCGGCACGCCTGCCGCGATGGCCGCCACCTGCGTCTTGCACGCGCGCAGCGTCGCGGCGTAGTCGCTGCCTAAGCCGCCTTGCAGGGATACGTGGCTGGGCGTGAAGAACAGCATCTTGCGGGCGCCCTCCGGCAACGCCCGCAGCGCGTCGGCCAGCATGGGCAGCGCCGGCAGCGTGTGCGCCGCGCCGACATCGGGGTAGTCCGCCGGCTTGGTCCAGCGCGCGAAGGCGGCGGCCACGCGCGCCGGGTCGTAGTCGGCTTCGGGCGGGACGAAGCTGGTGTAGCCGTCCAGCCCGTAGCGGCGCGGCTTGAGCCCCAGCATGACCCAGAGCTGGCTGGCCGCCTCCTGCACGGCGTACAGCGTCATCATGTGGCCGTAGCCGCGCCAGGGCGAGCCGCCGTACATCCAGGCGGGGAACGGCCGGCCGCTGTCCTGCTGCGGCGTTTCGCTGCACCATACGCTGTCCAGCCCGATGATGACCGTGCGCGCCGCCGGGTGGGTGCGGGTGAACAGCGCCAGCATCTGCCGCTGCTCCCACGCGGTGGCGGCGACGGGCATCATCGGGCTGGACAGCGGGTGGTGCAGCGAAACGCCGCAGCAGGACAGCG
>CAXTNC010000110.1:9724-10174 GCA_964245495.1 uncultured Acetobacteraceae bacterium
GTTGGCGAAATGGCCGCCGAATAGCCCGTCCAGCACCGCCGGGCGCAGCAGGCGGGAGGAGGAGGAGCCAATCACGGCCGAGTCGAAGCCGGGCGAGCTGGCCAGCGCCGGCATGGAGAAGCGCGCGTTGGTCGAGACCGGCGCCCGCGGCAGCGGCGGGGACAGCGGCAGCATCCCCCACGGGTCCACGGTCGTCACGAACAGGAACATGAACGCCAGCAGCCCGAGCGCGCTGCCGGCGAACCAGGCGAGCCAGCGCCGCCACGAGCTAGAACTGGAAATAGATGAACTCGGTGGGCAGCCGGCCGCCGACCAGCAGCAGCAGGAACACCAGCGCCAAGCCTGCCGGCACGGCCAGCCACGGCGCCGGGCGCAGCCGCTCCAGCGCCAGCGCCTGGCTGGTCGGCGCCAGCAGCACGATGGCCGCCGCCCCCGCCACCACGCCCGCGT
>CAXTNC010000111.1:0-10164 GCA_964245495.1 uncultured Acetobacteraceae bacterium
ACCTGGTGACTGCGCCGAACTTCGCCACGCTGCTGGCGTCGGGCGCGGCGGCGGCTTGAGGCGGCGGGCGTGACTTAGCCCGTTCCCAAGGTCCAGGTTGCGGGATCGCCCGAAGTCGCCGTGTGAACCCCGAACCATTCCTCGTGCATCGCTTGAAGGAAGCGGGGCGACGCCTGTTCCGCCCCCGCAAGGACGGCGTCGACGGAGTAACAGGGGCAGAGCGCCGTCTGGCCGTCATCCGTCCATGCCTGCACGGCGCTGCCGGGGAAGGTGCGAAGGCAGTGGAAGCAACCGCAGCGAGCTTGATTCGTGACCGCATCACGGTTCAGGCGGCACTGCTCATGCGCTTGCAACAGGTCCATCCTTCGTCAGTGGCCGGTGACGACAACGCCTTCAAGCGCGTCAACGACGATGGTGCAGCCGGCTGCAGTGAAGACGAGCGTGTCCGGCGCTGCTCCCGGAACCCCGGCCGTCGAGAGCGCCCGATGCAAATCCGCCACCGTGATGCCGCGCTGCTGGAAACGCAGCGCGGCGTGGCGCGACAGGATCGGAGGCGACCCGAACAGGTCCCAATAAGGTGCCATTGCAGACGCTAGGCCATTTGTCCCCGGCGCTGGGCATACAGCGCAAGCCGCCGGGCCGCATCGGGCGCGATCGGGCGGGCATGGGCCACATCGAACACCGGCAGCTCCTCCGCGTAATGGCAAGCAGACAAATGCCCGGCCTCGATCGTGCGCAGCGCCGGCGGCTCCGTGCGGCAGCGGCCCTGCGCGAATGGGCAGCGCGTGTGGAAGTGGCAGCCGGCAGGCGGGTCGAGCGGGCTGGGCATGTCGCCGGCGGGCGGCCGGCGGGCCCGCTTCTGCGCCGGGTCGGGACGGGGGATGGCGGCCAGCAGCGCCCGCGTGTAGGGGTGCAGCGGGCGGGCGAACAGGTTGTCCCGCGCGGCCAGCTCCACGGTGCGGCCAAGGTACATCACCGCGACGCGGGTGGCGACGTGCTTCACCACGGCGAGGTCGTGGGCGATGAACAGGTAGGACAGGCCTAACCGCCGCTGCAAGTCGCCGAGCAGGTTCACCACCTGCGCCTGCACCGACACGTCCAGCGCCGAGACCGGCTCGTCCAGCACCACCAGGGCGGGTTCCAGGGCCAGGGCGCGGGCGATGCCGATGCGCTGGCGCTGGCCGCCGGAGAACTCGCGCGGATGGCGGCTCGCGTGCTCCGGCCGGAGACCGACCAGGTGCAGCAGCTCGGCCACCCGGGCGCGGCGCTCCGCCGCGTTGCCGCGGCCGTGGATGGCCAGCGGCTCGTCCAGCGCGGCGCCCACGGTCATGCGCGGGTTGAGGGAGGCGAACGGGTCCTGGAACACGATCTGCATCCGGCGGCGCAGGCGGCGCAGGTCCTTGCTGGGCAGGGCCGTGACGTCCTGGCCGTCGAAGCGGACCGTGCCGGCGGTCGGCTCGATCAAGCGCAGCACCAGGCGGGCGGTGGTGGACTTGCCGCAGCCGCTCTCGCCCACCAGCGCCAGGGTTTCGCCGCGGGCGAGCGAGAAGCTCACGCCGTCCACGGCGCGGAGGAGGCCGGAGCGGGTGCGGAAGTGCTTGGCGAGGCCCGCGACCTCCAGCAGGTGGGTCATGCCGCGGTGTCCTCCACCGGGGCGCGCACGCAGGCTGCGCGGTGGGCTGGCCCTAGCTGCCGCAGCATCGGCGCCTCCTGCGTGCACGCCGGCGCGCCGAACACGCAGCGCGGGTGGAAGCGGCAGCCCGGCGGCAGCGCGGCGGCGGAGGGCACCGCGCCCTCGATGGCCAGCAGCCGGTCCTGCTCCCGCTCCAGCCGTGGCATGCTGCCCAGCAGGCCGAGCGTGTAGGGGTGCTGCGGGTCGTCGAACAGGGCGGCGGCGGGGGCGCGCTCCACCACGCGGCCGGCGTACATCACCGCCACCTCGTCCGCCATCTCCGCCACCACGCCGAGGTCGTGGGTGATGAGCACGACCGCCATGCCGGTTTCGCGCTGCAAGCCGCGCAGCAGGTCCAGAATCTGCGCCTGCACCGTCACGTCCAGCGCGGTGGTCGGCTCGTCGGCGATCAGCAGGTCCGGCTGGCAGGCGAGCGCCATGGCGATCATCACCCGCTGCCGCATCCCGCCGGAGAGCTGGTGCGGGTACTCGTCCAGCCGGCGGCCGGGCGCGGGGATGCGGACGCGCTCCAGGGCTTCGGCCACCCTGGCGCGCAGGTTGCGCCCGCCCTGCCCGCTGCCCTGGCCGTGCGCGCGCATCGCTTCCCCGATCTGCGCGCCCACGGTGTAGGCCGGGTGCAGGCTGGTCATCGGCTCCTGGAAGATCATGGCGATGCGCCGGCCGCGCAGGCGGCGCATCGCCGGGTCCGGCAGGCGGAGCAGGTCCTGGCCGTCGAACGTCACCCGGCCCGACACCTGGGCCTGCGGCGGCGCCAGGCGCATCACCGAAAGCGACAGCATGGACTTGCCGCAGCCGCTTTCCCCCACGATGCCCAGGGTCTGGCCGCGCTCCACCGCCAGGTCCACGCCGTCCACGGCGGCGAACGGGCCGGCGCGCGCGGGGAACTCGGCGCGCAGGGCCTCGATCCGCAGCAGGGCGGTCATGCCCGCAGGCGCCGCCACCCGCGCTGCAGCCGCGGCCCGGCCGCCAGCCCGAGCGCCGCCGCGTAGGCCGGCACCAGCACCAGGCTGTAGCGCGGGGTGGCGACCGTGGTCGCTGCGTGCAGCCCCAGCACGAACAGCGGCGGCAGCACGAAGGCCAGGAGCGGCGCGTCCCGCCGCCGCGCCGCGTTGAACACCAGCACGGCGAAGAACGGCACGGCGGCCAGGCTGAAGTACTTGCGCACCCAGAGCGACTTCCAGGCCATCACCAGCGTCACGGCGGCGAAGCGCAGCGGATGCGGCCAGGCGTAACGGCGCAGCAGGTATCCCACCTGGTCCGCCGGGTCCGGCGCGTTGGCCGCCAGCTCCTGCACCATGGCGGTGTTGCCGACCATGTAGAACGTGTCCGGGCGCTCCTGCCAGCCGAGCCGCGCCACGGAACCCGGCATGACGATGCGCGCCGCCGCCGGGCCGAAGCCGGGCAGCGCGTACAGCCACTCCGCCAGCCACTCGCCCGGGGTCATCGCCTGGTAGGCCATGCGCTGCGCCAGGATGAACCCGGCGTAGCCCGAGGTCGGCGCCAAGGTGCCGAACTGCGCCTCGTTGCGGGCCGACCAGGGGGCGAGCGTCAGCCCGGCCGCCAAGCAGGACACGGCCATCAGCAGCCCCAGCCGGCGGCGGCGCAGCGCGATGGCAGCGCCCGCCAGCCCGACGGCGGCGGCAAGGTAGAGGTATTCCGGCCGCGCCAGGGTGAGCAGGCCCAGCGCCGCGCCGAGCGCCAGCGCGGCGGGCCAGCGCGGGGCGCGCACCAGCAGCACCAGCAGCAGCCCGGACAGGGCGGCGAGCGGCAGGCTGAGCGCCTCCGTCATGGCGGTGCGGGCGTAGACGGCGTATTCCGTGGTGCCCAGGCCGGCCGCCAGCAGCGCGCACCAGGCGGCCCAGCGGTCGCCGCCGACCGCCAGGGTGGAGCGCCACACCAGGACCAGCGTGCCGGCCATCAGCAGCACCTGCAGCGGCGCCAGGAGGCCGAGCGAGCCGGGGCAGGCCGGGATGTCGGCGAAGGCGGCCGTGCGCACGCAGGCGGCGGCCGTGGCCAGCCGGCTGTCCAGCGCAGCCACCCCGGCCACCAGCGCCGGGTAGAGCGGGGCGGCGTAGGCGCCGGGCTGCCCTGCCGCGCCCCAGCGCCCGTTGGTGTAGGTTCCGGTCCGCAGCAGGTCGCTGGCGATGCCGAGATAGAGCGGCTGGTCGTAGGATTGCAGCGTTTGCGGCCGCAAGGCCGCGAGGCCGAGCAGGATGCAGCCCAGCGACGCCGCCGCGGCCAGCGCCCAGTCGCGCGCCCGCGGGGGGCGGGGGGCTGCGGACATCCGGCCCGGCTCATGGGTCGCCGGGGCGGACTGGAAGGTCAGCTGCGGTAGTCCGTCTTGCCGCCCTCGATCTGCCGCAGCGCCGACTGCCAGGCCCATTCGCAGTGCTCCAGGATCTCCGGGCGGTCGAACTGCCGGACGGTGTGCTCGCACACCTCCGCCGGCGGCAGCACCAGCTCGACGCTCCCCGCCGCCACCTGCGCCTGGCAGGCGCGCTCCAGGTAGTAAAGGTCGCTCCAGGCTTCCGGGATGGTGCGCCCGCCGACCAGCAGGCCGTGGTTGCGCAGGATCATGGCGCGGTTGGGGCCGAGGTCGTGCACCAGGCGGTCCCGCTCGTCCAGGTCGAGCGCGATGCCCTCGTAGCCGTGGTAGGACATGCGGCCGTAGAAGCGCAGCGCGTGCTGGCTCATCGGCAGCAGCCCGCGCTGCTGCGCCGAGACGGCGATGCCGGCGGCGGTGTGGGTGTGCACCACGCACAGGATGTCCTCCCGCGCCATGTGGATGGCGGAGTGGATGCAGAACCCGGCGGCGTTCACCTTGCGCTCCGACATGCCGGCGTGGTGCGGCTCGGCGATGATGTTGCCGTCCAGGTCGATCTTCACCAGGTCGGAGGCGCGCATCTCGTCGAACAGGACGCCGTACTGGTTGATGAGGAAGTGGTGCTCCGGCCCGGGGATGCGGGCGGAGATGTGGGTGTACACCCAGTCCGTCATGCGGTGGTGCGCCACCAGGCGGTAGAGCGCCGCCAGGTCGCAGCGGACCTGCCATTCGGCCTCCGACATGGCGCGGCCTGGGATCGCTTGGACGTTCATGGGCGCCTCCTCTGTTGCGGGCGGGGCGATGATCCGCCCGGGCGGCCAGCCTGGTCAAGGCTGGGCTGGCCAGGCCCGCGTGGCCCCTTGCCTGCCGGCCCGGAAGCGCCGAGGCAGCGCTAGGCGGTTGCGTGCCCGGCTTGCGGGTGCGGGCGGGCTTGGATGCCGTTCTCCGCCAGCGCCGCAAGCAGCTCGTCCACCAATCCCGCGAGGCCGCGGGCTTCGGACACGCCGCCGAAGATGTAGTAATCGGGCCGCATGACCATGCCCGCCGCACCGTGGGCGTCCAGGAAGGCCCCATACTTCCCGTCCGCACTCACAACCAGGCCGCCCTGCGGCGCAGCGGAGATGCCGACGACGTGCGCGCCGAGGCCCGCCAAGGCCCGCATCTGGTCCGGACGCAGCACGTCCGCCGGATCGGCATCGCGCAGCACGACGCAGAAGCCCAGGCCCACCACGTCGTCCCAGCGCCCTTCCCGCCCGCGCCACCGCACCGTCCCATGCGGCGACAGCAGCCCGGCCATTGGCGCATCCTGCGACACCAGCCCGGCCGTCAGATGGGGGAAGGGCGGGAACGGCCTGGCCGTGCCGGTCTTGAAGGCCCGGTCACGCTTGGCCGCCTCCGCCGGGTCAGCGATGCATATGATGCGTCCAAGGTGGACTGCGGCGTTGATGACCCCTTTCACGTGCGGCTTGCGCTCGGCGGCGTAGCTGTCCAGCAACTTGTCGCCGGCTTGGCCGCGCAGGATGCGGTCCAGCTTCCAGCTCAGGTTCCAGGCGTCCCGGATGCCGGCGCACATGCCCTGGCCCATGAAGGGCGGCATGGTGTGCGCGGCGTCGCCGGCGATCAGCACACGGCCCTTGCGCCAGGTTTCGGCCACCAGCGAGCGGAAGGTGTAGGTCGTATGGCGCACCAGCTCGGCCTGGCCGGGCTGCACCCAGCGCTCAAGCAGCTTCCAAACATGCGCCTCGTCCTGCAGCGCTTCCCGTGTTTCGCCCGGCAGGCGCATGAACTCCCAGCGGCGGCAGACCTGGCCGTCCTGCACGCCGCCGGGCACCATGGTCGTAGGACGCTCAGGGTTGCAGTACTGGCCGCAGTCCGGGATGTCGAGCTTGACGCCCGGGTTCAGCTTCATGTCCACCACCAGCCAGTCCGCCTGGAAGCCGATGTCCTCCTGCCCGATGCCGAGGGCTTCGCGCACCATGCTGTTGGCCCCGTCCACGCCGACCAGGTACCGCGTCCGCAGGGTGCGCGTCCTGGCGCCCTTGGATTCCTGCAGCCGGACCTCGACGTGGTCGCCGTGGTCGGTGAAGCTGGCCAGCTCCCAACCGAGGTTCAGCTCCACGCTGGGCTGCTCCCGCACCTTGACGCGGAACTCCGCTTCCAGGCTGGGCTGGTGGACGAAGTTGACCTCCGGCCCGCCGGACACCGAGCCTTTGCCCCAGTCGAGGCAGAGCAGCTCCTCCCACTGCGCATTGAACCATTGGTGCAAGGGCGCCGGCTGCGACACGCGGGCCAGGCCGTCGCCCAGGCCAATGGCGTGGAGCATGCGCGCGGCCTCGTGGTCGATGCACACCGCCCGCGGCAGGGTGTAAGGCTCGGACCACCGCTCGACCACCGCGACCCGGTGGCCCTGCCGGGCCAGCATGAGCGCCAGGACCTGGCTGACTGGGCCGTAGCCGATCTGGACAACGTCGTGCATCGGTTCCTGCTGCACAGCCAATCCCTCCAGTTCCTGGTTCTTGCTCCGGGACGCGGCGCCGGTCAGATGCCGGCGGCGGCGGGCATCTCCGGTCCGTGCGGCGCCTCGTGGTTGAAGGCGAAGTCCTTCGGCGGCTCCGGTCCCCACAGGTAGAAGCTGTTCTCCAGCGGATGCGACTGCCCGGCCCAGTCCATCCCGACGGGGACGTAGTCGATGTCGCTGGAGTACTCGGCGTAGCTGCCCCAGGGGTCGCGCACGTAGTGGAAGTAGTTGGAGCCGAGCACGTGCCGCCCCAGTCCCCAGCCCTCGGCGTAGCCGCTGTCGGCCATGGTCATGGCCCCCAGGCCGATGTCCTGGATGGACGGCACGTCCCAGCTGCAATGGTGCAGGCCCGGCGCGCTGGACTTGGCGAAGGCGACCATGTGGTGGTCACTGCCGTGGATGCCGTGCATGAAGGCGACGACGCCGCCGGACTCGTCGGACAGCCGCAGGCCGAGCGCCCGGCTGTAGAACCGTATGCTTTCCGCCACGTCGCGCACGAAGACCAGGATGTGCGCCAAGCGCCGGGGCCGCACGTCGGGCACCGCGCCCCGGATCGGCGCCCCGCGCTGGCCCGGTCCGGCGACCAGGTGCTCGACGGTGGATTTCGCGTTTGGCGACGACTTCTCGGCCACCCGCAGCTCGATCAGGAGGCCGTTGCAGTCCTTGAACCAGATGCCGTTGCTTTCCAGGCCGGGCGGCGGGTCCAGGCGCTGCACGCCCGCCTGCTGCAGCCGGGCGCGGAAGCGCTCCATGTCGTCCTCGAACACGCCGAACGAGAGGTGGCCAAGCGCTTTGCGCGGCCCCTCGCTGAGCAGGCCCCAGCGGTGCGGGTGGTTGAAGGCGTACAGCCCGAGGCCGCCCCCCTCCTCGCGCACGTCCAGGCCGAACTTGGCGTAGAAACGCCGGGCCTGCTCCAGGTCGGGCACCGCCATGCGGAAATAGTCCATGGAATGCGCGCCGAGCACGTCCGGACGGCGCGACGGGGCGATGTGGCGGCCGATCTGCGTCATTGTCTTCCTCCTTTGCCGGGCACCCTAGAGCGTGTCGTGCACCGCAGCCAGAGCAACGATGCGGCGGGATGCGATCCTGCGGCGGTTCCGGACAGGCGCTCGCAGCCGCGGGCCAGCCTGCGGCAGCGCCGCATCGGCCCCGAGCAGCGCCTTGACCAGCAGCGCCTTGACCAGCAGCGCCTTGACCACCGGCATGTCGGCCTTGAGGGCAGCCGCGTTCCTGTCACGCCGGCCCGGCGCCTCGCCTTGCACCGCGCTGATGGATCGGCGCCCGCGTTCCAGTTGGTTGCGATCACCCGGCGGGAGGCCCTGGCGGGCTGAGCTGGTCCACGTCCGTGCGCAGCCGCATGACCTGCCGCTGCATGGCGGTCAGCATCTCGGCCATGTCGAGCAGCGCCGCGCCGCGCCGGCGCCCGGCCTGCACCGGTTGCCGAGCCGCCCGGGCGGAGGCCCATGCCGCCCGCCCGGCGTCCGTGCTAGATCGTGCCGTGCAGACGGGGGAGGCAGGCTGATGTCCGAGGCTTTCGCGCTGGAGGACCCGCTCGTCACGATCGCGGCGTTCGACGCGCTCGGGTGCGGCATGGCCTTGGCGGACGCCTATCTGGGGGTGGCGCTGCGGGGCTGACGCCGGGCGCCGGGCAGCAACTGTTCTGCCGTTCGCCCGCCGGGAAGTCGTTGCGGGGGCACGGGTATGGCGCGATGCTTGCCATGGCCTATCTGCCAAAGCACCGCGCCGGGCCAGCCTGGGGGGAGGCCGCCTCCCGCGCCCCGGCGTCCAACCACGAGGAGTTTGCCCATGCCCCATCCTGCCATCGCCCCCGGGCGCGCCGCCGTCGTCACGGGGGCGGCCAGCGGCATCGGGCTGGCCGCGGCGCAGAAGCTGGCGGCGCTCGGCATGTCGGTGTGCATGGCGGACATCGACGCGGCGGCGCTGGAGCGGGAGGCGGCGGCGCTGGCGGCCACCGGGGCGGACGTGGTGGCGGTGCCGACGGACGTGAGCGACGCGGCGGCGATGACGGCGCTGCGCAAGGAGGCGATGGCCCGCTGGGACAGCGTGGCGGTGCTGATGAACAACGCCGGGCGCGAAACGAAGGGCGCCATCGCGGACGGGCCGGCGGCGTGGCGCGCCATCCTGGAAACCAACCTGTGGGGCGTCGTCAACGGGGTGCAGGCGTTCCTGCCGGCGATGCTGGCGGCGGGGCGGCCGGCGGCCATCATCAACACCGGGTCCAAGCAGGGCATCACCACGCCGCCGGGCAACACGGCGTACAACGTCAGCAAGGCGGGCATCAAGGCGCTGACGGAGGGGCTGGCGCATGACCTGCTGGGCACGCCGGTGACGGCGCACCTGCTGATCCCCGGCTTCACCTTCACCGGGTTCACCCGCGCGCGCACCGACACCAAGCCGGCCGGCGCGTGGATGCCGGAGCAGGTGGTGGACTTCATGCTGGACGGGCTGGACAGGGGCGACTTCTACATCCTGTGCCCCGACAACGACACCACGCGGGCGCAGGACGAGAAGCGCATGAGGTGGGCGATGGAGGACATCATCGAGAACCGCCCTGCCCTGTCCCGCTGGCACCCGGACCATGCCGCCGCGTTCAAAACCTACATGGACCAATAGGCTTGCCCCGCACCGGCTTGTCCAAGACTGGCGCGCTCCGGCTGCTGGCGCCCTTCCTCGCCCGCTATCGCTGGCAGGCGGCGGGCGCCACGGCGTCCCTGTTCGCCTCCGCCGGGCTGGTGCTGGCGTTGGGCCAGGGCTTGCGCCGCCTGATCGACGGCGGCGTCGCCAGCGGCAGCGCCGCGCGGCTGAACGCGACCGCGCTCGGCATGGCGGGCGTGGTGGCGCTGCTGGCGCTGGCCACCGCCAGCCGGTTCGCGCTGGTCACCTGGCTCGGCGAGCGGATCGGCGCGGATCTGCGCCGCGACGTGTTCAGCCGGGTGCTGACCTTGTCGCCCGCCTGGTTCGAGACGGCGCGGGTGGGGGACGTGCTGTCCCGCCTGCAAGCCGACACGGCGGTGCTGCAAGCATTGGCCGGGTCGGCGATCTCGCAGTGGCTGCGCTCGGCGCTGCTGCTGGGGGGCGCGTTCGCCATGCTGGTGGCGACGGCGCCGCTGCTGTCCGCCCTGGTGGCAGCGGTGGTGCCGTTCGTGATCGTGCCGCTGGTGGCGTTCTCCCGCCGCGAGCGCCGCCTCTCGCGCGTGGCGCAGGAGCGCGTGGCGGATTTGGGCGCGCTGGCGGAAGAGACCCTGGGCGCGCTGCGCACGGTGCAGGCGTTCACGCAGGAGCCGTTCGCCCGGCAACGCTTCGCCGACGCCACGGAGCTGTCGGTGGCCGCCGCCCGGGCGCGGATCGCCTCGCGCGCCGGGGTGATCCTGGTGGTGATCCTGCTCGGCTTCGGCGCGATCACCCTCGCTCTGTGGGTTGGTGGGCGGCAGGTGCTGGCGGGACAGCTCAGCGGCGGGGCGCTGTCCGCTTTCGTGTTCTACGCCGTGGTCGTCGCCACCTCCGGCGCCGGCCTCAGCGAGCTGTGGGGCGAGCTGCAACGCGCCGCCGGGGCCGCCGACCGCATCGCCGAGCTGCTGGACGAGCGCCCGCTGGTCGCCGCCCCCGCCC
>CAXTNC010000112.1:0-10068 GCA_964245495.1 uncultured Acetobacteraceae bacterium
TCGTTGTCCGCGGCGCTGAACGCGGCCGTCGCCGCGGACAACGATGCCGCGGCTGCCGCACGTTCCGGGGAAGCCGCCGCGGCGTCCGCGCGGGAAGGGCTGGTGCGGGCGGAAGCGGCGTCAGCCCAGGCCGGCCACGCCTGGGGCAGCGTGGCCGAGCGGGTCCTGGAGCGGCTGGGCGCCAACCCTGGCCTGCCGCCCGCACCCGGCGACGTGTCCACGCAAGCGGAGGAGCGCGCCCGCCGCCGGCTCGACCGGCTGGCCCGGGAGCGGGAGGAGATCGGCCCGGTCAACCTGCGCGCGGCGCTGGAAGCGGGGGAGGTCGAGGCCCGGATGGCCGGCATCGCCGGCGAGAAGGAGGCGCTGGGCACCGCCATCGCCAAGCTGCGCGGCTCCATCGGCCACATCAACCGCGAGGGCCGGGAGCGGCTTGGGCAGGTGTTCACGCAGGTGGACCGGCACTTCCAGGCGCTGTTCGCCCGCATGTTCGGCGGCGGCAAGGCGCACCTGGCGCTGGTCGGCTCGGAGGACCCGTTGCAGGCGGGCCTGGAGATCTACGCCCAGCCGCCGGGCAAGAAGCTGGCCGCGCTGTCCCTGCTGTCCGGCGGGGAGCAGGCGCTGACGGCGCTGTCCCTCATCTTTGCGGTGTTCCGCTGCAACCCGGCGCCGGTCTGCGTGCTGGACGAGGTGGACGCGCCGCTGGACGACGCCAACGTGGAGAGGTTCTGCGGCCTGCTGGGCGAGATGGTGCGCGAGACCGGCATCCGGTTCCTGGTGGTGACGCACCACCACCTGACGATGGCGCGGATGGACCGGCTGTATGGGGTGACGATGCAGGAGCGCGGGGTGTCGCGGCTGCTGTCGGTGGACTTGGCGCGGGCGTCGGAGATGGCGGAGCAGCGGGCGGCGGCGGAATGAGGCTGGTTCAAGCTGTTGGATTTCACGATCCGTGGCCAGGGCGTGGCACCATCAGTCAGCCCCGTGCGGCCGAGAGCGCCGCGACGCAGCGGTTCCGGGCGGTCTCGCGCAACCGTTGTAGGCCGCAAGCATCCCGCATCGCCGTCAGGATGGCTTCCTCCGTCATGCCGGGCGTCATGCAGCGCCGGGCCAGGACGATCAGCTCAGGCAATGGCATTTCCACCGGGTCCGCGGCTTTTCCGGCAGCCGGCGCACGGAAGGCGTCCCAGGACATGGGGTCGATCCCGGGCGGCCAGATGAAGCGGCCAATGTCCTCCACGGTGATCTTGCTGGTGTCCGGCAAGACCGCCATCACCCGATCTTTGATCTCCCGGCCGGACCGGCCGAAGCCGTGCAGGCGGGCCACTGCCTGGGTCAGGCGGTCCTCCCGCAACGGCCCCTGGTCCCGCAACAGCCCCGCGACCAACGCACCCAGGCGACCGCGGTAGGCCGGATCGTAAAACAGCTCGGGCGCCAGGCCCGCCGTCTCCCGTGGCGCTAGAGCTTTTTCCGATCGAAGTGGATCGGAAGGAATCTCTGGCTCTTTGTTTTGGCGAGCATCCTCATCCAACGGGTGACCCCGTTCGGTCGGATGATGTTCTAGGCCGGCTTCGCCAGGCGGCATCGCCGTGACGCCGTTGTCCGGCGCTTCCGCCGCAGCGACCGGCATCTCGCCCATGTCGTCCGGTGAACCATGCGGCGCGCAGCGTGCGGCCCGCTCCGCGCGCGCCTTTCCCAGCGCGTCGCCGAGCTGCCCGTGCAGCCTGTCCGCCTCCCGGGCGGCGTTGGTCCACCAGTCCGTGGACCAGATGCGGAGGATGCGCCATCCCAGCGTTTCGAGCACATGCTGCCGCAGCCGGTCGCGGTCGCGCGCCGTGGCGCCCCGGTGATAGGTGGCGCCGTCGCACTCCACGCCGGCGAGGTAGCTGCCGGGGGCGTCCGGGTCGACGATCCCCAGGTCGACCCGGAAGCCCGACACGCCGACCTGCGGGTGCGCCGTCCATCCCAGCCGCCGCAGCCGCTCCGCCACCTCCGCCTCGAACGGGCTCTCGTGATCCCCCAACGAACCCTGCGTGGCCATGGCGAACGAGCGCGCCCCATGCTCGGCGAAGGACAGAAACTGCTTGAGGTGGCGCACCCCCACGGCGCCCGTGCGCGACAGGTCCAGCTGCTCCGCCCGCACGCTGCCGAACACCACGAGCCGCTCGCGCGCCCGCGTCACGGCGACGTTCAGCCGCCGCTCGCCTCCGGGCAGGTTCACAGGCCCGAAATTGAGGCTGATGCGCCCCGTCGCATCCGGGCCATAGGTGAGCGAGAACAGCATGACGTCGCGCTCCTCGCCCTGGATGCCTTCGAGGTTCTTCACCAGGACAGGCTCGGCCGCATCGTCGGCGAAATGCCGTTCCAGCGAGGGGTCGTCCCGCCGCGCCTTGTCGAACAGGTCTTCGATCAGCGCCTGCTGCTCGGCGTTGAACGTGACGATGCCCAGCGACCGGGCTTCGGGCGCATGGAGGATGGCCAGCGCCTCGGCGACCACGGCCCTGGCCTCGCGCTCGTTGGTGCGTGCACCGCCCCGGGCGTACACCCCGTCGGCCACGCAGCGGAACGACACCGCGTCGTCCCGGGTGACGGGGGACGGGAAGGTGACCAGGCGGCCCCCGTAATAGACCTGGTTCGAGAACGCGATCAGGCTTTCGTGCCGGCTGCGGTAGTGCCAGGTCAGCTCAACGGTGGGGATGCCCGCGCCGAGGCACTCGTCGAGGATCGAGTCCAGGTCGTGCGTCTCCACTTCGACCGCGGCGCTGTCCTCGTCCCCGCTGCGCCGCTCGAAAAAGCTGGTTGGCGGCAGCTGCCTCGGGTCCCCCACCACGATCACCTGCCGCCCGCGCCCGACCGCGCCGATCGCATCCCACGTCGTGATCTGCGATGCCTCGTCGAAGATCACGAGGTCGAAAGGCTCCGCATCCGCCGGCAGGTACTGCGCCACGGAAAGCGGGCTCATCATCAGGCAAGGCGTCAATCGCCGCAGCGCCCCGGGCATGCGCGCCGCCAACTGGCGAACCGGAAGATGCCTCTGCCGCTTGGCGAGTTCGCGGGTGAGCACGGCGTATTCAGGGTCCACGTGGCGCTGCGCCGCGTTTGGAATGGCGGCGGTGATGCGGGCGCGGGCGAGCCGGCCGGACAGACTCAGCATGCGCGCATCCAGGGTGCGGAACCGCTCAATGCGGGTTTCGTGCCGGGCTGCGACGAAGCCGCGCAGCCTGGGAGCCGCATCGACGGCGAGGTCGATCCACCAGCGGGCGTAGTTCGCTTCCAACGCGCGGACTGCATCGGCCGGCCCCACGACGCCGTCCTCCATGGCCCGGATCAGCGGCCCCAGGCCCAGCGTCGCGGCCGATTGCGACACCCCGCGCCAGGCGCACCATTCCTGGATCGATCGGGCGGAGGAGGCCCATCCGGCCAGGTGCTGCGACAAGGCGGCCAGCCAGTCCGCCCGGTCTTCGGACGCCAGGCGCGCGACCGGGCTGCCGGCAAGCGTCGCCACGGCCTCCAACGCGGCTTCCGCCGCCGTCCAAGCCTCTCTCAGGCGGGCCAGGGCCGACCCGGCTGATCCCGACGGCGCCAGCAGATCGGCCGCCTCGCCGACCAGCTGCCGGATGAGTGTCCGGAGGCCGGCCAGTTCGGCCGCATCCGAGACGCACGATGCCGTAGCCGACCGGACGCGCCAGGCCCAACCAAAAGCCTCCTCTATTCGTGCGAAATCGGTGTCGAGACCGCGCCAAGCCTGGCCCAGCGCCGCCGTGTGCGGGATGGCCGCCACGGATGCGTCAATTTCCTGGAGTTCCAGCAGGCGGTCGAGGTCGGGGCCGCAGTCCTCCGGCGCCGCGCCAGCTGCCGCAGGCGCGAGTCGCTTGCGAATGGACCGTTGCGCCATGCTCCGCGGCAACGCCCACTTGCCGCAGGCTGTGCGCCACTCGGACCGGAGCGCTGCCAGCGGCAGGGCATTCACGCCGGGCTGCCATGAACCCGTGAGGCCCTGCCGCAACTCATGGCGCCGGCCTGCCTGCACGGCCACCGCCCGCATCGCATCGCGCAGACCCACGGCACCTTCCGACAGCGCCCACGCCGCCTCTGGGCCTATCGGGTCGGTCAACAGGCTTGCCAACGCCAGCAGCTGCCGCAAGCCAGGCCGCGACCGCGGGTAGCCATCGAGCTTGAGCGTCCGGCAGGCTGCGCCGACTGCTTGTTCCGCCTCGTCCAGCCGAATGGCCGCGTCCCGTGCCGCTTCCAGCAGGCGGGCCTGCCAGACTGGCGACCATTCCGCACGCTCGATGCCTGCCAGCGTCGGCCCGCGCACTGCGTCGCCAGCCCGGCGCAGCACTTCGCGCGCTTCCTCCACGGTTTCGACCAGCCGTTGCCAGCCCTCGGCGTCATGCACGTCCGAATGGGGCCAGGTCAGCGTGATTTCGGGCACGCCGGCATCGGCCGCCCGCAGCACGGCGCCGATCGCCCGGAACGGCGTCCAGCCATTCCGCCCCGGCCTGTGCAGATCGCGCACGTAGCCGTTCAGCTCCTCCCGCAGGGTCGCAAGGTCCGCCTTCGCGGCGGTCCAGCCCTGGCCGTCATCCGCCTCCGAAGCGGACTGGGCCCGCTCCAACTGCCCGAGCACGGCGGTCTTGCTGACCTTGCTGGAGAACAGGTCCAGGCAAAAATCCGAGAGGCCCACAGTCTTCAGCCGCCGCTGCACCACCTCCAGCGCCGCGCGCTTCTCCGCCACGAACAGCACCGTCCGGCCTTGGGCCAGCGTGTTGGCGACGATGTTGGCGATGGTCTGGCTCTTGCCCGTGCCTGGCGGCCCGATCAGCACGAAGCTCTCGCCGGCCGCCGCCCGCGCCACCGCCCGCAACTGGGAGGAGTCTCCTTCCAGCGGGCAGTACAGGTCGGCCGCTGCCAGCTCATCGTCCAGCGCGCCGCCAAGCGGGCGGCGCTCGCCGCCGCCGGACCCAGTGGCGTTGTCAGGTGCTGAGCCATCCATCAGCCGCCGTGACACGACGTTGCCGCGCAGCGCGTCAGCCCGGTCGGCCAAGTCCTTCCACATCAGGAACTTGGTGAACGACAGGGTGGTCAGCGCCACCTCGTCCCGGACCTCCCAGCCCCGGACGTCGCGCAGCTTGGACCGGAAGGTGTCCATGATGGCGGGCACGTCGAACCCGGCCTCGTCCTCCGGCGGCCGCTCCACGTCCAGCGTCGGGAACTGCAGGGCGAACTCCTGGCGCAGCATCTCCAGCAGCGTCGAGTTCAACCGGGTCTCGTCATCGTGCACCCGCAGCACGAACCCGGACCTCACGCTCGGCCGCTCCAGGACGACCGGCACCAGGATCAGCGGCGCCCGATAGGGCGTCTCGCGGTCCTCCCGACGCCACAGCAATGTCCCGATCGTCAGGAACAACGTGTTGGAGCCGCCTTCCTGCTGGTCGGCGCGCGCCTTGCGGTAAATCTCGGTCAGCGACGCTTGCAGCGACACCTCGTCCCGTCCCACCACCAGCTCGCCCTTGGCCATGGCCTCCCGCGCGAAGGCGAGGTTCGCATCCTCCTGCAGCCGGTTGCGGTGCAGCGCCGCGCTGCGCGGGTCGGCGCCATCCATCAGGTCGGGCCAGGAACGGAACCTCAACGACGCAGCGCGGACCTTGCCCCGCATCTCAGCCAGCCGGTCCTCAAGCTTGGCCGCGTCCGGGCAGTCCACCCAGACAACCTGACGCCCGGACGCTGGCAGGTTCAGCAACCGGTTGCGGCCCGACAGGTCCAGCAGCCGCTTGCGCCACTGGGCGAGCCGGCCTTCAGCCGTGGCGGGCGGCGGCTCCTCCGCCGTCGCCACGTCGTCGCGCAGCGGGGGCGCGTCCTCCATGGCCGGGAGCACAAGTTCGGCTGCATCCACGGCGCCGGCCTGGAAGGCGTAGCCGGTCGCGGCGCTCGCCAGCGGCAGGATGCGGCGCTGGCGGGCGCGATGGATGTCGATCAGCCCCTCGAACTCGGCATCCTTCTCCGGTTCGACATGGGCTGACCCGGCGAGCGTCGCCTGCTGGAAGCTGGGCTTGCGTGGATGGGTCGTGCCGGTCGTCTCGAACAGCTTGAGATCGTCGAGCTTGAGCCGCGTCCGCAACCCCGGCGCGTCGTCGACGGTGGACGCGCCGAAGTCTCCCTTCGACAGCCACACGCCGGTGAAGGCGTGCTCCCGCTGCAGCACGATGAGGGGGCGCAGCCCGGCCGCCTCCAGGCAGGAACAAAACAGCACGGCCAGGTCGAGGCAGGTCGCCAGCCGCTCCTCGCCAACCTGGCGCGCGGTGCGGATGCGCTGGCCGCCGCCGACGAAAGAGGGCGGCGGGTTGACGTAGCGCAGATCCATGCCGCAGACCGCGTTCCAGATCGCCTGCGCCTGTTCCCAAACGCGGGTTTTGCTGCTGCCCTGGTAGCCCTCGAACGAGTCCACCTTGCCGCTCGCCCGCAGCAGGTCGGAGGCGGCATGAACGATGCGGGCGACCGCCGGGTCGTTCGGCTGGACGAAGGCGGCGAGGATGTCGGGAATGCCTGCCGTGCCGCCCCACTCGTTGAAGGCGAGGATGCGGATGTCTTGTGCGAGTTCGCCGACGATCTCGCCTCCGCTGCTGGCCACGAGCGACACCGTGCCACGGACCGCCTCCGACAGGCCCGACAGGAACGGGCCGTCGATGGGGATGTCCAGGTCATCGAAGGTGCGGATTTGGCCCGGCGCCAGGCCCGCAACTCGCCATGTCCGGGCGCGCAGCACCGGCGGCTGGGAACCGAGCTCGATCACGATGTCGCCCAGCGGTTCCTTGCCGGCGTTGGCGACTGCCAACTCGGACAGCACGGGCACGTGGTTCTGCCACAATGCCGCGTTCAGGGCGGGTTGGAACCGGGCGGTGAGGCGCGCCCTTGGTGGAGCTGGCTGGAACGCCTCGGCTGGATCGACCTCCGGTGCGGCCTGCGGCGGCGTTTGATGGCCAACGATGCTGGCGCCGGGTTCGTCCTGGTTCATGAGTCCGCGCTGCTCATTTGTTGGCTCAGCAAACCATGCCGCGGGCGCTTGGCCAACACGGCCTGACGTGCCTGGCGATCACAGCGCGACGTGTCGCATGTCCCGAGGAGCAGGCCACCCAGCGCGCAGCGCCATGCAAGACATCGACCGCCTTGCGCGTCAAAGGGCGTCCCGCGAGCCATGCCTCACCGCTCACCCTTCCCCCGTCACCTGCCAAGTCCCCTCCGCGTACTCCCCGATCGTGCGGTCCGAGCTGAACCAGCCCATGTGCGCCGTGTTCAGCACCGCCGAGCGCCACCAGGCGGCCGGGTCGCGCCATTTCGCGTCCACCGTCTCCTGCGCCTTGTCGTAGGCGGCGAAGTCGGCGCAGACGAGGAACGGGTCGGCGTGGGTCAGGCGGTCGGCCAGGGCGGCGTAGCGGGATGGCTCCTCCGGGCTGAACACGCCGGTGCGCAGCGCCTCGACCACGTCGCGCAGCGCCGGGCAGGCGTCGATGGCGTCCGTCGCGTCCAGGCCGCGGGCGGCGCGGCGGGCTTCCACCTCGTCGGCGGTCATGCCGAAGATGAACATGTTGTCCGCCCCCACCCGCTCGCGGATCTCCACGTTGGCGCCGTCCAGCGTGCCGACCGTCAGCGCGCCGTTGAGCGCGAGCTTCATGTTGCCGGTGCCGCTCGCCTCCATGCCGGCGGTGCTGATCTGCTCGGACAGGTCGGCGGCGGGGATCAGCAGCTCGGCCAGGCTCACGTTGTAGTTCGGCATGAACAGCACCTGCAGCAGGCCGCGCACCGTCGGGTCGCGGTTCACCACCCGCGCCACGTCCACCGAAAGGCGGATGATCTGCTTGGCCAGCGTGTAGGACGGCGCGGCCTTGCCGGCGAAGAACTTGACCCGGGGGCGCCAGTCCCGCGTCGGCTGGGCGCGGATGGCGTTGTACTGGCTGATCGCGTGCAGCACGTTGAGCAGCTGGCGCTTGTACTCGTGGATGCGCTTGATCTGCACGTCGAACAGCGCCTGCGTGTCGATGGCCACGCCCAGCTGCGCCGCGGCCAGGCGGGCGACCGCCTGCTTGCGGGGGAGGCGCTGGCGGCGGAACGCCTCGCGGAAGCCGGCGTCCTCGGCGTGCGGGACCAGGCCTTCGAGCGCCGCCGGGTCGCGCAGCACGCGCTCGCCCAGGGTGTCCACCAGCAGCTGGGTCAGCCCCGGGTTGGTCTGGTGCAGCCAGCGGCGGAAGGTGATGCCGTTGGTGCGGTTGACGATGCGGCCGCCCACCGCCTGGTCCAGGTCGCGGAAGATGGTGCGGCGCATCAGGTCCGTGTGCAGGGCAGACACGCCGTTGACCGAGTGGCTGCCCAGGAAGGCGAGGTGGCCCATGCGGACCCGGCGGCCGTTCGACTCGTCGATCAGGCTCAGCGCCGCCAGCAGCCGGTCATCGGCGCCGGCCGCGCGCTGGGTGTCCAGGTGGCGGGCGTTGAGCAGGTAGATGATCTGCATGTGCCGCGGCAGCAGGCGCTCCAGCAGCAGCACCGGCCATATCTCCAGCGCTTCGGGCAGCAGGGTGTGGTTGGTGTAGCTGACGCAGCCCTGCGTGATCGCCCAGGCGCGCTCCCATTCCAGCCCGTGCACGTCCATCAGCAGGCGCATCAGCTCGGCGATGCCGATGGCCGGGTGGGTGTCGTTCAGCTGGATGGCGACGTGCTCGGCCAGGTTGCCCACCGTGCCGTGCTCGACCAGGTGGCGGCGCAGCAGGTCCTGCAAGCTGGCGGAGGCGAAGAAGAACTCCTGCCGCAGGCGCAGCTCCTGGCCGGCGGAGCTGTCGTCGCCGGGGTAAAGCACGCGGCTGACCGCCTCGGCGCGCACCCGGTCGGTCAGCGCGCCCACGTGGTCGCCGCGGTTGAACGCATCCAGCGCCAACGGGTCGGCGGCGCGGGCGGACCACAGGCGCAGGGTGTTGGCGTGGGCGCCGCCGTAGCCGACGACGGGCGTGTCGAACGCGACGGCGAACAAGGTTTCGGCCGGGTTCCAGGTGTAGGCGATGCGGCCGCCCTCCGCCGCGGCGGACACGCTGCCGCCGAAGCCCACGCCGTAGGACAGCTCCGGCCGCTGGAACTCCCACGGGTTGCCGGCGCTCAGCCAGTCCTCCGGCTGCTCCTGCTGCCAGCCGTCCCGGATGGACTGGCGGAACAGGCCGTGGTCGTAGCGGATGCCGTAGCCGAAGGACGGGATGCCCAGGGTGGCCATGCTTTCCATGAAGCAGGCGGCGAGCCGGCCCAGGCCGCCGTTGCCCAGCGCCGCGTCCGGCTCGATCGCGCGCAGGTGGTCGAGGTCGACGCCCTCGCGGGCCAGGGCGGCGTGCAGCGCGCCGATGATGCCGAGGTTGCCCGCGGCGTCGAACAACAGCCGGCCGATCAGGAACTCCAGGGAGAAATAGTGCACGCGCTTGGCGCCCCTGGCGCGGGCGCTGGCGGCTGAGCTGGTCCAGGTGTTGACGATGCGGTCCCGCACGGCCAACGCGGTGGCCACGAACCAGTCCCGCTGGCTGGCGCGGTTGGGCGTCTTGCCCTGGCTGTAGAGCAGCCGGGCGACGATGGCGTCGTGCAGCTCGTCCGCGGTGCGGTCGATCACGGGTTCGGTCGGCATGTCCATCGCGGCGTTCCCAGGCTGTCGTGCCCCACCATGGCACGAAATGGTTGCCAGGTCAGTGAACGGCGGCGCGGCGGCACCCTCCTTTTCGCCCGGGCGATGTCCTATATCACGCCGCAGTCCTGGAGTTGACTGCCATGGTCCGCCTTCGGCTTCTCACAGCTGCCCTTGCAGTGGCCATGGCGCTCGCGCCGGGGCTGGCCCTGGCGCGGGCGGGCGGCGGCGCTTCCATGGGCAGCCGCGGCGGGTTCACCTATTCCGCGCCGCCGTCCACGGCCACCTCGCCGTTCTCGGCCGCACCCATGCAGCGCAGCTTCGCGCCGCGGCAGGAGCCCTCGTTCGGCGCGCCCTCGCCAGGGTTCGGCGGCGGGTATGGCGGCTATGGCGGGCGCAGCGCGTTCTCCTCCGGGCTGATG
>CAXTNC010000113.1:0-9923 GCA_964245495.1 uncultured Acetobacteraceae bacterium
TCGTCGTGCCGGCCCAGCCCGTGCACCACGTGCTTGATCGTCGTCTTGATGCTGTCCAGCTGCTCGTGGTCGAGCGCGCCGCGCTTGGCGTCGTTGGCGGCCAGCTGCAGGCCCTTCAGCGCCACCTCGTCGTAGTAGGTCGAGAGCGAGCGTTCTTTCAGCAGCTGCTCCGCCTGCTCCTGCGTCTCGTCGGCGTCGCCCGCCAGGATGCGCTGGTAGAAGCTTTCCACCGGCGTCAGCGCCGGGCGGTCCCCCAGCAGCACGTCCAGGAACTCCAGCCGCTTCACGTGCCGGCCCATCACCACCAGGCAAAGGGTGAGCGGGGTGGACAGGATGAGGCCGATCGGCCCCCACAGCCAGGACCAGAAGATGGCCGCCACCACCACGGAGAACGGCGACAGCCCCGTGCTGTGCCCATACACCGTAGGCTCGATGACCTGTCCGGTCAGCCCCTCGACCACGGCGTAGAGCGCCGCCGTCCACAGCACGGTGGACCAGCCAGGCTCGACCGCGGCGGCGAGGGCCATCGGCAGCACCGCGGAGATGAACGAGCCGACATAGGGCACGAAGCGCAGCAGCGCGGACAGGATGCCCCACAGCACCGGCTTCGGCACGCCGATCACCAGCAGCCCCACGCCGACGACCAGCCCGAACAGCGTGTTGATGCACAGCTGGGTCACGAAGTACTTGCTGAGCCGGCGGCCGCCGTCGTCGATGGCCAGGGTCGTGCCGTGCAGGTCGTCCGAGCCGACCAGGCGGATCAGGCGGTCGCGCAGGTCCTCCCGCTGCAGCAGCGCGAACACCGCGACCACGAACACGATGCCGAGCGTCGCCAGGGGCGAAAGGATGGGCGAAAGATAGCGTTCCGCCAGCTGCAGCGGCGAGGAGGCTTCCGGCTGCGCCGCCGCCGCGGGGGCTGCGGGGGCTGCCTGCCCGGAGGAGGGCGCCGCCGCGCCGCCGGGCCTGGCCGCCGCGCCGCCGCCGCCGTGAGGTCCGACGCTGTCGGCCAGCATCGACAGCCGCCCGACCGTGTAGGACCGGACGGACGCGATCTTGTTCTCCACCGTGCCCGCGTACTTGGGCACGTCCGTGGCGAGTTCCGCGATCTGCGTGCCGATCACGCCGCCGATCGACACGATGATGCCCAGCGCCACCACGACGGCGAGCAGCGCGGACGGCACCCGCCCCAGGTGCACCCGGCGGAGCAAGGACACGAGCGGGGCCAGCAGAAAGGCCAGCAGCAGCGCGAGCGTGACGGGGACCAGCACCTCCTTGCCGAAGTACAGCGTCGCCACGACGAGCACGAACAGCAGCATCGCCCGCGACGCATCCGGCGCCGGGGCGGCGGCGACGGGCTTGGGCTGGGGCGCCGGTGCGGGCAGCGGCTCTGGCATGACGGTCATTCTCCAAGGCTGGTGGCGGCGTGAGGCGGAACTTTAATCCCGAATGAATTCTTGTGGCCAAGCCGGGCTGTTCCGGAAGGCCGCCCGGAGATGCCGATGCGTCCGCTGATCCTGCTCCTGGCAGCCGCCGCCATTCCTGGCTGCGCCCTGCTCACCAACGCGCTGCCGTCAGCCGAAGTGACGGACGTGCGGCTGACAGGGGTGGGCCTCGTGGAGCAGCGCCTCGCCGTCACGCTCTGCCTGACCAACCCGAACCGCTCGGCGCTCGGCTTCTCCCACGCCACAGCGGACCTGGACGTGGCGGGCGCGCTGCTGGCGGCAGGCGAAAGCGACGCCGCCATCCAACTGCCGCCGCTGTCCTCCACCGCCGTTCCGTTCACTGTCCTGGCCACGACGCAAAACATCGGGACGCAGCTTCTTGCAGTCATCCAGTCCGGCGGCGTGGACTACCGGCTGCACGGTTCGGTCACGCTGCAAGGCGGCCTCGGGCTGACGATACCATATAGTCGCTCCGGCCGCCTGGACCTGCTCGGCAGCGGCTTGGACGTGGCTATGGCGGCAGCCGGTCCGGCGCCGTCCCGTTGCGCCTCAACGCTTGGGCAAGCGCCAGCCTGACAGTCAGCGGGGCTGCGGAAAGGCCTGCCCTGCGGCTCGCGGCGTGGCGGCATGGCGCGTGAAGCACCCCGCCTCGTAGCAGCCGAGCAGCGCCGCCGCTCCCACGCCGATGGCGACCTTGGTTCCGGTCGACAGCCCCCCCGCTTGCGCTCCGGTCTGCGCCGCCGCCGGCGCGCCGACCACGACGGAAACGCGCTGCGCCTGCGCCGGGCCGCCGTTGGCCGGCACGTAGTCGACGCTGGCCGATGCGCCCGGCGCGATGGATCCCACGTAGCCGGCGAACGCGGCCAGGCTCGCGAATACCTTGCCGTCGATGGCGATGAGCTGGTCCCCCGCCTTCAGGCCGGCCCGCGCCCCGGCCGACCCGGCGCGCACCTGCTTCACCCCGATGATATCGAACGTCAGCCCGTCATCGGTGATCTGCCGCGCCCGCTCCACCTCCAGGCCGAGCGCGCCATGGTTGTGCGGCAGGTTGGCCGCCTCCTGCGCGGACAGCAGCTGGTAGCCCATCGGGTTGTCCGCGCGGGCCGGGACTGCCAGCGCCGGGACGCCGGCCAAGGCCAGGGCAAGGGCCGCGGCCAGCTTGCGGCAGGACCGGGCCACGCTCAGCGCCGGCGCGTGTGGGTCAGCAGCCGCAGCACGTAGCCGACCGACACGGCGGCGAGCAGCGCCAGCAAAGGCCGCTCCTTCGCCGTCTCGGCCAGGCTGTCGCTCCAGTCCCCCGCCGTGTCGATGGCCGAGCCTATGGTGTTCTGCGCCGTGCCAAGCGCCTCGTTGGCCTTGCCGCGCGCCTGGGTTTCGGTGTCCCCCGTCAGCCCGCCCACCGTGTCCTGGACCTTGCCGCCGATGTCCCGGGCAGCGCCCTTGATCCTGTTCTCGTCCATGTGCTGTCCCCTTAGTCAGTATGGCCAGGCTTAGCGGATCGCCCGGCGGCCGGTGATCGCGTGGTAGATGACCAGCACCACGATGGCGCCCACGACCGCCACGAAGATGCTGTAGATGTTGAACCCGGTGACTGGCGCCGCGCCGAACAGCGAGAACAGGAAACCGCCCACGACGGCGCCGACGATGCCGAGCACGATGTCGAGCAGCAGGCCTTCGCCGCTCTTGTTGACGATCTTGCTGGCGATGAAACCGGCGATCAGCCCAAGGACGAGCCAGATGATGATGGACATGACTTCTCTCCAGTGTTGTCTAACGTTGCGTCATATTCGATTCAGGGCAGCGAAGCATGGCCAACAGCTTCGCTGAGCCCCAGAACCTTTGGCGTGTTCGCTCTTCCCACGACGCGGAAGGCAAGAGCCGCCACCACGGCCCCAAACAAAGGGCCAGTTATGTAGAAGAACCAGACCGGGAACAGGCCAGTCACGATCATTGGCCCCAAGGCGCGAGCCGGATTGCCCGCGCCCCCGCTCACCGGGCCGCCAAGAAACACGCCGGCCGCAAGTGCGAACCCAATGGCGATGGCCGCAGTGCCGGGCGGAACCCTGGCATCCGTCGCAGTGAACAGCACGGTGAACACCAGGATGAAGGCGATCAGCCCCTCCACCAGCAGAACTTGCAAGCCGCTTGCGCCGTTGACTGGCGAAGGAACGCCCAGGTGGGAGTCGAAGTAGGCGCCGTGGCCATAAGCCGCCCATACGGCGAGCGACGCAGCGACCGCACCGATGATCTGCGCCACGACGTAGCCGGGCAAGTCACGCCAGGGGAACTTGCCGGCAACAGCCAGCCCCAACGTGACAGCCGGGTTTACGTGAGCGCCGCTCACCGGCCCCAACGCGCCCACGATCGGCGTCAAGATGAACCCGAACGACAGCGCCACAGCCAGCGAATTGTATGCTGGCCCTGCCGTGCCTTTGCCAAGCGCCGCGGCCGTCGCCACCGCGGTCCCTACAAGCACCAGCATGAACGTGCCTATGGCTTCCGCGCAGCAGGCCACGGCGAGGTTTGACGACCTGCTGATCGCCGGGCCTGGCTCGTTCCCTGGCAGGCTGCCAGGGTAAGTCAGCTTGTCCATGCTGTGCGGCCTGCTTTTCGTGTCGTCTGGAACTCAGCGGACTACCCTCTGTGCGACTTGCAGCCGGCGCTGGACCGCGAGTGCGCCGCCGACCGCCGCCGCAATCGCGCCGATCAGCAAGTCGGCGAAGGCCGCGAACGAGGTCTTGGACGCCGCCGCGGCGCTCGCATCGGCGGCGTTCTTGGCCGTCTGGATGGCTTGCGCCTTCTCCTGCTGGAGCTTGGCCTGCGCGTTGTCGAACTGCTGCGCCGCCTGGTCGTGGCTGACGTGCTGCTGCGCCGCCATGATGGCGACCACGCGCTCCTTGGCCGCCGGCGCGTCAGGCCCGCCCTTCGCATACGTCACCAGGTTGGCGGCGACCTCCTTCTGCGCGTCCTGCGGGCTCATCGTCGCCGGGTCGGTGTCGGCGGGCTTGAGGTATGCCTGCGCCTGCTGCTGCAGCACCTCCGGGGTGATGCCCGCTGCTTGGGCCACGGGCTGCGCCGCATCCTTGATGCCGCTGCCTGCGGCCGAGGCCAGGCCGCCGAGCGCCGAAGCGCCGCCGCCGATGATGCCGCCGATCGCCGACGACAGCAGGTAGACGGTCAGCAGGGTGGCAATGCCCCAGGTGATGAGGCCGTGCAGCACGCCGTCCCAGCGGGTCTCGATGCCCGCCATCCACCCGGCCGCGAAACCGCCGAACGCCAGGGCGATGACGCTGCTGATCACCCACCACACGCCGGCGCTGATGCCCAGGCTGCCTGCCGCCGGCGTGGTGCCGGCGTTGGTGTTCACCGTATCCAAGCCGATGCCAGCGCCCAGCAGGCTCCAAAGCAGCTGCACGGTGACCACCAGGATCACGGCGCCGAAGATGGCGGCCCAGGAGATGCGGCGGTGGATGTGCGCCCCGCCGCTCATCGTCGTGGTGGTCGTCTCAAGCACGGGTGGGCGTCGCGGCGGCTCGTCGTAAACGGTGGTGGACATTCATGCTCTCCGGATAAGGCGGCTGGGCCGCAGGCGCGGCCCAGCCGGGGCCGTTCAGGTCTTGGGCGCGAACGGCTTGGCAGTCGTGCTCGTCGTCGTGCCGGTTGTGGTCTGGGCCGGCATCTGCTCGACCTCGACCTCCTCCTTGCGCACCGTGTCGCGCACCGTCTCGGTCCGCTCCGTCGCCTCCTTGCGCAGGCCGACTTCCTCGACCACGCGGGAGGTCTTGCCGACCACCGCCTCCTCGCCGGTGGCCGTCATCTCCACGGTCTTCTCGCTGAACGAGTCGGTGACCGGGCGGCCGTCGGTGACCGGGCGGCGCTCAAGCTGCACCGTCTCGCTGCGCAGCGTCACGTCCTGCTGCACCGGGGTTTCCACCACGTAGCGGCGGATGCGGGTGCCGCCGCGGTTCACCAGCCGCTTGCCGACGGCCAGGCTCTCCTCCGACAGCTGCATGGTGTCGCCGCCAGTCGCCGCGACACCAGTCGCCGCAACGCCGGCCGTCCGCGCCGGCGGCATCACCGGAGCCGCGGCGGCCTGCGTGGTCGTGGTCGTCGTGGTGGCCGTCTGGCCCAGCCCGTAGCCGGTGGCGCGCTCGTCGATGTCGATGGGGTTCTGGCTTTCCAGGATGTCCATCACCCGGGCCGCGTGCTCCTCCGGCACCTTCACCGTGACCACGGTGGAGCCGCTTGCCATGCTGCGGTCGTAAACGGCCGTGTCCGTGTCGGACGAGCCGCCGAACAGGCTGGCCCAGAAGCCCTCCTCGCGGGGGGCCGCCAGGGTGCCGGACGCGGCGCCCGCCGTGCCGGACATGCCGCCCGTCGTGGCGGCGCCGGACATGTTGCCCGTTCCGGCATGGGTGGTAATGGCGTTCTCCGGCACGCTCGCGGCCCGCAGCGCGGCGACGGCGGCCTGGGCGTGGGCGGCGGTGTCGTAAACGGCGACAATGGTTTCGTCACTCATGGTCATGTCCCTTGTGTTGTTCAGCGTTCAGTCAGGCCAGCCTGGCTGCCTTGCCGGTCAGCTGGCCAGGTCGGTCCGGGTCACGGACACGTCCTGCTCGCGGAGCGTCACCGTCTCGACGTGACGCTCCGTCGTCCGGACCCGGCGAAGGTGAAGCTCCTCCTTCAGCATCAGCCGCCGTTCAACGACGACGACCTCCTCGACGACGGAAAGGATGGTCACGTCGCCCTCCTGCCGCACCGGCGGCACGGAGTCCACCGCCCGCCCCACGGCCACGCGCTCGACCACCACATGGTCCCGGAGCACCGGCTCATCGACCACGACATCCCGGGTCCTGGTCCGCCGCGTGGCCCGCACCATCGTCTTGCGCGCCCGCTTGGCCACCGTGACAGCCTCGGCGTGCAGCTGCAGCGCCTCCGTCTCGATCGCCGCGTCCTGCGGGCGGAGAACACTGTCAGGCGTCGGCATGGACAGTCCTCACCTGGCAACCTGGCATGAGCCGACCCTCTCGTTCTCGGTGCGAAGCCGAAACGCCGCTCCGGTGCCCTTACGCCAGGCGCAGCGGTTCGTTGCACCCTTACAGGTGTTTGCCAAGCGGCGGAACCAGGTCTGAGGCTGTTACCAAAAGACTATTGCCATGTTATTTTTATACTAGGCGGGTTTTTTCCGCCGCGATTTCGCAGGTTTAACATAACTTTGCTGGGCAGCGCCGATGCCCCGTTCCCGCGCCCACACCACCAGGGCCGCCCGCCGGTGCACCCCGATCTTGCCATAGATCGCGGCGATGTGATTGCGCAGGGTGTTCCGCGAGATGCCGAGCCTCCCCGCGATCTCCCCGTCCGGCAACCCTTGCGCCACCAGCGCCAGCACCTCGCGGGACCGGGCGGGCAGGGCGGCCAGTTCCGGCTGCTTGGCAGGGGAGCCTTTGGCCCGGGTGAGCGTCGCCAGCCGCTCCACGATCTTCTGCCCGAGCCAGGACGTGTCCTGCATGACCGACTGCACCGCGGCCAGCAGCTCCATCTCCGTCTGCTTGCGTTCCGTGATGTCCAGCATGACGCTGAGCACGCAGCGCTCGCCGTGGATGTCCACCGTGTCGGCGGACAGCAGGTAGTCGCCCAGCACGCCGTCCTTGGAGCGCAGCTGGATGTCGGCGCTGCGGACCTGGCCGGTCTGCCTGACCTGCTGCTCCAGCCGGTCGCGCAGCTCCCCGCTGCCCCACATCGCCACCTCGGACTCGGCGCGCCCGACCACCTCCTCCCGACGCCAGCCGGTGGCCGCGGTGAAGGCGGCGTTCACGTCCAGGATGCGCAGGCCCTCCAGCGCCAGCATCGCCATCGGCCCCGGCGCCATCTGGAACGCCTTGGCGAAGCGCTCCTCGCTTTGCCGCAGCGCGTGCTGCGCCTGCTGCCGCGGGTGCAGGTCCGCGAAGGTGAACAGCATGCACGCCTCGTCGCCGATCTCGATCGGCTGGCCGCCGAGCAGCACCGTCTTGTCCCGCCCGTCCGGCAGCAGCAGGCAGCCCTCCATCTGCGGGATGGTGCCGCCGGCATGCAGGCGCTGCACCGCCAGGTCGCGCTTCTCCGCCCCCCGCAGCACGTCGATCTCGTGCATCGAGTGCCCGACCAGCGCGCGGTGGCCGTAGCCGGTCAGCTCCAGGAAGCCGTGGTTGACCTTCACGTAGCGCATGTCCGACAGGCGGACGATGATGGCCGGCGCCGGGTTCGCGCCGAACGCCCGCTCGAACCGCTCCTCGGCGTTGAACCGCTCCGTTTCGTCGTTGAGGATCATGACCAGGCAATCCGCCTGGCCGCCCTTGTCCGTCAGCGCCAGGGTGCGGACCTCATGCACCCAGCGCCTGCCGTCCGCCCGGCGGACGACCCTGATGCTGGCCTTGTCCAGCGTCCGCCCGGCCAGCAGGCGTTGCAGCGGATACTCGTCGGGCGTGAGCGCCTGCCCGTCATGGTAGGCGAGCTGGTACCGCTCGGCGTAGCCCGCCGCCGTCCCCCCCAGCTCGGCCAGCTTGCCCGCGCCGTGCAGGTGAAGCGCCGTGTGGTCGGCCCAGCCCAGCGTGCCGTCCGGCTCCAGGATCACCACGCCCACGGTGAGCGCCGCGATGATCTGCTGCAAATGGGTGGGTGCGGCGTGCTCGTTGGGGATGCGCCCGGTCACGCCCGCCTCAACGCACGATGAGGCCGGGCGGCGTCAATCCTGGCCCGGACCAGGCTGCCCGGCGTCAGGCCCGGGCCGTGATGCGCACCGGCAGCGCATGGTAGCCGTTCACGAAGCAGGAATACACCCGGCGAGGCTCGCCCACCACCTCGATGCGGCCGAACCGCCGGAGGATTTCCTCCCACACGATCCGCAGCTGCATTTCCGCCAGCCGCTCGCCCACGCAGCGGTGGATGCCGAAGCCGAAGGAAAGGTGCTTCTTGGGCCGGGCACGGTCGATGATGAAGCAGTCGGCTTGCTCGATCGCGTCCTCGTCGCGGTTGCCCGACACGTACCACATCGCCACCCTGTCGCCCTTGCGGATAAGCTGGCCGGCCAGCTCGGCGTCTTCCGTGGCGGTGCGGCGCATGTGGGCCAGCGGCGTCTGCCAGCGGATGATCTCCGGCACCATGGAGGCGACCAGCGACGGGTCGGCCAGCAGCTTGCCGTACTGCGCCGGGTTCTGGTGCAGCGCCAGCAGGCCGCCCGTGATGGAGTTGCGCGTGGTGTCGTTGCCGCCCACGATCAGCAGCATGAGGTTGCCCAGGAACTCCATCGGCTGCATCGCGCGCGTGGCATCCGCGTGCGCCAGCATGGAAACCAGGTCCGGCCGGGGCGGCTGGTTGACCCGCTGGTTCCACAGCACGGTGAACTCGGCCAGGCAGTTCCGCAGCGCCGCCCTGCGCGCCTCGATCGCTTCGGGGCTGTCGAAGGCTTCCTCCGAGGTCATCTGGTCCGACCACCAGGTCAGCTTGCGCCGTTCCTGCCAGGGGAAGTCGAACAGGATGGCCAGCATCTGCGTGGTCAGCTCGACGGACACGCGCTCCACCCAGTCGAACGTCTCGCCCACCGGCAGCCCGTCCAGCAGCCCGGCGGCGCGGGCGCGCATGCTGTCCTCCATCCCGGCCAGGGTGGCGGCGGTGAACATGGGGCTGACGGCCGCGCGCTGGGCGTCGTGCTTGGGCGGGTCCATGCCGATGAACATGGGCAGGACGAAGTCGGGCGGCGGGTCGCGCAGGGTGAAGCCGCCGTTGCTGACATCGGACGAGAACACGGCCGGGTCCGACTCGACCCGCAGGATGTCCCGATAGCGGGTGACGGACCAGTAAGGGCCGAACCGGCTGGCCCGGCAGTGATGGACCGGCGCCTCCCGGCGCAGGCGCTCGAAGAACGGCTGCGCCGCGCCGTCCTGGAACAAGCGCGGCTGGGCCGGGTCCAGCTCGTCCAGCGGCAGGCCGTAAGCGTCCGAGGCGGCATCAAGCATGACGGGGGCGTCCATCGTTCACCTCTCGCGGCCAGCCGACCCTAGCCGAGCCGGCAAGGCAAAGGGAAGCGCCCGCCTTGCCGGCCAGCCCGCGGCATCCTCAAAGCCGCCCCCCGGTGAGGGCGGACAGGTCCACCCCGTTCACCAGCAGCCGGCCGTGATCCACCGTCAGCAGCCAGACCGCCCGGCCGCCATCGGTCTTGGCGATGCCCTTGAGGAAGATGAGCACCGGCGCCGCCGGCTGCGTCACCGGGTCCGCCTGCACCCGCGCCAGCAGGTCGTCCAGCCCGTCGGCGGTGAACTCGGCCTGGCCGGTCACGGTTCCGGGACCGGCCAGCACGAACTTGCCGGCGCCGCTCAGCCGCGTTTCCGCCACCTGCAGGGCCAGCGAGTCGAAACCGAAGTTGATGCCGCCGCCCGCGAACAGCGCCTCCAGGTCGCGCTCCACCTGGTTCTGCCCCGCCTTGCCCTCCCCCGCCTTGTTTTCCCC
>CAXTNC010000114.1:0-8532 GCA_964245495.1 uncultured Acetobacteraceae bacterium
GCTACTCCGCCGTATAGAGGTCCTCGACTGCGACAACGATCCCAGGAGGGTCCATCGTGATCGGGCCGTTGACGACCACCAGAGTTTCGATGCTGCTGCTGCCTATCCGGCGATGGTGGGTCACCACCCGCCGGGTCGGATGCACGATCAAATAATGCATCACTGACGGCACCCGGAAATAGCCAGCCAACTTGCCCCCGGTGTCCGTGGAGGCCGTGCCGGGCGAGAGCACCTCCACGACGATCACCGGGTTGGGCGCGGCGATGGCGTCATCGGCCATCGGCTCGCCGCAGTTCACCAGCGCGTCCGGCTCATAGTCGCTGTCGCCGGTTTCCACGGTCGCGCCGTCAGGCAGCGCCTGGCAACCAACGCCCGCGGCGGCCACCGCGCGGATAAGCGCCCGGTAGGCCGCTCCCTTGACCCGAAGGTGCGCGCCCCGTTCCGCCGCCATGGCCACGATGCGGCCATCCACCCTTTCGTAGCGGCCCTTCGGCTGCGCCTCGCACCAGCGCCTGAACTCCTCGCGGGAGTAGATACGACTCGTTTCCGGCGATGAGAAGTTCATGGGGACCTCCGGTGGCATCACGCATGGTAAGGTGCAGTCCGCCGCCATGCTACCGCCGCCGCTGCGCCCGGTGGCGCACCGCCGCGCGGTGCACCGGTGGCGGGGGAGGGGGCGGGCCGATCTTGTCGAACGTGGCGTCCAGCTCCTGGGCGGCGAACGCCTCTGCGTCCCGCGCCCGCGCCACGGCGCTTCCCATGCCGAAGAACTCGTGCGTCACGCCGCCGTAGTCGGTGCGGGCCACCTGGTTGCCTTGGGCTTGCAGCTTGTAGGTCAGGAACAGGCCGTCGGAGTCGAGCGGGTCAAGCTCGGCGGAGATGACCGTCGTGGGCGGCAGGTTGTGCAGGTCGGCGCGGCCGATCAGGTCGAGCCGCGGATCCTGCAGGTCGGCCGGGCTGGCGACCGTGTTCCTCACGTACCATAGCACGTCGGCCCGGCCCAGCGGGCGGGCGTATTCGTCCGCGATGTAGGACGGGGTGTGGGTGTCCGTCCCTGCCACCGGGTAGACCAGCAGCTCGTGCACCGGCGGCGCCACGTGCGCGTCCCGCGCCGCGATGGACACGTTGATGGCCAGGTTGCCCCCCGCCGACTCGCCCGCCACCGCGATCCGCCGCGGGTCCGCCCCCAGGCTGGCCGCGTTGGCCAGCAGCCAGCGGTAGGCGGCGAACGCGTCGTCGTGCGCGGCGGGAAAGCGGTTCTCCGGCGCCAGGCGGTAGGCGACGGACAGCACCATCGCGTGCGCCTGGGTCGCCAGCGCCCGGTCCGATTCGTCGTAGGTGCTGAGATCGCCCGTCACCCAGCCGCCGCCGTGGAAGTACAGGATGATCGGCTCGCCCGCATGGCCCGGCGTCGCGTCATACAGCCGCGCGTCCAGCTTGCCAGCCGCGCCGTCCACCTGCAGGGCCCGCTGGCCGGGGAAGGCGGCGGCGGTGAACGGGCGCCCGGTCTGGGCGGCGACCACGGCGCGCACCGCGTCCTGCGGCGTGGGCTGCGTGCGGGCCGCCTGCACCGTCAGCGTGTGCACCGGCCGGGCGCCCAGCCGGGCGTAGGTGGTGATGACGCCCGCCATGTCCTCCTCCGCCCGGCCGTTGGCGTCCTGGAACGGGGTCCAAAGCTGGCAGCCGCCGAGCAGGGCGGCCGCGAGCAGGCTGGCGGCCGCACGGGCCGTGGGACAGGACCGGGCGCGGGCATCGGTCGGCGGCATGGGGCATTCTCCATCGGCGCACGCCGTGTCGGGTGCGCTTGCGTTGCCTTCCGTGCCATCCTATCCGCGCCGCAACAATACCGATCCTGCCACTTCACCCGGAGCACAGAGCCATGGCCGCCATCGCCGACATCGCCGCCCGCGAAATCCTCGACAGCCGCGGCAACCCGGCGCTGGAAGTGGACGTGGTGCTGGACAGCGGCGTGCTGGGCCGCGCCGCCGTGCCCTCCGGCGCCTCCACCGGCGCGCACGAGGCGGTCGAGCTGCGCGACGGCGACAAGGCCCGCTACGGCGGCAAGGGCGTGCGCCAGGCGGCGGCGAACGTGGAGGGCGAGATCTTCGACATGCTGAGCGGGCTGGACGCGGCCGAGCAGGTCAAGATCGACGAGATGATGATCGACCTGGACGGCACCGCCAACAAGTCCCGCCTGGGCGCCAACGCCATCCTGGGCGTCTCGCTCGCGGTGGCCAAGGCGGCGGCCGAGGATGTCGGCCTGCCGCTGTACCGCTACGTCGGCGGCGTGTTCGCCCGCACCCTGCCGGTGCCGATGATGAACATCATCAACGGCGGCCAGCACGCGGACAACCCGATCGACATCCAGGAGTTCATGATCCAGCCGGTCGCCGCCCCCACGGTGGCGGACGCCATCCGCATGGGGTCCGAGATCTTCCAGGCGCTGAAGAAGGCGCTGAGCAACGCCGGGTTCGGCACCAACGTGGGCGACGAGGGCGGCTTCGCCCCCAACCTCAAGTCCGCCGACGAGGCGCTGGGCTTCATCAGCAAGGCCTGCGAGGCCGCCGGCCACCGCCCCGGGGAGGACGTGACCTTCGCGCTGGACTGCGCGGCCACCGAGTTCTACCGCGACGGCCAGTACGTGATGGCGGGCGAAGGCAAGACGCTGGATGCCGCCGGGATGGTCGCCTACCTGAAGGACCTGGCCGGGCGCTTCCCGATCGCCTCCATCGAGGACGGCTGCGCCGAGGACGACTGGGACGGCTGGGCGCACCTGACGGCGGAGCTGGGCGGCACGCTGCAGCTGGTGGGCGACGACATTTTCGTGACCAACCCCGAGCGGCTGCGCCGGGGCATCAAGGCGCACACCGGCAACGCCATCCTGGTCAAGGTCAACCAGATCGGCACCTTGTCCGAGACGCTGGACACCATGGAGATCGCGCACCGGGCGGGCATGGCGACGGTGATGAGCCACCGCTCGGGCGAGACGGAGGACAGCACCATCGCCGACCTGGCCGTGGCCGCGAACTGCGGGCAGATCAAGACCGGCAGCCTGTCCCGCAGCGACCGGACGGCGAAGTACAACCAACTGATGCGCATCGAGGCGGAACTCGGCCCGGTGGCGCGCTACGCCGGCCGCACCATCTTGCGGCGCTGAGGCCATGGGGCGCCAAGCCTCAACACGCTGTTTCACGTAGCCGTGTGTGGACTCCGCGTGCTAGGTTTCGGTCCAAACATCAAAGAGTTGAGTGCGTGTCAATCAAACGTGAACTCAAGCGACGCACGAAGGCCGCCGTGGCGCCCGTGCTCCTGCTCGGCATCGCCGGATATTTCGGCTGGAGCGCCACGCAGGGGGATCACGGCCTGCAAGCCTATGCCCGGCAGCGGGACCAGCTGCGCCTTGCGCAAGCGGAGCTGAGCCGCGTCGATGCCGACGTTGACGTGTGGGAGCGCCGGGTCGGCGGATTGCGCAACGCCCGGCTGGACCCGGACACGCTGGACGAGCGGGCAAGGGCAATGCTGAACCTGGCTGACCCGGCAGATGTCGTGGTCATGTACGGCCAGGGCAAGAAGCTGTTCTGACGGCGAGCGGCCGGGTTCAGGATCGCCGCGTGGCCCCGGCCGATCCGGTGAACCGCGACTTCTTCGAGGACCCCTACGGCGAGAAGCGCAGCTGGTCCTGGCGCAGCCGGGCGCTTGGCCGCATCACCGACCGGGTGTTCGATCTTCCCTTGGCCCTGCGCGGCCAGGCACGCCGCCTGCGCAGGCGGGCAGCGACGATGCCGCAGCGCCGCATCCTGGTCGCGAGCGTCGAGGTGCCCGGACGCAGGGTGCATCTGGACCAAGTCTTGCACGCTTTGCAGCGAACCCACCACCACATGCAAACAGCGGTGGCGCCGATGGCGGAACGCGGGAAGTTCCAAAACATCAACCTGGCGCTGCAAGCCCATGACGTGCAGGAGTTCGACTGGCTCCTGGTCACGGACGACGACGTGGCGTTCCCGCCCCACTTCCTGGACGACTTCATCTTCCTCGCCGAACTGGCGGGGTTGCGGCTATGCCAGCCGGCGCACCTGTTCCACTCCTATGCCATGTTCACGCTGACATACCGGAGCTGGAATTGCCTGGTGCGCCGAACCAACTTCGTCGAGTGCGGACCGGTGACGGCATTCCACCGTGACATCTTTCCCCTTGTCCTTCCGTTTGCAGAGTCGCGCTGGGCCTGGGGCATCGACCTGCACTGGTCCGAGCAGCTTCGCAGGCGGGGCCGGGCGCTGGGCATTGTCGACGCCACGCCCATCGAACACCTCAAGCCGGTCGGCAACGCCTACGATTTTGCCACCGCCTTGACCGAAGCAAGGGGTTTTCTGGAGGAAATCCGCTTCGACCGGGCTAAGCGTGATGTCTTGCAGACCGTGACGGCTCGCAAGTCGCTCTAAGCCTGGGAGTCAGTTGGTCCAGCGGAACGGCTGCGCCTCGTGGTTCACGCCGGCGGACAGTGGAACGTGGATCATGGCGGCGGTTTTCCTGGAAGACAGCCGACCAATGCCTGGCCGACGGCGTCTCGCGCCGGTTCCTCCGCGAACGCGGCGCCATGCCGGTGGTCCCGAACGATCGCACCCGCAAGCCTTGCCGCCCGTTCGGCCGCGCGGCCTGCCGCCCGCGCAACGCCATCGAACACGCCTTCTGCCGCCTGGAAAACTGGCGGCGCATCGCCGCCCGCATCAAGCAGGATCGACAGCGATGCTCAGCCTGCTCAGGCCGCGAAGCGTGTTGTTCATGGCCCATTCCTCCGCCAGCACCCGGAACCGTTTGACCCGCGGCACAAGCGTCTCGAGCAGCACGGTGAGCTCCAGCTTGGCAAGGTGCATCCCGGCGCAGATGTGCGTGCCGTAGCCGAAGCCGACGTGGTCGCGCACGCGGCGGGTGACGTCGAACCGGTCCGGATCGGGATAGTGACGCTCGTCCCGGTTCGCGCTCGCGTAAAGGGCGAGCACGCGGTCCCCCGCTGCCAGCGGCACATCGCCAAGGAGGTGATCGCGTGTCACGTGGCGGGTGAAGCCCCGGATCGGGGCCTCGATGCGCACCACCTCGTCGATCGCGGACGAGATCAGCGCCGGATCAGCGCGCACCTTGTCCCACTCGGCCGGGTTGAGCGCGAACTGGCGGATGATCGCGCTTGTCGCATTGATGGTGGTATCGAGCGACGGCGCGAGGTAATCCATCAGCATCGTCTGCGCCTGCTGGTGGTCAACCTGGCCACGATCCGCAGCTTCGAACAGCGCTGCCCCCCAGCCGCCCGGCGCCAACTCGTTGCGGTCAACGCCGGTGAGATAAACGAACGCCTGCTGCGTCACCTCGATGCCCGCGTCGGTCCGCGCGTGCGGCAGCGGTCCGAAGGCGTTGAACACGCCCGCCGCCCACTCCAGCATCTTCGCCTTGCCTTCGTCGCTGAGGCCGACCAGCTCGGTCACGACGGTCAGGGGAAGGAAGTGGGCGAGCTTCGGCACAGCATCAAACTGGCCACCCGCAACCAGCTCCTCGATCCGCGCGGTGGCAAGTTCCGCAAGCCGCGCCTTCAGCGGAGCGAGCGCTGCCGGCATCAGCGGCTTGGCGAACACCCTCCGCATCTCGCGATGCCGCGGGTCGTCGGAGCAGAGCATCACGCCGGCGAACGCCGCGTTCATCGGCTCGTTCATGGTGCAGCCTCGCGCCGAGGAGAACACCTCGCCGTTCACCAGAACTTCGCGAACGGCGTCATAACGCGTCGCTGCCCAGGCGCCCTGGCGGCTCAGCCGCACCACCGGACCAAGCTCGCGCAGCACCTGATACAAGGGGTAAGGGTTTCGGATCGCGTCATCGGACCACAGGTCACCGTCGAAGACCGGGATGCCGGCCTGTTCCGCAACTGGCGCAAAGCTCATCGTTCCTCCTCCACTTCCTCGATTCTGGGCCGGCGCTGCGCGGACCGGAGACAACGGGCGCGCTTGGAACCCGGCACGCGGGGTGACTGCAAGGCAGAAGCTGCTCGTCGTCCCGCATGACGAACAGCCTTCATGCTGCCGGGACCTGGACGCATGGAGCGCGATCACGCGGTCGCCTGCACAGGAAAGCTGCGCCTGGCTGTGCCGCCGCGGCGCACACCGTCGTGCAAGCAGCAGGCAGGAGCTACCGCAACGCGTAGGGCATCCCATGCGCAGCGAAGCTTGAGGGTGCTGGAGCGCCCCAGTGGTTGACCCAGCTTCCAGTCATGTCCGGCGTGAAGGTCCAGCTGCGCGGTTCATAGATGTCGTCGTTGTCGATGCGGTCCATGCCGACGGAACTCTCAACGACGCAGTCGTTCGCATCGACATGGTAGGCGAAGATGTTGCCCCCGGCTCCGTGCCGGCCAGGTCCCCAGATCAGCGGACGGTCCTGCGAGGCAAGCACATCCGCCATGCTTCCAACTTCGCCAAGCGTTTGGAACTCGAACCCGTAGTGATGGAGCGCGTCATCTCCGAGAAACACAGCCACAGTGTGGTGGTAGCCATCCACAGCCCGAAACCAGAGGAACTCGTCGCCGGACGTCCGATCGGACAGCTTCATTCCCAGCACCTTGGTCAACACGTCGCGCACAAGCAGCGTATCGGATGCTTTCAGGTTCACATGGTCGATGCGCTTCGGCCGGCCGCCAGGACCGGCGTACCGCTGCGGCTCGCTTCGACGCACTGGGGTGTGGACCTCAAGGATCGCACCAAAGGGAGCGATGAACCGCACTGCCCGCTCGATGCCCGGCCCTAGTGGCTTGTCCGAGACGATCGTGAACCCCTCGGACTGGGCGCGTCGGGCCACCTCTTCGACCGCCTTGCGGTCAGTCGCCTCCAGACCGATCGCCGCAACCTCTCTTTTGGCGCCGCGAGTGAACGAGACTTCGTAATGACGCTGGTTGGAGGAAAGGAACACAGCGTCATCGTCCCGCCTGGTTACCCTTAAGCCGACGATCAGCTCCAAGTCACGGGCTGCGCCCTCGGGGTCCGGGGTTCGAAACGCAACATGTCCCATCTGCCGTATCAATGATTCCACCAAGACCTCCCCTCCGGCAGCGGCACCTTGGGTGAAGCCGCGCCGATATTTTTGGTTACATTGAAGTAACCATGATGAGCCCTTGCAACACACAATGTCCGGATAATCTGTTTTGTCAACGGTGGTCCTGTCAGGACCACCCACTTGATCGGCGCCGCAAGTCTCCTCTTCCATCTTGGGCTGGCATCCACTTCATTCCTGGTGCGCCACCGCGCAGGGAAGCCTCGGTCAAGAAACAAGCGCGGCGCAAGGGGAGGCATCGTTGAAGGACGGAGCACGAAGGCGGACACCCGCAAGGTCTTTCATCCTGGCCGCCTCGTTGTCTGCCAGCCTTGGATCGCTCGGCAGCCTTGGGTTCTGCGGGATCGCCTTTGCGGCCGTCATCTCCGTTCCGACAGCGGCAACGCCCTCGGACTTGGTCACGGAGCCTACCGTCAACCTTGGGTTCAGCAGCTTCTACGACGGGTTCGGCAAGTCGGACCCCGGCTGGGTGCTGTTCAACTACGGCCGCTGGGAGCACCTTGCGTCCATCTCCGACAGCAAGGGCAATGATGTCGCCGCGTTTCGCAATCCTGACATCGAGGTTCTCGCCAGCGTGCTTCAGTCAGTCTGGGTGTCGCCGTTGCGCGTTCCATGCGGTGGGGTTGGCGTCAACGCATTGATCGCGGTCGTGAACCTTTCAGCGAGTTTCCAGCAACCGGGAGCCAGCCTGAAAGCAAGTGGAACAAACATCGGCGACCTTACCTGGGGTCCGTTCTTCCAGAGCAAGCCGACGACCCTGTTCCAGCAGCCGTTCTCATATCGCCTTGAGTTCGATGTGCTCACGCCCGTCGGACGGTTCAACGCGCAGCACGACCTCAATCAAGGCTCAGGGTTCTGGTCAATCAATCCATACGTCGCGTTCACCTTCCTTCCTGCAAAGGGCGTCGAGATCACCAGCCGCATCCATTACCTTTACAATTTCGCGACGAACAGGATCCCGAACCCGCCTTTCAATCCCAACCTGATTGCTCGGACCGGTCAAGCAGGTCAGGCCTTCTTCTGGAACTATGCTGCTTCGCAGCGCGTCTCTGAACACCTGGCGCTGGGATTGAACGGCTACTATTTCCAGCAAATCTCAAACGATCGCCTCAATGGGATCAACCTGCCTCACACCCGGAAGAACCAGGTCTACATCGGACCGGGGCTTCACTGGGAAATCAGCAGCACCGACATACTGAACTTCAACGTTTACTTGCCAGCCACAACGCACGGCGTCGCCAACGGACCGCAGCTCAACTATCAGCTCATCCACGTGTTCTGAGGCTGTCATGGCCTCACCCGGCGGGTTTCTCGGGCCAGTCCTGGCAGGGTTGCGAGCATCAAGAAGGCAGAGCCCCGCAACCCTGCCTTCAAGCAAGGCGGGGAGGTCCTCATCAGGGTCCAGCGCAAGGAAAGGGTGAGGCTGGTTGGCCTGGCCGCTCCGCGGCA
>CAXTNC010000114.1:8632-9892 GCA_964245495.1 uncultured Acetobacteraceae bacterium
GCTGTCGGCTCACGAGATGCTGCGCCCGCCTGTTTCCCGGGGTGCGCCGCGGCATCCGCCGCCGATGCGGCTGACCGCCTTCCCGACTCTGACGCCAGGCGTTTGCGGTTCCGATCCCACGGGCTTCGATGCGGGGTCTGCTTCGGGCCGAGAGCGTGGGCGGAAGGATCATCCCCGCCCGAGCGGCGGCGCAAGCGCCCCGTCCTACGCCGCGCCGCAGCAGACCTGAACCTTTGCGCGCCGCCCCGCTGTTCCGCGCTCCGCAGCCGCCCTATCTGGTCCCTTCCGGCCCACCGACGGAAGGGATGCCCATGTCCGCGCTCATCCCCATCGTCCGCGCGCCCGCTGCCGTGTCGCTGGAGCGCCCTGCTCGCCGCCCTGGCGGATCGGCGCCGCGCGCCGCTTCATCATCCAAGCTGCCATGCCGCCAATTTTCGACGTGCGTTGCAGGCCTGTTCGGGGCGACGGAGGAGGTCAGCGACGAACAAATCCAGCATCAGATCGACGCCAACCTGACTGGCTCGATCCAGGTGATCCGCGCCGCCTTGCCGTATCTGCGCGCCCAGGGCGGCGGCCGGGTGTTGCAAGTCTCGTCCGAGGGCGGCCAGGTCGCCTATCCGAGCTTCAGCCTGTATCACGCGACCAAGTGGGGCATCGAAGGCTTCGTCGAAGCCGTCGCCCAGGAGGTGGCGCCCTTCGGCATCGAGTTCACCATCATCGAGCCAGGCCCGACCCGCACGAACTTCGGCGCTGCCCTGGTCAGCCCGCCTGCCATGGCTCTCTATGATGACACCCCTGCGGGCGAGACGCGCCGTGCCGTGACGGCCGGAGCGTTCCCGATCACCGGCGACGCGGTGAAAACAGCCGAGGCCATGACAGCCCTGGCCATGATCGAGTCGGCGAACCGCAGCCCGGCCCCGCGGCGGCTCACCTTGGGCCGCGGATCGTACGACCGCGTCCGTGCCGCCTGGGCCGGGCGGCTCGCGGCGCTTGACGCCCAGAAGGCCATCGCGTTCTCGGTGGAGGCGGACGACTGACGCGGAATGACCGTCTCCGCCTAAGCGGCGGCGCAAGCACCTTGTGCTACGCCGCGCCGCCGCCGCAGCAGCCATCAACCTTTGCGCGCCGCCCCGCTGTTCCGCGCTCCGCAGCCGCCCTATCTGGTTCCTTCCGGCCCACCGACGGAAGGGATGCCCATGTCCGCGATCGCCCCCATCGTCCGCGCCCCTGCCGCCATCTCGGTGAAGCGCGCCCCCGCCC
>CAXTNC010000115.1:0-9866 GCA_964245495.1 uncultured Acetobacteraceae bacterium
GGGCGGCCGGGATCGCCTGGTGCCGCTGGGCGCCGCCGCGCGCCGGGCCGCCGCTGCGATGGTGGACGGGGCTGGCAGCCCCCGGGGCAGCCCCTGGCTGTTCCCGGGCCGCGACCCCAAGCGCCCTATGACCCGGCAAGGCTTCGCCCTGCTGCTCAAGCCCGTGGCGCTGGCGGCCGGCCTGGACCCGGCGCGGGTTTCGCCGCACGTGCTGCGCCATTCCTTCGCCTCCCACATGCTGGCGCGGGGGGCGGACCTGCGCAGCTTGCAAGCCTTGCTGGGCCATGCCGACATCTCGACGACGCAGATCTACACCCACGTCCAGCCGGACCGCTTGCAGCGCCTGGTGGAGGCGCATCATCCCCTGGGCCAGAGTGCCTCAGCCCGGGCGCAGAAGGAACGGAACCGATGCTAGAAGTCGAGACATCCGCCGACATGGACGCCCTCGTGGGGCAGAGGCTCGGCGCCAGCGAATGGCTGACGGTGACGCAGGCCATGATCGACACCTTCGCCGACGCGACGGGCGACCATCAATGGATCCACGTGGACACGGAGCGCGCGAAGGCGGAGATGCCCGGCGGCACGACCATCGCGCACGGCTTCCTGACGCTGTCGCTGCTGCCGGCGCTGGGCAGCAGCGTTTACGCCATCCGGCAGCGGTCGCGCGGCGTGAACTACGGCGCCAACAAGGTGCGCTTCACCAGCCCCGTGCCGTCCGGCGCCCGTATCCGCGCCAGCCTCACGCTGCGGGCGTCCGAGCCGGTGCCCGGCGGGCGGCGGCTGGTGACGGAGGCGGTGGTGGAGATCGAGAACCAGGACCGTCCGGCGCTGGTGGCGGAGTTGATCGGCATCTCCTACGACTGACCCTGTCCCATGGCCAGGACGCTCGCGCCGTCGAACAGGCGTGGTTGCCGCGCGCGCCCGGCTTGGGCCAGGCAACCCCGTCCGGAACAGGTTTCCGCACGTCCTGGAGGCGCCCAAGCCGATGCCGCCCTGCCCGGCGGGCTGAACGGCCGCCAGGTCGCACTCGCGGCCCGCGAAGCCCGGCCGCACCTGCCGGTGCTGCGCATGGCCGGCCATGCGGGCACGGTGCTGGATGACGGCTTGGCGCCGGGCACGAAAGTGGTCGGCAAGCCGTCCGTGCTGGACAGCCTGGCAGCCCAGGTGCGGGCGCTCCTGGCAGGTGCTGCGGCTTGGATCAAGGCCGTCGCGGCCTTGCCGCGCGTTGTGCGCGGCAACCCGCAACGTCGGCCGCCTGGCAACGTTGCTGGCAAGCAATGCCCTGGAAAGGAGCGCACATGTCCCGTTTGATGCTGGCCGCCGTTGCAGGCCTTTGCCTTGCCCACGGCGCCGCGCTTGCGAAGCCTGCGCACCATGCGCACAGGCTTGCCCGGGCAGCGCGCGCCCGCTCCGTGAGCAGCCGGGCCGACCGCGTGCCGCTGGGCACGGACACCGGCCGCCCGGGAAGCGCCAACTCCGCCAACCCCGCTCCGAATGTTTCTCCCCTCCAAACGCCGCAAGACCCGCTCAGGTGATCTGCCGCCAAGTTCATGGCGGAGCCAGCGCACAGGTCTTTGCCGCAGCAGGTGCACGAGGCGTTGGCGCCCTTGGCTGTGCGGCCCCAAGCAAGCTGACCTGAGAACAACCAAGCAGCGCGTGGGCGGGCCGCCGCTGCCAAGGTCCTTGGCAAGGCGTGGCATGGCCGGTTGACGTTCTAAGATGACCGGTCATATTGGATGCGTGAGCAAGAATGAGTCACCGGTCCGGGACCGCCTGCTGCAAGCCGGCGTGTCCGTGTTCAGCCGCTCGGGCTTCAACGGGTCCAGCGTGCAGGACATCACCGAAGCCGCTGGCGTGCCCAAGGGATCATTCTACAACCATTTTGACAGCAAGGAAACGCTCGCCGCCGCGGTCGTCGAATACTTCTGGGACGACAAGGCCAGCCGGGTTCTCACCATCCTGGACAGCGAGGACGTGGAGCCGCTGGCCCGGCTGCGGCGCTATTTCGAGCAAGCCGTCGTCGAGATGCAGGCGCGCAACTGCACCTGCGGCTGCTTGGTGGGCAACATGACGGCGGAGTTGTCCGACCACAGCGCCGTCATCTCCGACCGCCTTTCGGCCATCTACGCGCAGTGGACCCAGCGCGTCGCCCGCTGCCTGGCGCAGGCGCAGGAGGCGGGGCAGCTCAGGCGGGAGGCCGACCCGGCGGTCCTTGCCGCCTTCGCCTTGAATGCCTGGGAAGGCGCCACCCTGCGGGCCAGGGTGGCCAAGAGCAGCCGCCCGCTGCAGCAGTTCATCGACACCCTGTTCACCCAACTTCTGCGCTGATCCCTTTGCTGGAGAGTGATATGACCGGTCATTCAGAGCCGCTCGGCAGCGTGGCGCAGTTCACCCGGGCCGAGCGGCCGGGCAGGGGCGGGCGAATCCGCTTCGCCGCCGCCGCCGTCGTGCTGCTGGGCCTGGCCGGCGCCGGCTTGGCGTGGCACGGGCGCGGGCCCGGCCCGGCCCCGGTCGTGGCCGCGCCGCCGCCGCCAGTGACCGTAAGCCCGCCCTTGCAGCGCAGCATCGCGCAATCGACCGACTTCACCGGCCAGTTCTCCGCCGTGGACCAGGTGGACCTGCGCGCCCAGGTCAGCGGCTACCTGACGGAGATTCATTTCACCGACGGCCAGATCGTCCACAAGGGCGACCTGCTGTTCGTGATCGACCCGCGCCCCTACGCGATCCAGCTGCAGCAGGCGACGGCGCAGTACCAAACCGCCGTGGCCGGGCTGGAGCTGGCCAACAAGGAGGTGTCCCGCTCCGCCGACCTGCACCGCAACGACTTCGCGTCCGGCGAAACGCTCGACCAGCGCACCCAGGTGCAGCAGGCGGCCCTGGCCGCGATCGAGCAGGCCAAGGCGGCGATCCGCGCGGCCCAGCTCAACCTCGACTTCACCCGCATCACCGCGCCCTTCACCGGCCGCATCGGGGCGCGCCAGGTGTCGATCGGCAGCCTGATCAGCGGCAGCGGCGGCGCCGGCCTGGCCAGCATCGTCTCGCTCGACCCGCTGCACCTGGACTTCGACATGAGCGAGGCCGACGCCCTGGCCTACGGGCGGTTCCTGCTCACCAGGCAGCCGGGGCTGGACCGCTCCGTCAAGGTCAGCCTCAGCGACGAGCGGGGCTGGCAGCGCCGCGGCGACCTGGACTTCCTGGACAACCAGGTGGACCGCGGCAGCGGCACCATGCACGCCCGCGCCACGGTGGCGAACCCCGACCTGCTGATAGCGCCGGGCCAGTTCGCCCGGCTGCAGCTGCCCATGTCCGCCCCGCGCCCCGTGCTGCTGGTGCCGGACGCCGCCCTGGTGACCGACCAGTCGCGCAAGCTGCTGATGGTGGCCGCCGCGGACGGCACGGTCACGCCGAAGCCGGTGGAGATCGGCGCGCTGGAGGGCGACCGCCTGCGGGTCATCACCCGCGGCCTGGCGCCCACGGACCAGGTCATCATCAACGGCCTGATGCGGCTGCGGCCCGGCGCCAAGGTGGCGCCGCACCCGGGCGCCATCGACGTGGCAGGCCAATAGCCATGCGCATCTCGCACTTCTTCATCGACCATCCGATCTTCGCCTCGGTGCTGTCGCTGTTCATCACCATCGTGGGCGGCGTCGCCTACTTCGTCCTGCCGGTGTCGCAGTACCCGTCCATCGCGCCGCCGATCGTGCAGGTGACGGCGACCTACCCCGGCGCCTCGGCCGAGGTGCTGAGCCAGACGGTGGCGACGCCGATCGAGCAGCAGATCAACGGCGTCGAGAACATGCTGTACCTCAGCAGCCAGGCGACCGGCGACGGCAAGCTCACCATTTCCGTCACCTTCAAGCTCGGCACCAACCTCGACACGGCGCAGGTGCTGACGCAGAACCGCGTGGCCGTGGCGCTGCCCCGCCTGCCGGACGCGGTGCAGCGGCTCGGCGTCACCGTCATCAAGAGCTCGCCGGACCTGATGATGGTGATCCATCTCTCGTCGCCCGACCATTCGCGCGACCAGATCTACCTGTCGAACTACGCGACGCTGCACGTGAAGGACACGCTGGCGCGGCAGGACGGCGTGGGCGACGTGCAGGTGTTCGGCGGGCGCGACTATTCCATGCGCATCTGGCTCGATCCGGACAAGGTCGCCGCCCACAACCTGACCGGCGGCGAGGTCGTGGCCGCCTTGCAGGCGCAGAACGTCCAGGTGTCCTCCGGCGTGCTCGGCCAGCCTCCGGTGCCGCAGCCCGGCGCGTTCCAGCTCAACGTGCAAACCCAGGGCCGCCTGGTCGACCCGGCGCAGTTCGGCCAGGTCATCATCAAGACGGACGGCGCCGGCCGCGTCACCCGCGTGGGCGACATCGGCCGGGTGGAGCTGGGCGCGCAGGACTACGGCTCCAACGGCTACCTCGACGTGCTCGATGCCGTGCCGCTGATCGTCTACCAGCAGCCCGGCTCCAACGCCCTGTCCACGGCGCGGCATATCCACGCCGCGATGGAGGAGCTGTCCAAGCAGTTCCCCGAAGGCGTGCGCTACGACATCGTCTACGACACCACGGGCTTCATCGCGCAGTCGGTGCACGAGGTGCTGGTGACCATCCTGGAGGCGGTGGCGCTGGTCGTGGTGGTGGTCATCCTGTTCCTGCAAACCTGGCGCGCCTCCGTCATCCCGATCGTGGCGATCCCGGTCTCGCTGATCGGCACCTTCGCGGTCCTGGCGGCGCTGGGCTTCTCGCTGAACAACCTTTCGCTGTTCGGGCTGGTGCTGGCGGTCGGCATCGTGGTGGATGACGCGATCGTCGTGGTGGAGAACGTCGAGCGCAACCTGCGGCTCGGCATGTCGCCCCGCGAGGCGGCGCACCGCACCATGGACGAGGTGGGCGGGGCGCTGATCGCCATCGCGCTCACGCTGTGCGCGGTGTTCATCCCGTCCGCGTTCATCTCCGGCATCTCCGGCCAGTTCTTCCGCCAGTTCGCCGTGACCATCGCCGCCTCGACGGTGATCTCCTGCTTCGTCTCGCTCACGCTCAGCCCCGCGCTGTGCGCCATCCTGTTCAGGCCGCACGCGGTTCACGCCGGGCCAGGGGCCGGGCCGGGCCGGCGGGGGCTGCTGGCGCGCCCTGTCGTGGCGTTCTTCAACGGCTTCAACCGCGGCTTCGAGTGGCTGTCCGCGCAGTTCGGCCTGCTGACGGCGCGGCTGATTCGCATGAGCGCGCTCATGCTGGTGGCGTATGCCGTGCTGATCGGCCTCACGGGCTGGCAGTTCAGCCGGGCGCCCACCGGGTTCATCCCGGAGCTGGACCAGGGCTACCTGATCACCGTCGTGCAGCTGCCGCCGGGCGCCTCGCTGGCGCGGACGGACGCGGTGGTGCGGGAAGCGGCCAAGATCATCCTGGCCACGCCGGGCGTCGCGCACGCGGTCGGGTTCTCGGGGTTGGACGGCGCCACGCTGACCAACGCGTCCAACGCCGGGGCGATCTTCTCGCCGATGAAGCCGTTTGCCGAGCGCGACGCGCAGGGGCTGACCGCCGACGTGGTCCTGGCGTCCTTGCGGCAGCGCTTGTCCGGGATCGAGGACGCTTTCGTCATCACCATCGCGCCGCCGCCGGTGGCGGGCATCGGCAACGCCGGCGGCTTCAAGATGCTGCTGCAGGACCAGGCGGGCCTCGGCCCGGCGGCGTTGCAGGCGGCAGCCCAGGGCCTGGCCGCGGCGGCCAACGCGACGCCGGGCCTGGTGGGCGCCTTCAGCCCGTTCAGCGCCGGCACCCCCACCATCTACGCCGACATCGACCGGGTGAAGGCCGAGAAGCTCGGCGTGCCGCCGGACAAGGTGTCCGAAGCGTTGCAGGTGTTCATCGGGTCGGCCTACATCAACGACTTCAACTATCTCGGCCGCACCTACCAGGTGGTGGCGCAGGCCGACGGCAAGTTCCGCACCACGACGGCCGACATCGCCCGGCTCAAGACGCGCAACGCGGCCGGCGCCATGGTGCCGATCGGCTCGGTCGCGAGTTTCCGCGACGTGACGGGGCCATACCGCGTGCCGCGCTACGACCTGTTTCCGGCAGCCGAGGTGCAGGGCGGCACGCTGCCGGGCGTTTCATCCGGCTACGGGCTGGCCGCGATGGAGAGGCTGGCGAAGGAAACCCTGCCGGCGGGCATGGGGTTCGAGTGGACGGACCTCGCCTTCCAGCAGCGCCAGGCGGGCAACACCACCATCCTGATCTTCGCCGCCTCCGTGCTGTTCGTCTTCATGGTGCTGGCCGCCCAGTACGAGAGCTGGAGCCTGCCGCTGTCCGTGGTGCTGATCGTGCCGATGTGCCTGCTCGCCGCCGTGTCCGGCCTGCTGCTGCGCGGCATGAGCGTGGACATCCTGGCGCAGATCGGCTTCGTCGTGCTGGTGGGGCTGGCGTCCAAGAACGCGATCCTGATCGTGGAGTTCGCCAAGCAGGCGCAGGACGCCGGCGCCACCGCGTCCGACGCCGCGGCGCAGGCGGCGCGGACCCGGCTGCGCCCGATCCTGATGACCTCGTTCGCCTTCGTGCTCGGCGTCGTGCCGCTGGTGACGGCGACGGGCGCGGGCGCCGAGCTGCGCCAGTCGCTCGGCACGGCCGTGTTCTTCGGCATGTTGGGCGTGACCGGGTTCGGCCTCGTGTTCACCCCGGTGTTCTACTCGGTCATCCAGCACCTGTTCCAGGCGCGGCGCGCGGTCCCGCAGGGTGCGGTGCAAGCGGGGGAGTGACCCGCCCTGCCTTTCAGTTTCCGGGTGCGAGCTTGTCCTGCGTCCTGGTGGCGAAATCGCCCGCGTCATGGCGCTCGTGCAGTTGGCTGGACGGCTCGCCGGAGACGCGGTTGACCATGCGCCCGCGCTGCACGGCCGGACGCGCGGCGACCAGTTCGGTCCAGCGCTGCACGTTGGCGTAATCCTGCACCTGCAGGAACTTGCCGGCCTCCCCGTAGAGCTGGCCCTTGGCCAAGCCGCCGTACCAAGGCCAGACCGCGATGTCGGCGATCGAGTACTCGCGCCCTGCCAGGTATTCATGGTCCGCCAGGCGCCGGTCCAGCACGTCAAGCTGGCGTTTCACCTCCATGGCGAACCGGTCGATGGCGTACTCGATCTTGGTTGGCGCGTAGGCGTAGAAGTGGCCGAAGCCGCCGCCGAGATAGGGCGCGCTGCCCATCTGCCAGAACAGCCAGGACAGGCATTCGGCGCGGCGCGCCGTGCCGGTCGGCAGGAACGCGCCGAACTTCTCGGCCAGGTGCACCAGGATGGCGCCCGACTCGAACACCCGGACCGGCTCAGGCCCGCTGCGGTCCACCAGGGCCGGTATCTTGGAGTTCGGGTTCACCGCCACGAAGCCGCTGCCGAACTGGTCGCCGTCGTTGATGCGGATCAGCCAGGCGTCGTATTCCGCGCCGGCATGGCCGAGTTCCAGCAGCTCCTCCAGCATCACCGTGACCTTCACGCCGTTGGGCGTGGCCAGGGAGTAGAGCTGCAAGGGATGGCGGCCCACCGGCAGAACCTTGTCGTGCGTGGCCCCTGCGACCGGGCGGTTGATGGCAGCGAACCTGCCGCCGCCTCCCTGCTTCCAGGCCCAGACTTCCGGCGGCGTGTAGTCGGACAGGTCAGCCATGGTTCAATTCCGTTGGTTGGCTCGCGCACGTGCGACCGCGCTCGCTGAGAAGGATGTCAGAGGTGGCGCGGGTTGATCTTGAAGGTGTCGCGGGTTTTGGTCCAGGCCTGGCAGTGGCTGGCCTTGGAGCGCTTGGCAAGGTTGCAGGCTGATAAGGCGGGCACGGAGCTTTGCGCAGAAGGACAGCCCCGCCGCTTGCCGGGACCGGACACCCGGCCGAAGTCACCGCCGGCCCCGCCGCTTGCCCCCCGTCGCCCGCTTCGCCGGATCATACCCGCCGCCGCCCGGCCCCAGCGGCTCCGGCGTCCGGTCCCGCTTCGGCCCGCCGATCCGCTGCGGCGCCGGCGGCGGCGCCAGGCCGAGCGACAGCGCCTCCAGCCGCTTGATCTCGTCGCGCAGCCGGGCGGCTTCCTCGAACTCCAGGTCGGCCGCCGCCGTGCGCATCCGCTTTTCCAGGTCCCCGATCGAGTGGGCCAGGTCCTTGCCCACCATGTCGGTGACACCCGCGTCCTTCACCGGCGCCACCGTCACGTAGTCCTGCTCGAACACGCTGCTCAGCGCCTCGCCGATGTGCTTGCGCACGCTGGTGGGGGTGATGCCGTGCGCCGCATTCCACGCCTCCTGCTTGGCGCGCCGCCGGGCCGTCTCCTCCAAGGCGTTGCGCAGGCTGTCCGTCATCACGTCCGCATACAGCAACACCCGGCCGTCCACGTTGCGCGCCGCACGGCCGATGGTCTGGGTGAGGCTGGTCTGGCTGCGCAGGAAGCCTTCCTTGTCCGCGTCCAGGATCGCCACCAGGGCGCATTCCGGGATGTCCAGGCCCTCGCGCAGCAGGTTGATGCCGACCAGCACGTCGAACACGCCCAGGCGCAGGTCGCGGATGATCTCGATGCGCTCCAGCGTGTCCACGTCGCTGTGCAGGTAGCGCACCTTGACGCCGTTCTCCGTCAGGTAGTCGGTCAGGTCCTCCGCCATCCGCTTGGTCAGCGTCGTCACCAAGGTGCGGGCGCCCTTGGCGCGCACCGCCTGGACCTCGTGCAGCAGGTCGTCCACCTGGCGCTCGACGGGGCGTATCTCCGTCACCGGGTCGATCAGCCCGGTGGGGCGGATCACCTGCTCGGCGAACACGCCCTGCACCCGCTCCAGTTCCCACGGACCCGGCGTGGCGCTGACGAACAGCGTCTGCGGGCGGAAATGCTCCCATTCCTCGAACTTGAGCGGGCGGTTGTCGATGCAGCTCGGCAGGCGGAAGCCGAACTCGGCCAGCACGGACTTGCGCGCATGGTCGCCCCGCTCCATGCCGCCGATCTGCGGCACCGTCACGTGGCTCTCGTCCACGATCAGCATGGCGTTCTCCGGCAGGTACTCGAACAGGGTGGGCGGCGGCTCCCCCGGCTTGCGCCCCGACAGGAAGCGGCTGTAATTCTCGATCGACTTGCAGCTGCCCGTGGTCTCGATCATCTCGATGTCGAATGTGGTGCGCTGCTGCAGCCGCTCGGCCTCCAGCAGCTTGCCCTCGGCGGTGAACTTCGCCAGCTGCTGCTTCAGCTCCACCTTGATGTCCGCGATGGCCTGGGTGAGCGTAGGCCGCGGCGTCACGTAGTGGCTGTTGGCGTAGATGTGGATCTCGTTCATCTGGCCCGTCACCTCGCCGGTCAGCGGGTCGAACTCGCTGAGCGCCTCGATCTCGTCGCCGAACAGGCTGATGCGCCAGGCGCGGTCCTCGTAGTGGGAGGGGAAAATATCCACCGTCTCGCCGCGCAAGCGGAAAGTGCCGCGCTGGAACGCCACGTCGTTGCGGCGGTACTGCTGCTCGGACAGGGCGCGCGCCAGCGTGTCGCGCTCGATCCGTCCGCCGACCTCCAGCTTGACCACCATGCGCGAGTAGGTCTCGACCGAGCCGATGCCGTAGATGCAGGACACGGAGGCCACGATCACCACGTCGTTGCGCTCCAGCAGGCTCTGGGTGGCGGCGTGGCGCATCCGGTCGATCGCCTCGTTGATCTGGCTGTCCTTCTCGATGTACGTGTCGGTGCGTGGCACGTAGGCTTCCGGCTGGTAGTAGTCGTAGTAGCTGACGAAGTACTCCACCGCGTTGTCCGGGAAGAACTGCTTCATCTCGCCGTACAGCTGCGCCGCCAGCGTCTTGTTCGGCGCCAGGATCAGCGTCGGGCGCTGCGCGTGCTCGATCAGCTTGGCCATGGTGAACGTCTTGCCGGACCC
>CAXTNC010000116.1:0-2801 GCA_964245495.1 uncultured Acetobacteraceae bacterium
GGCGGGAGGCGAGGCCCGGCGGCAGGGCCGTGGCGCCGCGCCGGGTGGCGTAGGACAGCTCGGCCGCGACCCGCTCCGCCACGTCCAGCCGCAGCAGCACCGGGCCGGCGTCCATCCAGCCCATGGCGGCGGCGAACCCGGGCGGCCAGTCCGCCGGGTGCGCCAGGGACACGAGGCCGGGCGCCGGCAGGCTGGGCGGCGGCAGGCGGTGCGCCACCGCCCAGAGCAAGGCCCGCAATGCCATCGCGCGGGGCTTCAGCGCCGCCGGGCTGAACAGGCCGAACCGCCCTGCCCGCACCCCCAGCGCCTTCAGCCGCATCCGGTCCGGCGGGGACAGCGGCACGGGGGCGGACACGCCGCCTTGCTCGTTCAGCTGGTGCAACGGGCCGCGCAGCGCCGGATCCGCCACGGCGGCCAGGCGCAGCAGCGGGGCCAGGTCAGCTTCCACGGCGGCGGCGATGAAGGATTGCAGGCGGGCGCGCACCCGTTCGCGCTGCGCCCCGTCCAGGTACTCGCTGTCGTTCACCTCCGCCTGCGGGCGCAGCAGGCTGGCGCCGGGGCGCAGCCGGCCGACGGGGCCGCCGCCCCAGCCGAGCCGCCCGTCCGGCGCCAGGCTGATGTCGCCGTCCGGCGCCGTCGCCAGCATCTCCACCCGGCGCGGCATCTCCTCCCGCAGGGCGCGGCGGGCGGCGCGCAGCACCAGGCGCTTCTCCTCGCCCACCGCCGCCGGGTCAGGGGCGAAGCTGAAGCCCTCGATGTGGCCGACCGAGTGGCCTTCCACCACCACCTCGCCCCGCGGCGTCACGGCGGACAGCAGGCTTTCGCCTTCCAGGTTCTCCAGCCGGCGGATCAGCAGGGTGGAGCGCCGGTCCACGAAGCGGGCGGTCAGCTTCTCGTGCAGCGCGTCGGACAGCTTGTCCTCCACCGCCCGCGCCCGCTCCGCCATGCCGGCGGCGTCCCGCACCCAGTCCGGCCGGGCGGCGATGTAGGACCACACCCGCACCCCGGACAGCCGCTGCATCAAGGTGTCGATGTCGCCGTCCGCGCGGTCCAGGGCAGCCACCTGGGCGTCCAGCCAGTCGGCCGGCAGGCAGCCCTCGCGCGCCATGTGGCCGAACACGCGGGCGCAGAAGCGGGCATGGCTGTCGTCGGCCAGCTTGCGGAAGTCCGGGATTTGGCAGGAATCCCACAGCAGCCGGGTCAGCCGGCGGCCCCTGGCCAGGCGGCGCACCTCCTCCTCCCGCGCCAGCTGCTCCAGCGTTTCCAGGTCCGAGGCGTCCCGCCCGCGCACCAGGCCGGGGCGCGGCGGCCCCATCTGCAGGCTGGCCAGCAAGCCGTCCACGCCGCTGAAATCCAGCTCGCTGTTGCGCCAGGCCAGCTGCTCCAGCGGCTCGAACCGGTGGTTCTCCACCGCGTCCGCCAGCTCCTCGTCGATGGGCGCGCATCCGGCGGTGGTGCCGAACGTGCCGTCCCGCATCCCGCGGCCCGCGCGCCCGGCGATCTGCGCCACCTCGGACGCCGCCAGGCGGCGCGGGCGGTGGCCGTCGAACTTGCCCAGGCGGGCGAACGCCACGTGGTCCACGTCCATGTTGAGGCCCATGCCGATCGCGTCCGTCGCCACCAGGAAGTCCACTTCCTTGTCCTGGTACAGCGCCACCTGCGCGTTGCGGGTGCGCGGCGAGAGCCGGCCCATCACCACGGCGCAGCCGCCCCGGCGGCGGCGGATCAGCTCGGCGATGGCGTACACCTCGCCGGCGGAGAACGCGACCACGGCGGTGCGGGGCGCCAAGCGGACCAGCTTCTCGGGACCTGCGAAGCGCAGCTGGGACAGGCGGGGCCGGGTCTCGATCTCGGCCTGCGGCACCAGACGCTGCAGCAGGGGGCGGATGGTCTCGGCGCCCAGGAACATGGTTTCCACCATGCCGCGCGCGTGCAGCAGCCGGTCGGTGAAGATGTGGCCGCGGTCGGCGTCGGCGCAGAGCTGGATCTCGTCCACCGCCACGAACTCGGCGGCGCGGTCCAGCGGCATGGCTTCCACCGTGCAGGCGTACCAGCGGGCGCCCGCCGGGATGATCTTCTCCTCGCCGGTGATCAGCGCCACGTTCTTCAGGCCCTTGCTGGCCACCATGCGGTCATAGTTCTCGCGCGCCAGCAGGCGCAGCGGGAAGCCGATGATCCCCGACGAATGCGCCAGCATCCGCTCGATGGCGAGGTGAGTCTTGCCCGTGTTCGTCGGCCCGAGCACGGCCTTCACACGGGAGGGAAAGCCCGACATGTGTCGCATGGTTGGCCCGGACGGCGGCAATTGCAAGCACCTCGCGCCGGAGCCGCCGCCATCTTGCCGTGGCGGAACGATTGGGAGAGAACCGCCGCATGTTCAACCGAGACCTTGACTGCCTGGCCGATCCCGCAGCCGCCAGCCTCCCCGTGCATGCCCTGCGCCCTGCCGGGCTGGACGCGTTCCTGGCCGCCTCCCCCCATGCCGCCTTCCTGCGGGCCAGCGGCTTCACCGCCTCCGCTGGGGCGCTGCATCTGCTGCCGGGCGGTGACGGCGTGGCGGGCGCGGCGTTCGGCCTGGGCGAGAGCGCCGATCCGCACAGCTTCGGCGCCTTGCCGTTCGGCCTGCCGCCCGGCGACTGGCGGATCGAGCCGGGAGACTTCGCCTCCGCTGACGCCGCGCTCGGCTTCTGCCTGGGCGCCTACCAATTCGCCGCCTTCAAGCCGGCCCGCCCCTGCGCCCGGCTCGCCGCGCCGCGCGGCCCGGAAACGGAGGCGGCCCTGGAAGCGGCCCTGGAAGCGGC
>CAXTNC010000116.1:2901-9729 GCA_964245495.1 uncultured Acetobacteraceae bacterium
CCGCGCCGCGCGGCCCGGAAACGGAGGCGGCCCTGGAAGCGGCCCTGGAAGCGGCACGGTCAGCCTGGCTGGTGCGCGACCTCATCAACACGCCGGCCGACCGGCTCGGGCCTGAGGAGCTGGCTGCGGCGCTGGTGGCGGTGGGCGAGGCGTTCGGCGCCGCCGCCAGCCTCACCCGGGGACAGGACCTGGCGCGCGAGTACCCGGCGGTCGCCGCGGTGGGCGCCGGGTCGGACCGGGCGGCCGTCGTGGCGGCGCTGCGCTGGCAGGGCAGCGCCGCCGGGCCGGATGCGCCGCTGGTGTCGCTGTGCGGCAAGGGCGTGTGCTTCGACACCGGCGGCTACGACCTCAAGCCCTCGGCGGCGATGCTGCGCATGAAGAAGGACATGGGGGGCGCGGCCATCATGCTCGGGCTGGCGCGCATGATCATGGCCGCCGACCTGCCGGTGCGCCTGGCGCTCCGCCTGGGCTGCGTGGAGAACAGCGTGTCCGGCCGGGCGATGCGCCCGTCCGACGTGCTGCGCACCCGGCGCGGCCTGCACGTGGAGGTGGGCAACACGGACGCGGAAGGCCGCCTGGTGCTGTGCGACCTGCTGGCCGAGGCGTCCGACGAGGACCCAGCGCTGCTGATCGACGCCGCGACGCTGACGGGCGCGGCCCGGGTGGCGCTCGGCCCGGACTTGCCGGCGCTGTTCAGCAACGATGACCGGGCGGCGGCGGCGGTGCTGGATGCGTCAGCCGCCTGCCACGACCCGGTTTGGCGCTTGCCGCTTTGGCCGGGCTACAGCCCCTGGCTGTCCAGCAAGGTGGCCGACCTCAACAACGTGGCGGCCAAGCCGTTCGCGGGCGCCATCGTGGCGAGTCTCTTTCTTCAATCATTCGTGAAAGCCGGCGTGCCCTGGTGCCACTTCGACGCGTATGCCTGGAACGACTCGACCACGCCCGGACGCCCGGAGGGCGGTGAAGCCCAGGTTATGCGGGCGGTGTTCCGCGCGGTCCTGGCACTTTTCGGCCCGCGCTCCGCGAACGGGCCGGCTTGGTAACGTAATCGGGATAAATCCAGTTTCGTCAGGCAGTTAAACCAAGTCACCGGTGGCCCATATGGCTGGGGTGCGAACATTCGGATGAATGCGCCCATGTCATCAACAAAGGACCGCTGCGCTGGCCGATGTTGCAGCCGCGGGAATGCAAAGGATTGTCCTCATGCCGAACCAGCCTTCCACCGACCAGTTGGTAGGCGTCCTGCGGGACACGATCGTTGCGCTGGTGCGGCGCGACGGCCCTGACCTTTCGGCGCGCCAGCTCGGCGTGTTCCTGACGTGCTACCTCCAGGACGGGGCGCACACCGTCCGCGGGCTCGCCGCGGAGCTGAACGTGTCCAAGCCGGCCATCACCCGCGCGCTTGACCGTTTGAGCGAGCTTGACCTGGCCCGCCGCAAGGTGGACCCGGCCGACCGCCGCAGCGTGCTGGTGCAGCGCACGCTCAAGGGGGCGGCGTTCCTTCGGGACATGCGCTCCATCATGACGGAAGCCAACGCCCCCGCCCGCAAGGGCGCCGCGGCGCACGCGGCCGAGCCGTCCCGCAAGGCGTTGCACGGCTGAACCGGAGACGTTGACAAGGCGCTTGGCAGGGCAGAACCTTTCCGGGCCAAGGGGAGCCCCGGAAAGGGCTGAGACATCGCTGGGCAGACGGCAGCAGCCCGACGCGCCGCGAGGACCCTAAGAACCTGATCCGGATCATGCCGGCGTAGGGATGGGTCCGCATCCGGCGGCTTCATCGCTTCGCAACGAGGGAAGCGCCAGATGACCTACCAGCAGAAGCCGAGCGCCGTGACGACCGGGCCGATCGCCGGGTCGGCGAAGGTCTACAGCCAGCCTCCGGGCCGCGCCGACATCTTCGTCCCGTTCCGCGAGGTGGCGCTGGACCGCAGCGCCAACGAGCCGGCGGTGCGGCTGCACGACACGTCCGGCGCCTACACCGACGCTGCGGCGGCCATCGACCTGGCCGCGGGGCTGCCCCGGCCGCGGGAGCCGTGGCTGGCGCGCCGCGGATTTGCCCAGCCGGTCGCGCGGGCGGTGCGGCCGGAGGATAACGGCCACACCGACCGCCTGGTGCCGGAATGCCCGGCCGCACCGGCGCTGTGGGCCGGCCAGCCCGGCCATCCGGTGACGCAGATGGAATATGCGCGGGCCGGCATCGTCACGGAGGAGATGGTCTACGTGGCGCACCGGGAGAACCTGGGCCGCGCGGCGATGGCGGAGGGCGCGCAAGCGCGCCGGGCGGCGGGCGAGGACTTCGGCGCCGCCATCCCGGCCTTCATCACCCCGGAGTTCGTGCGCGACGAGATCGCCCGCGGCCGCGCCATCATCCCCGCCAACATCAACCACCCGGAGCTGGAACCCACGGTCCTGGGCCGCAACTTCCTGGTCAAGATCAACGCCAACATCGGCAACTCCGCCGTCACCTCCTCCGCTGCCGACGAGGTGGAAAAGCTGGTCTGGGCGATCCGCTGGGGCGCCGACACCGTCATGGACCTGTCCACCGGGCGCAACATCCACAACATCCGCGGCTGGATCATGCGCAACAGCCCGGTGCCGATCGGCACGGTGCCGATCTACCAGGCGCTGGAGAAGGTGGGCGGGGACGCCGACAAGCTCGACTGGGAGGTGTTCCGCGACACCCTGATCGAGCAGGCCGAGCAGGGCGTGGACTACTTCACCATCCACGCCGGCGTGCGCCTGGCCTACGTGCCGCTGACGGCGCGGCGCACCACCGGCATCGTCAGCCGCGGCGGCTCCATCATGGCGCGCTGGTGCCTGGCGCACCACCGCGAGAGCTTCCTGTACGAGCACTTCGGCGACATCTGCGACATCATGCGGAAGTACGACGTGTCGTTCTCGCTCGGCGACGGCCTGCGCCCCGGCTCCATCGCGGACGCCAACGACCCGGCGCAGTTCGCCGAGCTGGACACGCTGGGCGAGCTGACGCAGGTGGCGTGGAGCAAAGGCTGCCAGGTGATGATCGAAGGCCCCGGCCACGTGCCGATGCACAAGATCAAGGTCAACATGGAGAAGCAGTTGGCGGTGTGCGGCGAAGCGCCGTTCTACACCCTCGGCCCGCTCACCACGGACATCGCGCCGGGTTACGACCACATCACCTCCGCGATTGGCGCTGCCATGATCGGCTGGTTCGGCACTTCGGTGCTGTGCTACGTGACGCCCAAGGAGCACCTCGGCCTGCCGAACCGGGACGACGTGAAGACTGGCGTCATCACCTACAAGATCGCCGCCCACGCCGCCGACCTCGCCAAGGGGCACCCGGCGGCGCAGATGCGGGACGACGCGATCAGCCGCGCCCGGTTCGAGTTCCGCTGGCAGGACCAGTTCAACCTCGGGCTGGACCCGGACACCGCGCGCCAGTTCCACGACGAGACGCTGCCCAAGGATGCGCACAAGGTGGCGCATTTCTGCTCCATGTGCGGGCCGAAGTTCTGCTCCATGAAGATCAGCCAGGACATCCGCGCCGACGCCGAGCGGCTGGCCGGGCTGGAGCAGAAGAGCGACGAGTTCCGCAACAGCGGGGCATCGCTGTACGTGCCAGAGCCGGTGGCGCGCGACGCGGCGGAGCTGCCGGCCGAGTGAGCGCTGCGCAGGCGCGCCTGGCCCTGGACGCGATCGGCCAGCTGCCGGACAACGAGCTGGACCTGGCCGACGCGGCGTTGCAGTTCGCCCGCATCGACCAGCCCGAGGCGGACTGGCTGGCCGCCCGCGCCCACCTGTCCGAGCTGGCGCGGGACGCCGCGGCCATGGCCCTGGAACGCCCGGACGACGACGCCTCCGTGCGGGCCGGCGCGCTGGCCGGGCTGATGGCCGGGCGCTGGCGCTACGCCGGCGACCAGGACACCTACGACGACCCCGCCAACATCAACCTGATCCAGGTGATCCAGCGCCGGCGCGGCCTGCCGGTGTCGCTCGGCATCCTTTGGCTGCACTGCGCCCGGGCCGCCCGGTGGCAGGCGTTCGGCATCGACTTCCCCGGCCATTTCATGATCGCGCTGGCCGGCAGCAAGACGCAGCTGGTGCTGGACGTGTTCGCCGGCGGGCAGCCGATGGACGCCCGCTCCATCCGGGCGCTGGCCAAGCGCGTGTCCGGCCCGCGCACGGAGCTGAAGCCCGGGATGATCCAGCCGATGAACTCCCGCGGCGTGCTGCTGCGGCTGCAGAACAACCTCAAGGCCAGGCGGCTCGCCGCGGACGACCTCCCGGGCGGCCTCGTGGCGGTGGAGGACATGCTGCGGATCGCGCCCGATCACGCCTCGCTCTGGCGGGAGGCGGCGCTGATCAACCAGCGCCTGGACCAGGTGGGCGCGGCGCTGCGCTGCTTCGAGCGCTTCCTGGACCTGGTGCCGGAGGGTGACGCCGCGGCCCGGGTCCGCACGGCGATGGACGACTTGCGGACCCGGCTGAACTGAACGCCTCGTTCAGCGCCGCAGCGCGGCGAAGAACGCCCGCAGCATGGCGCCCGCCTCGGCCTCCCGCACGCCGCCCACCACCTCCGGGCGGTGCAGGCAGCCGGGGGCGGCGAAGATGCGCGGGCCGTGCTCGATGCCGCCGCCCTTCGGGTCATAGGCGCCGAACACCACGCGACGCACCCGGAAGTGCACGGCGGCGGCGGCGCACATCGGGCACGGCTCCAGCGTCACGGCCAGGGTGCAGCCGAGCAGCCGCGGCGAGCCGATGCGGCGGGCGGCCAGGCGCATCGCCGCCATCTCGGCGTGCCCGCTCGCGTCCCGCTCCGCTTCCACGGCGTTGCCGGCCCGGGCCAGCAGCTCGCCCGCGGCCGAGACCACGGCGGCGCCCACCGGGACCTCGCCACGCCCGCCTGCCGCCGCAGCCTCCTCCAGGGCGAGCGCCATCACGTCCATGCACCCGTCTTGCCCGCTGCGGTCCCGCGGGTCTAGGGACGGGGATGCGCCCCCTCATCGGCATCACCTTGGACAGCGAGCAGCCGGGCGGCTGGTCGCGCTTTCCCTGGTATGCCCTGCGCGCCAACTACATGGACGCGGTGGCGGCGGCCGGCGGGCTGCCGGTCGCCCTGCCGCACGACCCGGCGCTGGCTGCCGAGCTGCTCGCCCGGCTGGACGGGCTGGTGGTCACCGGCGGCGCGTTCGACGTGGACCCGGCGCTGTACGGCGCAGCCGCCGTGCATCCCACCGTCACCCTGAAGGACCGCCGCACCGCCGCCGAGCTGGCGCTGGTGCGAGGCGCGCTGGCCGCGGACAAGCCGACCTTGGGCATCTGCGGCGGCCAGCAGCTGCTGGCGGTGGCGCTGGGCGGGACGCTGATCCAGCATATCCCCGATGCGGTCCCGGGCGCGCTGGCGCACGAGCAGGCCAACCCGCGCGACGAGCCAAGCCACGCCGTCAGCATAAGGCCGGGCACCCTGCTGCGCCGCATCGTGGGCACGGACACCATGATGGTGAACTCGGCGCACCACCAGGCGGTCGCCACGGCCGGGCCGCACGCCGCCGTCAACGCCACCGCGCCGGATGGCGTCATCGAGGGGCTGGAGGACGGGCGCCGCCGGTTCTGCCTCGGGCTGCAATGGCATCCGGAGTTCCTGCTCGACCCCGGCGACCGCCGGGTGTTCGCGGCCTTCGTGGCCGCCGCGTCATGAGCGAGGGGGCGCCCGGCCGCGGCGAGCGCATTGCCAAGTGGCTGGCCCGCGCGGGCGTGGCGAGCCGGCGCGACTCGGAGAAGCTGCTGGCGGAGGGGCGGCTCAGGCTCAACGGCGCCCCCGTCACCCACCCGGCCACCTTCGTGACCCCGGACGACGTGGTGCAGGTCAACGGCCGGGTGGTGGACAGCCCGGAGCGGGCGCGCCTGTGGCGCTACCACAAGCCGGAGGGCCTGGTGACCACCCACCGCGACCCGGAAGGCCGCCCCACCGTGTTCGAGCGGTTGCCGGAGCAGCTGCCGCGGGTGGTCAGCGTCGGCCGGCTGGACCTCAACAGCGAGGGCCTGCTGCTGCTGACCAACGACGGCGGCCTGGCCCGGCGGCTGGAGCTGCCGTCCAACGGCTGGATACGCCGCTACCGGGTGCGCGTGCACGGCGTGGTGCCGGAGCGGGCGCTGGCCCAGCTGGCGGACGGGGTGGTGGTGGAAGGGGTGCGCTACGGCCCGATCGAGGCCGCGGTGGACTCGCGGGCGATCAGCAACACCTGGCTCAGCGTCAGCCTGCGGGAAGGGCGCAACCGGGAGGTGCGCCGGGTGATGACCCACCTGGCCTTGCAGGTGACCCGGCTGATCCGGGTGGCCTACGGGCCGTTCCAGCTCGGCAACCTGGAGCGGGGCGCGGTGGACGAGATCAGCGGCAAGGTGCTGCGCGACCAGCTGCCGGACATCCCGAAGGACGGGCCCAGGCAAGCGCGTTGAGGATCATCGCCGGCCGCTGGCGCGGGCGGACCCTGCAAGCCCCGCCGGGGGCGGTGACGCGGCCCACGGCGGAACGGCTGCGCCAGGCGCTGTTCGACATGCTGCTGCACGCGCCCTGGGGCGGGCGGCTGGAAGGCCAGGCCGTGCTGGACGCGTTCGCCGGCACCGGCGCGCTGGGGCTGGAAGCGCTGTCGCGCGGGGCCGCCTCCGCCGCGTTCATGGAGCGGGACCGGGACGCGCTGCGGGCGCTGCGGGCCAACGTCGCCGCCTGCCGCGGCGCCGCGGCGGAGGTCATGGCCGCGGACGTGCTGCGGCCGCCGCCGGGGCGCGCGTGCAGCCTCGTGATGCTCGACCCGCCCTATGGGAAGGCGCTGCTGCCGCGCGGCCTGGCGG
>CAXTNC010000117.1:0-9685 GCA_964245495.1 uncultured Acetobacteraceae bacterium
GCGCGTTTGATCCGGCTGGTCATGCTGCCGGAAATGTCCAACACGTAGACGATGTGGCGCGGGCCGCCGTGGAAGGGGCGCGCCCGCTGGCCGCCCTGCCGCGCCCGCCGGGGATGCTGCCGGAATGGCGCCTGGCGGTGGCGCTGGAGGTGGGCGCGGGCGAGGCCAAGATGGGCTGGACCGACCCGGCGGGCGCCAACCATGTTTCCGCCATGGCGCTGGGCGACATCGGCTGGGCCAGGCCCAACCGCAACGGCGCCCTCGGCGCCGCGCCGCGCAGGATGGCGGACGTGGTGCAGGTGGGCGACGTGGTGATGGCCGAACCCGGCCACGGGCCGGCCGAGCGCGTGCAGCTGCGCCAGGTGCCGAAGGTGCAGGGCGCGCTGGTGTCGCTGGACCCGGTGACCGGGCGCGTGCTGGCGCTGTCCGGCGGGTGGAGCTTCGAGGCCAGCCAGTTCAACCGCGCCACCCAGGCGCTGCGGCAGCCGGGCAGTTCCTTCAAGCCGATGGTCTACCTGGCGGCGATGCAGCAGAACATCTCGCCGAGCCAGCGCGTGTACGACGGGCCGTTCTCCCTGGACCAGGGCGCGGCGGGCGTGTGGCGCCCCGGCAACTTCGAGCCGGGGTACGCCGGCCCGATCTCCATCCACCAGGCGCTGGAGAAGTCGCTGAACCTGGCGACCATCCGCTTGGCGCAGAAGGTCGGCATGGACGCGGTGGCGGCCAACGCGATCGCGTTCCACGTGGTCGATCAGATGAGCCACTTCCTGCCGAACGCGCTGGGGGCGGTGGTCACGACGGTGATCCGGCAGGCGGGCGCCTACGCGTCCCTGGACGAGGGCGGGCGCGAGGTGCTCCCGACGCTGATCGACACGGTGCAGGACCGCGACGGCCACGTGCTGTGGCGCGCGCCGGGCCTGGCCTGCGCCGGCTGCGCCGACCCGACCCGCCCGCCGCTGCTGAGCGACGCGCGCGCCCAGATCGCCGACCCGCAGAGCGTGTACCAGACGGTGGCGATGATGCAGGGCGTGGTGGCGCACGGCACCGGCTACGAGGCCGGCAAGGGCCTGGGCCGGGTGGGGATCGCCGGCAAGACGGGCACGACGCAGGACTACAACGACGCCTGGTTCGTGGGCTTCACGCCCGACCTGGTAACGGCGGTGTGGATCGGCTTCGACAACCCGACGAGCCTTGGCGAGAAGGAGACGGGCGGGGTGGTGGCGGCGCCCATCTGGCACGATTTCATGGCGGCGGCGCTGAAGGACCGGCCGAACCTGCCGTTCCCCGTGCCGGACGGGCTGACGGTGGCAACCTGGGCGCCCAACGTGACGGACGCGTTCAAGCCCGGCCAAACTCCCGGCCAGAGCGACGCCACCATCGGCGGTGGAGGTGGCGGCGGCGGCGCTGTCGCGGTCAGCAGCGGCGGCACCGGCACCGGTGTGGACAGCGGCGTGGGCGGACTCTACTAAAAAGGCGTGCAGAGGATGACTATCCTCTGCCGGGTCCAGGGCAGCGCCCTGGCCTTGCTCGAAGGCATGAAATGTCCACCGAATCCGAAGCCCTGAACGAACAGATCAAGCAGTCGGTCGCGCTGCTGAGGAGGCATCTTTGACTGGGATGCCGCCGTCGAGCGCCTGGCGGAGCTGAACCACCAGGCTGAGAACCCCGACCTTTGGAACGACGCCGCGGCCGCCCAGGCGCTGATGCGCGAGCGCACCCAGCTGGCCAGCCAGGTCGAGGGCGTGCAGGCGTTGCAGTCGGAGGTGGCGGACACGCTGGAGCTGATCGGCATGGCCGAGGCGGAAGGCGACGCCGGGCTGGCCGCGGAGGGCGTGGTCGCCCTGCGCCGCGCCGCCGAGGAGGCCAAGCGGCGCGAGATCGAGAGCCTGCTGTCCGGCGAGGCGGACGGGCGGGACGCATTCATCGAGGTGAACAGCGGCGCGGGCGGCACGGAGGCGCAGGATTGGGCCGAGATGCTGGCCCGCATGTACACGCGATGGGCCGAAGCGCGCGGCTACAAGATGCAGATGCTGGAGCAGAGCGAGGGCGAGCAGGCGGGCATCAAGTCGGCCACGTTCCAGGTGACCGGGCCAAACGCCTATGGTTGGCTTAAAACAGAGGGCGGCGTGCACCGGCTGGTGCGGATTTCCCCATTCGACAGCGCGGCCCGGCGGCAGACCTCATTCGCCTCCGTGTACGTGTATCCGGTGATCGACGACACGATCCAGATCGAGATCGACCCGTCCGACCTGAAGGTGGACACGTTCCGCGCCTCCGGCGCCGGCGGGCAGCACGTGAACAAGACCGAATCCGCCATCCGCATCACTCACGTGCCGACGGGGATCATCGTTGCCTGCCAGACTGACCGCTCCCAGCACCGCAACCGCGCCACCGCGATGGAGATGCTGCGGGCGCGGATGTACGAGGCGGAGTTGCAGAAACGCGAGGCGGCGAGCGCGCAGACCGAGGCCGCCAAGACCGAGATCGGCTGGGGCCACCAGATCCGTTCCTACGTGCTGGCGCCCTACCAGATGGTGAAGGACCTGCGCACCGGCGTGGAGAAGACGAACCCGGCGGCCGTGCTGGACGGCGCGCTGGACGACTTCATGGCTGCCGCCCTGGCCGCCCGCGTCGGCGGCACCCGCAGCGAGGCCAGCGCCCAGGCTGAGTAGGCATTCGGCGGGACAGGCAACCCTGCGCCCAGCCGCCCGTTCGCCGCTGCACAGGCCGGAGTGACGGGCGATGGATGCTGACGCGAAGCGCGTGCTGGACCAGATGGCGCAGATGGCCGACGAGGTGTCCCAGCCCGCCCACCTCCGCAGCGATGCCGAGTGGGTGGCGCAGTACCGTGACCAGATATTGCAGATGCGCCCGCTGGCCGGCCCGCCGGAGCCGGTGTTCGAGCAGACCCAGCACCATTTCACGGGTCCGGACGGCCCGCTCGACCTGCGCGTGTACCGGCCCGGCCCGGGCGTGCTGCCGGCGCTGGTTTGGTTCCATGGCGGCGGCTTCGTCGCCGGGTCGCTGGAAACGCACGACCCGGCGTTGCGGATGCTGGCCAACGCCACCGGGGCCGTGGTGATCGCCGTGGAATACCGCCGCGCGCCCGAGTACCATTTCCCGGCCGCGCCGGAGGACGCCTTCGCCACCCTGGCGCACGTGGCGGACCACACGGGGCTGTTCGGGGTGGACCCGGCGCGGCTGCTGGTGGGCGGCGACAGCGCGGGCGGCTGCCTGGCCACGGTGGCGGCGGCGATGGCGCGGGACCGGAGCAGCTCGCCGCTGGCGGGCCAGATCTGCCTTTACCCCAACGTGGACCTGCGAATCGACCGCAGCTACCCATCCATGGCGGAGTTCGATGGCACGGTCGTCAAGCTGCCGGAGCTGCATCGTTCGCTGCGGATGTACCTGGCCGGCGCGGACCCTGCACATCCTTACGCTTCTCCGATGCTCGCGGAGGACCTCGCCCGCCTGCCGCCTGCCCTGATCGTGACCTGCGAGTGCGACCCGCTGCGCGACGAGGGCGTGGCCTATGCCAAGCGCCTGCGCGAGGCCGGGGTGGCAGTGCGGCGGGTGGCGCTGCCGGGCATGATCCATGGCGTCATGCAGATGGCAGGCGAAATCCCAGCCGGACGTGCGCTGATGGGCACGGTTGCCGAGTGGCTGCGCGGCCTTGGCTGAGGATGCGGCAACCAGCCCTGCCGTCATCCGTTGAAACCGCGCGGCATCACGCCGTTTTGGAGCCAGATCATGGACGAGAAGCGCGTCGAGGGGATGCTCGACAAGGCCAAGGGCGCCATCAAGGAAGGCGTCGGCAAGATGACGGGCGACCAGAAGATGCAGGCCGAGGGCAAGGCCGACAAGGCTGCCGGCTCGGTGAAGAACACCGTTGGCGGCGTCAAGGACACTGCGCGCGACGTGGCCGACAAGGCTTGAGGCAGCTGCCAGGCCCTCTCCCGATCCGGGGGAGGGCCTGAACCGCAGCCGCCGCTACATTTCAGCGTAGCTGCCGTCCTTCCAAGCATAGAACACGTAGGTGGGGCCTTCCACGTCGCCCTTCTTGTCAAAGCTGACCGGCCCGATGACGCTCTGCCAGGGGCCGCCCGACTTCAAGACGTCGGCAATTTTTCGCGGGTCCGTGCTGTTCGCCTTCCGCGCAGCTTCGGCCCAGACCTGCACGGAGGCGTAGGTGTAAAGAGTGTAGCCTTCAGGATCGATGCCGTGGTCCTTGAACTCCTTGACCACCGCTGCCGCCTCGGGCCGTTTCCCAAGGTCGGGCGAGAAGGTCATCAGGGTGCCTTCGCCAGCCGGACCGGCAATTTGCCAGAACTCCTTGGTGACCAACGCGTCGCCTCCTATCAGGACGGGAGCCATGCCCTGTTCCTTGGCCTGGCGGATGATCAGCCCCGCTTCCGTGTGGTAGCCGCCCAGGTAGATCACCTGGATGCCGGCGTCCTTCAGGCGGCTGACCAGGGCGGAGTAGTCTTTCTCGCCGGGCGTGTAGGCGGCGGCGAGGGCACGCTTGACGCCCTTCGCATCAAGCTCCTTCTCCGTTTGATCGGCCAGGCCCTTCCCGTAGGCGGTGTTGTCGTTCAGCACCGCGATCTTGTCATTCTTGAAGTGCGCGGCGATGTAGTCTCCCGCCACCTGGCCCTGCTGGTCGTCCCGGCCGCACAGGCGGAAGGTGGCCCAGCTTCCCTTGTCGGTGTAGTCCGGACTCGTGGACCCGGGCGAGATTTCCAGCACGCCCTCCTCGGCGTAGACTTTGCTGGCCGGAATGGAGCTGCCGGAACAGAAATGCCCGGCCACCAGCTTCACGTCCTGGCTGGCGAACTGGTTGGCCACGGAGACGGCCTGGCGCGGGTCGCATGCGTCATCCCCGATGCTGAGCTGCAGCTGCTGGCCCAGCACGCCGCCCGCGCGGTTGATGTCATCCACCGCCTGCTGCGCGCCGTCACGGAACTGCGCGCCGAACGCTGCATTCTTGCCGGTCATCGGCCCGGCGGCGGCAACCTTGATCTGCGCCTGCGCCGCACCGGCGGCCATCAACGCCAGCGCGCCGGTGGCGGCCAGCATCGTGCGTCGAAACATGATTCGGTCTCCTTGCCGCCATTTGTTTGCCAACCGTAGTGCCCAGTCAGGGCGGCGGCAACGCCGTGGCCCGGCTTCGGAGAATGGCGTATGAGACGGCTGTGCAAGCCCTGATGGACCGCCTGGCAGCCGCGCTGCCCATGCCCGTCCGACGGCATGTCACGCCCGGGCACGTGGCGTTGCTGGCCCAGTTCACCCAGTTCGGGCTGGTGGGCGTCGCCGGGTTCGCCGTCGATACGGCCGTGGTGTATGCGGTGCGCTGGCCGCTTGGGCTTTACCTCGCCGGGATCGTTGCCTATGCCGTGGCCGTCACCGCCACCTGGTGGCTGAACCGGGTATGGACTTTCCGCAGCCTGGGCAATGCCGGGCCGGTGCACCGCCAATGGGCGCGGTTCGCGCTCGCCAGCCTGCCGGGGCTGTGCCTCAACCTGGGGACGTATTTCTTGCTGGTCGCATCGTTCAGCCTCTGCGCCGCCCAGCCCGTGATCGCCATCGCCGCGGGCGCCGTGGCCGGCATGTTCGCCAACTTCACGCTGTCGCGCGCCGTGGTGTTCCGGTGATGCGGGTCGCCGTCCTGGTGCCGTGCCACAACGAGGAGGTGGCGATCGGCCGCGTGGTGGCCGGGTTCCAGTCAGCGCTGCCCGGCGCGGTGGTGTTCGTGTACGACAACAACTCCACGGACGGCACGGTGGCCGTCGCGCGCCGGGCCGGGGCGGTGGTGCGGTCCGAGCCGCTGCAAGGCAAGGGCAACGTGGTGCGCCGCATGTTCGCCGACATCGAGGCTGACGCCTACATCCTGGTCGATGGCGACGACACCTACGACCCGGCGGCGGCGCCCGACATGCTGCGGCTGCTGCTGGACGGCCAGCTGGACATGGTGACCGCCAGCCGGGTGACGGAGCTGGCCGCCGCCTACCGCACCGGCCACCGCACCGGCAACCTGGTGCTGACCCGCATCGTGACGCTGCTGTTCGGCAACCGGGTGAGCGACATGCTGTCCGGCTACCGCGCGTTCTCCCGCCGGTTCGTCAAGTCGTTCCCGGCGCTGTCCACCGGGTTCGAGACGGAGACGGAGTTCACCGTCCACGCGCTGGAGCTGGCGATGCCGGTGGGCGAGCTGCGCACCGCCTACAAGGACCGTCCGGCAGGGTCTGCCTCCAAGCTGCGGACCTACACGGACGGCCTGCGCATCCTGCGCACCATCGTGCTGCTGGTGAAGGAAATCCGGCCGTTCCAGTTCTTCGCCGTGGGTGCGGCGGCGCTGGCAGCGGCGGCGGTGCTGCTGGGCATCCCGATCGTGACGCAGTTCATGCGCACGGGGCTGGTGCCACGGCTGCCGACGGCGGTGCTGGCGACGGGGCTGATGGGGCTGGCGTTCCTGTCCACCACCTGCGGCTTCATCCTGGACTCGGTGGCGCGGGGGCGGAAGGAGGCCAAGCGAATGGCCTACCTGGCAGTGCCGGCGATCGGCTCCGCCTGGCCGGAGGCGGCGAGGGCAGGCCAGGATTCGCTGGCCAGGCGGGAGCCGGTGACATCCGGTTAGGCCGCCGCGGGCTTGATCTTCATCATCCTCACGATCTGGCCAAGCATGAACTGCGGCGCGATCCGGCTCATGGCTTTCATCACGTTGCTCAAGCCGGGCCGAATTTCCAACTTGCCAGCCTCCATCCCAGTGATCGCCTGTGCAGCAAGCGCCGTCACGCTCATCGTCTTCTGCCCCGCCATCTCCTTCTGGAACTCGGCGTCGAACAGCGCGGTTCCGGTGGCGGGGGGAGCCAGCTCGACGACGGTGACGTTCGTGCCGCTGAGCTGCACGCGCATGGACAGGCTGAAGGAGTGGATGGCCGCCTTCGTGGCGCAGTAGATTGGGGCTGCAGGGTACGGGATGAAAGCCAGGCTGGACGAGACATTGACCATCAACGCGTCTGGCCGGGTCAGCAGATGCGGCAGGAACTGCTGGACCATGAGCACCAAGCCGGTCAGGTTGGTGTTGATCTCCCGCGCAACGTCGCCCATGCCGTGGCCTTGGCTGAAATCCAGGTTGCGCATCATGCCGGCGTTGTTGACGAGGGTGTCCAGCGCCGGAAACTGCTGCAGCACGGTGTCATGCAAGGCGGCTATGGCTGCCGGATCGCTGACGTCGCTTTGGAAGGCGTGAACGCCTGGAAGGGATGCCTTCGCAGCGCTCAGCCTGTCCTGGTCCCGGCCAGTGACGATCACGACGTTGCCGCGCTCAAGAAGCTGCCTTGCCAGCTCAAGGCCGATGCCGCTCGTCCCTCCGGTTATCAGGACCGTCCTGTTCTCCAGCTTCATCAGGCAATTCCTCTCGTCTCGTCGTCGGATTTCCCCCCGCATCTGGCGCGCTATGCTGTCCAAGCGGAAGCAGGCGCTTCAGAGTTCAATGCTCACCAAACGGGGAGTGCGATGCCGGTTGGTCCAGGGCATCAGCCAGGGGATGCTCACGCAGACCCTGCGCCACATGGGCGGAGTGAGCGGCAGCCTGCCGAGGAGAGCCTTGTTCAACGGTCCCGGTAGCCGCCGGGATGGGCCTGCCGCCAGGCGAACGCCGTTTGGACGATCCCGTGCAGGTCCGCGTGGCGCGGCGTCCACCCGGCTTCCGCCTTGATGCGGCCGGAGGCGGCCACCAGCACCGCCGGGTCGCCAGGGCGGCGGCCGCCATACTGCACGGGGACGGGGCGGCCGGTCACCGCCTCCACCGCCGCGATCACCTCGCGGACCGAGTGGCCCTGGCCGTTGCCGAGGTTGTAGGTGACGCTGCCGCCGTCCAGTTGGGCCAGGGCGCACAGGTGCGCCTCGCACAGGTCGGTGACGTGGACGTAGTCGCGGATGCAGGTGCCGTCCGGCGTGGGGTAGTCGGTGCCGAACACGGTCAGCGCGCCGCGGCGTCCCAGGGCGGCGTCGATCACCAGGGGGATCAGGTGCGTCTCGGGATCATGGTCCTCGCCGATGCGCCCCGCCGGGTCGGCGCCGGCGGCGTTGAAGTAGCGCAGGCAGGCGGAGCGCAGGCCGTGGCACTGCCCCGCCCAGTGCAGCGCCCGCTCGATCATCAGCTTGCTCTCGCCGTAGGGCGAGCTGGGGCGCAGCGGCGCGTCCTCGGGGATGGGCACCGCGTCCGGCTCGCCGAACAGGTTGGCGGTTGAGGACAGCACGAAGCGGGGCACGCCGTGGCGGATGGCGGCGTCGATCAGGGCGAAGCCGCCGCCCGCGTTCTCGCCCAGGTAGCGCAGCGGCTGCGCCATGCTCTCGCCCACCAGGGACAGGGCGGCGAAGTGGATGATGGCATGCCACTCCCGCCCGGCCAGCGCGGCATCCATGGCGGCGGCGTCCGACACGTTGGCCACCACCAGCTCCACCCCTGGCGGCAGCGCGGCGCGATGGCCCTGGCGAAGGTCGTCCACCACGGTGACATCGGCCCCGCCGCGCACCAGCAGGTCCACCATGTGGCTGCCGACATAGCCGGCGCCGCCGGTGACGAGGAAACGCTGAGACACCAGGGACGAGTAACCCACGCCAAGCACCCGCGCAACGCCGGGTTCCATCTACGCCTTGCGGCCCCAACATGGGGTTAAGGGTTCCAGGAGCGCCGCCATGGACGTGCTGACCGACGACAACGCCCGGTTTGTCATCGGGCAACCGGCTTCGCGCAAGGAAGACCCGGCGCTGCTGCTGGCGGCCCATGCGTCGGGCTGCGTGTTCCGCAGCCGTCCAGCGCCGGCGCCGACCGATGCGCCGGGCGCTGAAGGCTGCGGCGAAGCGTTGCAGGCGGCATGACGGTCAACCTCCGCGACCTGTCCCAGCCCGCCCACGCCGTGCGCGAGGCGCTGGGCTTGGCTCCGCACCCTGAGGGCGGGCACTACCGCGAACTATGGCGCGACCGCCCAGCTTGCGGAGAGCGGGGCGCCGGCACCAGCATCCTGTTCCTGCTGGCGGCAGGCGAGCGGTCGCGCTGGCACCGGGTGGACGCGGCGGAGGTTTGGCTTTGGCAGGCTGGCTCGCCCTTGCTGCTTGGCGTCCAGGGCGGCGAGGCGGCGCGGCAGGAGGTGCGGCTCGGCCCGGACCTGGCGGGCGGCGAGGCGCTGCAAGGCGTGGTGCCTGCGCACGCGTGGCAGGAGGCGAGCAGCCTGGGCGCCTGGAGCCTGGTCAGCTGCGTCGTGGCGCCCGCGTTCGAGTTCGCAGGCTTCGAGATGGCGCCTGCGGGATGGTCGCCTCCCGGGGGTTAGCCGGCGCTTGCGGCTATGCCTCCGACAAGACGTGGACGGCACGGCTGGCGGTCAGGTCTTTCACCTTGCCTGCATACTCGGCCATGTGCGGCGACCTGGCATGGGCCTTGAGCGCATCCATGGTTTCCCATTTCTCGACCACGGCGAAGCTGTCCCCGCCCAGCTTGGCCTGCATCCCGCCCGCGCCCTCGGCGTCGATCACCGGGGCGTACTCGATGCAGCCGGGTTCGGCGTGCACGGCCGGCATGTTGGCGCGGAAGGCGTCCAGGATGGCGGCGCGCTGGCCGGGCTTGGCGGTGATGAAGGCGATGACGTGGATCATGGCGGAGGCTCCGGTCTGGTTGGCGGGGAGC
>CAXTNC010000118.1:0-9614 GCA_964245495.1 uncultured Acetobacteraceae bacterium
CGTCCGTGACGCTCAGTTGCCCGATTCCGCGTTACAAGCCGCCCGGTCCCGCGCCATGGTGGTGCCCATGCGCACCTGCCTGGCCGCCGTCGTGCTCGCCCTGTCCGGCCCGCTCCCCGCGCAGGCGGACAGCGCGCCGCTGAAGCTGGCCTACTCCGCCTATTCCAACGGCCTGAACGTCATGGACATGCAGGCCAGCCTGGCGATGTCGCCGGAAAGCTACCGGCTGCAGGTGTCCTACCACCTGACGGGGGTGGTCGGCCTGCTGGTCCATGCCGACGCCACCACGACGGTTGATGGGCGCTTCCGCGGCGAGACGGCGGAGCCGCGGGAGCTGTTCAGCGCCGGGCACATGCACGGCGAGCCGCGGGTGACGCAGATCGACTGGCAGAACGGCAAGCCGATCCTCAGCCAGCTCGTGCCGACGGTGGACGAGGAGCGGGACCCGGTGCCCCCGGAGCAGCAGCTGCACACCATCGACTCGCTGAGCGCCATGGCGGCGCTGCTGCGCCGCCTGTCGGACACGGGCAGGTGCGAGGGGGGAGCGACCACCTTTGACGGCCGCCGGCTGTCGCAGATCGAGGTGCGCACGGTGGGGGAGGAGGTGCTGAAGCCGACCGGCCGTTCCTCGTTCCAAGGCGCCGCGCTGCGCTGCGACTTCGAGGGGCGCCAGCTCGCCGGGTTCATCCACGACGCGGACGAGGCGGTGCTGCGCCGGCCGCAGCATGGCTCCGCCTGGTTCGCGCGCCTCGCGCCGGGCGCGCCCCTGGTGCCGGTGCGGATCACCTTCGAGACCCAGCAGTTCGGAGCGGCGACGATGTACCTGACCGGGCAGTAGGCCGGTCAGGCAGGAGCGTCGAAGGCGAGGCTCGCCGTGGTGCCCTCATGCGCCAGCCGGCTGCGCCCCGTCCCCTGCTCGCGGCACCGCCTGACGTATTCGACTGCCCCGCCGCTTTCGAAGAACCCGACCAGGGCCGCCTCGCTGTCCGCGACCACCCCGCGTCCCAGCCGCAGCACGGTCGCCGCGATGTTGCCGCTGTCGGCCAGGCAGACCAGGTCCGCCCCCGCCGCCAGCGCCTCGTAGGCGGCGTAGGAGAAGGTTTCCGGCCAGGGCGACAGGGCTGCGACCAGGTCGATCTCCAGCTCCGCCAAGGCCTGCGTCATGGCGTCCGGACGCTCCGGGGAGGTCGAGACTTCCCGGCGCTGCATGCCCGGCAGGTCGCGGACCGCTTCCGCGCTGCCCAGGTGGAAGAAGCGGTAGGCCCCGCTGCGGCACGTGCGCGAGATCAGATCCCGCCACAGCGGCCAGCCTTTCTGCGGGCGGGGATAGCCGATGAAGGCGACGCGGACCGGCGCCCCGGCGGGACGCAGGGGCGGAGGCGCCGGGTTGGCTTGCAGGATGCAGTGCGCGTGCGCCTGCGCCGTGGCGAAGGGCAGCCCGGCATGGGCCTGCCAAAGCGAGAGCGCGGCATCCGACGGCGCCGCGACATGGAACGGCACCGCCTGGAACAGCTCGCGCACCTGCCCGGCGTGGGTTTCCCGCCGGCTGCCATAAACGCAGACCCGGCAGGCCATGCTGCCGGCCGGCGGCGCGTGGCAGAATTCGGCGTCGTTGCGCAGCAGGGTGTAGCCGACGCACACGGAGGAGTAGTCGTGCACCCAGAACACGGCATGGGAGGCGAGGCTGGCCCGGTGCAGGGCGAGGAGGTCGGCGATGCTGTGGCCCAGCAGGCAGTGCAGCACGAACAGGCGCTGCTCGCCGGGGCGCGGCGGGATGCGGCGGAGCACGGCGGCCAGGTCGCCGCCGCTGGCCACGCCCACGAAGCGGCCATCCAGCACGAGGTTCAGCGGCAGGTCAGCGGCGCCGGGGTCGGCGAGGCGGAGCAGGGGGGTGAACGGGGAGACGTTGAGATAGGCCAGGTTCTGCCGCGCGAACTTCGCCTGCTCGTCCGCGATGAAGAGCTGGATGCCCCCGGTGACCCGGATGTAGCAGTCGTGCCCGGCGGAGACGACCAGCCCGCACGCCGCCTCGGCGGCAGGGCGCAGCAGCGCCGCCAGCCGGACGCGGGTCAGCGTTTCGGTGCGCTCCGGCTTGGCATAGGCGTCGGTGATGACGTCCGGATCGACCGCCTGCTCGACCGTTCGGCGCCGGATGCCGCCCGGACGGCTCGGGGCGCGCCCTTCGGAACGCCCGTAGGTCAGGTAGTGCCAGAACGGGTTGATCCCGTGCTCGGCCACGTCGCGGTTGGCGTCGAGGTAGTGGCGGGTGTCGAACCAGGCCGCGGGATCGCGCCCTTCCGCCCAGCCGTGGGCGCAGTAATGGCGCACCGGGTCGATCCCGGCGCGCCGGATGTCATCGTACATCCCGAGGTAGAAACCGGCATCCAGCTGCCCGGCGACGACCGCCTCGACGGGATCGTCATGGCTGGGCGCGGGGCCGGCCGGGGCAGCGCCGGGCTGCTGCGCTGTGCCGGGCAGCGCGTCGAGGGGGAAGCGGGTGGACCGGAGCGCGCCCGCGTCTCCGGTTGCGGCCATCGTCGCGGCGGGGGCATGGTTGGTCCGAATTCGCGGCATCCGGCCGCCAGGCTACGTTGCAGGGCGCTCCGCGGCAAGGCGTCAGGGCGGTTTGCGCCCGGTCGCGCAACCAAGCCCGGGAGCGCCGGCAGGTTCAGCGGCGCATAGGATTGTCTGCCGCAGTGCAATGCAATAACGGTGGCGGAGGGCTGCTTGCCTGCTCAGGCCGGAACAACGCCAGATGGAATGCGCATGAGAGCTGAATCGATGCGGTCGCCGATCAACTGCCAGCTCGACTCGGTGGAGGACGGGGTGATCGCCGGCTGGGCGCACGACCCGAACAGCCGTTCGCAGCCGGCGCGGTTCTACGTGCTGGTGGACGGCCAGCAAACGGCGGAAGTGGTGTGCGACGGCCCGCGCCCGGACGTGGCCAACGCCGGCTCGGCGCCCGAAGCCGTCGGCTACAGCGTGAAGCTGCCGTTGCAGGTGCTGGACGGCGAGCCGCACCGCGTGGAGTTCCGCGACACCCGGCGCATGGCCATGGTCATCCGCTCCCAGGGCAACACGGCGGACTCGTTCGACTACAGCTACAAATGGCGTCCCCAGGTGCAGAGCCACGTGGACGGGCTGCGCGGCAGCGGGCTGGAGGGCTGGGTGCTGCGCTCCAACTACGAAACCGGCCGGCTCGACGGCAACTGCATGGTCCGGATCGCCTGCGACGGCATCACGGTCGGCCACGTGCGCGCTAACCGCGTCCGCACGGATGTCGGGCGCCTGCTGAACGGGTCGGCCTACTGCGGCTTCCGCTTCGTGCTGCCCCCTTCCATGCGCCGGGGGCGCAAGCAGAGCTACCGGTTCTACCTGATGCCGGACAACGAGGAGCTGGAGAAAAGCCCGCTGGTCGTCAGCCTGATCTCCGACGAGGCGGAGGCGCAGCTGGCCGAGCTGTCGGACGAGATCAACTACATGCACGTCCGGCTGACGCGGCTTAGGCGCAACCTTCTGAGCCTGCTTCCGCAGAAGACCTACCTGCTGGCGGACTATTCCGAGTGGTTTCCCGAGTACGCCGCGGCGCTGCGCGAGCGTGTCCTGGCAGGCCGGGACCCGGCCGCCCCGTCGCCGCTCATCAGCGTGGTGTGCCCGGTGTACCGCCCCAAGCTGGACGAGTTCCGCGCCGCGGTCGACTCCGTGATCGCCCAGACCTACGCGAACTGGGAGCTGATCCTCGTCGATGACGGGAGCGGAAACCCAGACCTTGCCGCCTGCATCGAGGAGTATGCCGCCCGCGACGCGCGCATCCTCGCCCGCCCGATGGCCAAGAACGGCGGGATCAGCCGTTCGACCAACCTCGGCCTGAAGGCGGCCAGGGGCGAGTGGGTCGCCTTCTTCGACCACGACGACCTGCTCACGGACGTGGCCCTGGAAACCATGCTGCGCGCAGCCCAGGCGCGGGGCGCCAGGCTGCTGTACTCGGACGAGGACAAGGTCGATGCGGCCGGGGCGTTCACCACGCCCGCGTTCAAGCCGGACTGGAATCACCGCCTGCTGCTGGGGGTGAACTACGTCTGCCACCTCCTGTTCGTGGAGCGCGGCGCGCTGGAGGCGGCCGGCCCGCTCGACAGCCAGTACGACGGCGCGCAGGACCATGACCTCATCCTCCGGCTGTCGGAGCACGTCCCGCCGCACGAGATCTTCCACGTGCCTGAGGTCCTGTACCACTGGCGCATCACGGAGAACTCGACGGCCTCCGACACCAGCGCCAAGCCCTACGCGCTGAACGCCGGGATCGCCGCCGTGCGGGACCACCTCGAACGCATCGGGCGGCCGGCGAAGGTGTCCAACATCCGGGACAGCACGCTGTACCGCCAGGAATGGCTGATCGACTGGGAGCCGCCCGTCGAGGTCATCATCCCGTTCAAGGACCAGGTCGCCACCACCCGGCGCTGCCTGCGCACGCTGCTGACCAAGACGCTGTACGAGAACTTCCGCATCACCCTGGTGGACAACTGGTCCACCAGCGAGGAGGCGGCCGCGTTCTGCGCGGAGGCGGCGCTGCTGCCCAAGGTCCGCGTGATGCGCGTGGAGGAGCCGTTCAACTACTCCCGCCTGAACAACCTGGCCGCCGCCGGCTCGGCCGCGGACTTCCTGGTGCTCATGAACAACGACGTGTTCGTGGGCGACGGGGACTGGCTGCGGGCCTGCGTCAACGAGGCGCTGGCCGACCCGGCGGTCGCGATGGTCGGCGGCAAGTTCCTTTACCCCTCGCGCACCGTCCAGCACGGCGGCATCATCATGGGGCTGGGCGGCGTCGCCGGCCATCTCGGGGTCGGCTTGCAGGAGAACGACCACGGCTTCGGCGGGCGGCTGCTGTTCGCGCAGGAATACTCCGGCGTCACCGCCGCCGCGGTGCTGATCCGGGCCAGGGTGTTCAAGGAGATCGGCGGCCTGGACGAGAAGAGCCTGCCCGTCGCGTTCAACGACGTCGACTTCTGCCTGAAGGTCCGCGCAGCCGGCTACAAGATCGTCTGGACGCCGGACTTCGTGGCCGAGCACCACGAGTCGCTCAGCCGCGGCGACGACGAGCGCCCGGCGCAGGAGGCCCGCTTCTTCCACGAGGCGGAGACCATGAAGGAACGATGGGGCCGCAGGCTCACCCTGGACCCGTTCTACAACAAGAACTTCAGCCTGGAGCGCGCGCCGTTCACCGAGCTGCTGCCGCCGGACGAGGCAGCCGCGATCAGCTGGGTGGAAGCCGCCGAGCCTGCGCTCACCCGCGTCGATCCGATGCAGCCGGCCTATCTCGGACCCGAGCCGCCCAGGGTTTCGCCGGAGGCCGACAGGGCGCCGGAGCGCCAGGCTGTGAAGCGGCGCGCGGCAAAACTGGCGGATTTGCCGCAAGGCAGGGCCGGGCAAAGCCTGCCGGACATCGCTGAGTTTCCGCCTGTCCGCAAACCGCGCGCTGCAGCCAGCGCCTCCATGGCCAAGGCGAAGCCGCGCAGCACGGGAAAGCGCGGGACTCCTTAATCCGTCCGGCAGATCCGTCATGTCAAAGCGCCTTGCCGCCTGCCTGTTGCTTGCCTCCCTTGCGTCCGTGCCGGGCGGCAACGCTTCCGCGTCTCCGGATGCCGCCGGCCCCGGGGGCAAGGTCGTCTTCATCGGCAGCGTAGGCCCGGGCTACGCCGCCTTGGCGGGCCCGGTCGCCAGCGCAGCCCTGCGCCGGAGCGGCAGGATCGGGCTTTACCAGCACGCGAACGGCAACGCCGCGCTGACGCCGCGCGAGCGCTCCGCGCTGCGGGCCACCTGGAACGTCAAGGATGCGGCAGGGGAGGAAACCGTGGCGGAGCTTGGCGGCAGCGCCGTCGAGGACCCCGGCTACCTCCAGTTCTTCGGCGGCCGTTATCCCCCCCAGGTCAACATGAACGCGCTGACCGGCTCCGGCGACGGGACCGGGTCCTACCGCTCCGCCGCCGGCGAAGCGGTGCCTGGCCACGTATACGGCGGCTACACCAGCGTCGCGGACTTGGCTGTCATGGAACAGCAGACCTGCGGCGCCGTGCGGCATGGCGCGCGCAACGTCGCCATCGTCATGACTCCCAACGGCGGCGATGAGGACCTGGCGGACGGATTTGCCGATGCAGCGTTCTGGGCGAACGTCCGCGCCGCGGCGCTGTTCGGCGGCGGCATCGGCCTGGATGTGCCGCCGACCTACTGGACGCTGCGGGGAGCCGGCTACCAGGCGCAAGTGGCGCGGATGGTCGCGTGGGCGAACAGCAGCGGCATCCGCAGCAGCCTCATCGTCTCGCCCTATGCCGAGAAGCCGGACGCGGCCGGCCACACCGGCGGGTGCGGGTATGATCCCGCCTTCGTGCAGAACACAGGCCGCTTGGCGGCCGGCCTGGCGCAAGCGGGCGCGCTGCCGACGCAATGGGTGGTGGAGAACTACGGCGCCGCAGGACCTGGCTGCGGCGCCGGCAACGACGTGGCGGCGGGCGGCTCCGAAAGCCTCGACGCAGCCGCTCTCTTCCTTGCGGGTTCCGCGCCCGTCTCGCCCTCGCCAGCGGCGCCGCAGCAGGCGCTCGCGAGCTGCGGCGCCAGATGACAACCGCACGGCGGACACGGCCCAGCAAGAAGGTGCAAGCACATGATTGACCGCTCAACAGTCGTGCAGGAGGTGCTCGACCTCTTTGAACGCCCGTCGTACCTGGAGATCGGCGTGGACGCGGGGGACACGTTCCGTTTCGTGTCCGCCGCCTACAAAGCCGCCGTTGACCCCAACTTCAAGTTCGAACCGCCCCCGAACACGGCCGGGATCGAATACTTCCCCGTGACCAGCGACGAGTTCTTCGCAAGCCCCGGCTCGGCGCGGCGGCGCTTCGACGTGGTCTATGTCGATGGCCTGCACACCTTCGAGCAGACACTGCGTGATGTCATGAATGCCCTGCTCGTGCTGAACCGCGGCGGCGTCGTCATCGTCGATGACATCCTGCCGCTGTCATTCCATGCGTCGCTGTCCTCCTTGGACGAGGCGTTCCAGGTGCGCGACCACCTGGCGATAAGCCAGCCGAGCCTGACAGGGGACAACACCTGGATGGGAGATGTGTACAAGGTGGCTTTCTTCATCGAAACCTTCTTGCAGCAGCTCTCCTACGCGACGGTGCTGGAGAACCATGGCCAGCTCATCCTGTGGCAGTCGCCACGGCCGGCCGAAAGCATCACGCGGCGGACGATGCTGGATGTGGCGCTGCTCAACTTCGCCGACACCGTTCTTCAGCGGCGGGTTTTCCGCATCCAGCCGCTTGAGGCGATCCTGGATGAGGTACAGGCAAGCAAAGCCAGCCTTTGAGGCTTGCCCGAAGTCCGGGCGCCAGATGCGCCCGATGCCTGCCGGTCATTCCTTGCCGACACGCTAATGGCCCTTCAGGGACGTAATTAACCCAGTATTGTTATAGTAAAATTCCGCAATATGCCTTGCGGAACTTAACCCGTCTTTCAATTCTGCTGAATACCGTGGACCCGCAGCTTGGTGGGGTTCATGATGATTGACGTGTTTGTCGGCGGCGTGCAGGGGTTTGACACGTTTGCTTCAGCAACTGCCACGGCCACCTTGCGTGCGACTGGCCGGGTCGGCTTGTATGCCCATGCGAACGCCGTCCAGCAGGTTTACGACAACGGCGACCTGCCCAGCATCGTTTCCGCGTTCTCCGGCAGCGGCAGCGGCTTCGCCGAGCTTCCGTTCGAGACGGACGCTTCCGGCTGGTTCAACGGCTATTACACCCAGGTCGAGGTTGACAACAACCTCACGCCATCCATCGCCGCCGTCGACATCGCCTCCTACACGGTCGATTACAGCTCGTGGAGCGCTTACGTCCGGGCCGCCGCCGCGGTCGGCATCTCACGTGTTGCGCCCATCTTCTCGCCCAACGACCTGTCCGACCCGCTGGGCGACTTCGCCACGCTGCCCGGCTATGCGAGCCTGCGCGCCGCGGCCCTGCTCGGCGGCGGCATCACGCTCGACAGCCCGCCCAGCTACTCGCTGGCCCGCGGCTCGGCCTACCTGAGCACCATCGAAAGCGAAATCCGCTGGGCCAACGCGAACGGCATCACCAGCACCGTCATCCTGTCGCCGACGCCCGCAGACTTCGACAGCAGCTTCCGCGAGTCCACGGCGCAGTTCATCGCCCAGCTGGCCGCCAACAATGCCTTGCCAGACGATTGGGTGGTCGAGACATACGCGACCGACGGCACCACGGTGATCGGCAGCGAGGCCGATCCGGAATCGGTTGCCGGCGTGGCGCTGTGGGTCGCGCAAAATGCCGACACGCAGGGATCGATCCAGCATGCCGCAGCATCGGCAACCTGGACCACGCCGGTCCATGTCGAGGTGGGCGGCGCGTCCGCCCTGTCGGTCCACGATTCGAGCGGGCAGGCCTACGTCGTCGGCGGAGCGGGGGGCGTGTCCCTCAACTCCTCCGGCGCGTCCGACCAGGTCTGGACCGCGAGCGGCTCGACCAACACGGTGGCGGTGGGCGCGTCCGCGGTGGTCAACAGCTTGGGCCAGGACACCATCACCACGGGCGCCGACGCCACCGTCACGGTCAGCGGGTCGGCCGGCGTCACGACCGGCGCCAACTCGACGGTGACGGTGGGCGGCATTGCCACCATCAGCGGCGGCGGCGGGTCCAACACCTACACTGTCAGCGGCACGGCGTCTGTCCTGAGTCAGGCCACCGGGAGCGACCTCATCAACGCGCTGGCCGGGTCGAACGTGTCGGCGACGGCGACGGGAGCGGGTTTCACGGTGGCCGACTACGGCGCGGCCGTTCGTGTCAGCGAAGCCGGAGGCGGCTCGGCCCTGTCTTTGTCCGGCGGTGGCGCGTTGATCTATGGCGGTGCGGGCCAGACCATGACGGTGCAGACCAACACCGGGGTGAGCACCAGCGTGACGCTGGGCACCGGCAACACCACGGTCGACTCTTTGGGCAACGACGCGGTGACGGGCGGCAGCGGGTCCAACCAATATTTTTTCTCCGGTGTCAGCAGCCTGACCAGCCAATCTTCCGGCACGGACGTGATCAACGCCTTGGCCGGGTCCACGCTGAACGCCACCATCACGGGCAAGGCATTCGAGGTGAGTGATTTTGGCGCCGCCGTGCACGTGAGCGAGACGGGCGGCGGGGACAACTCCAGCGTCACCCTGTCTGGCGGTGGCGCTCTGCTAAGCGGCGGCGCGGGGCAGGGCATCACGGTGAGCACCAACGCCGGAGTGAGCACTGATGTCACCCTGGGCGCCGGCAACAGCATGGTCATCTCGACTGGCAACGACGCTGTTGTAGGCAGCAGCGGGTCCAACCTTTATGTGTTCTCCGGCAATAGCAGCTTGACCAGCCAGTCGGCTGGGCAGGACGTGATCAACGCCCTGGCCGGGTCCACGCTGAACGCCACCATCACCAGCAAATCGTTCGAGCTGGGGGATTTTGGCGCCGCCGTGCACGTGAGCGAGACGGGCGGGGGAGATGACTCGACGGTGACCCTCTCAGGCGGCGGGGCCCTGGTGGGCGGCGGCGCAGGCCAGGGCCTCACGGTCAGCACCAACGCCGGGG
>CAXTNC010000119.1:0-7352 GCA_964245495.1 uncultured Acetobacteraceae bacterium
CGCCGTGAAGCGCCTGAACGCGCGCCACCGCGGCCGCAACAAGCCCACCAACGTGCTGACCTTCGACAGCGGCGACGTGGTGCTGGCCGCCGGCGTGGTGCGGCGGGAGGCGCGCGCCGCCGGTCGCCGGGCGGCGCACGTGCTGGCCCACCTGGTGGTGCACGGCGCGCTGCACCTGCGCGGGCACGACCATGGCGGGGCGGGCGAGGCGCGGCGCATGGAGCTGCGCGAGGCCCGCATCCTGCACCGGCTGCGCGTGCCCAACCCGTGGCGGCGCGCGTGAGCGACTCGCTGCCTTTCCTGCACCGGCTGCGCCAGCGCCTGCTGCGCCGCGGCCCGGAGCACAGCGTGCGCGACAGCATTGCCGAGCTGGTGCAGGAGGCCGCCGACGCCGTGCAGCAACCCGGCGTGGCGCCCGAGCTGGACCGGCAGGAGCGCGCCCTGATCGCCAACGTGCTGCGCCTGCGCGGCACCACGGCGGACGACGTGATGATTCCCCGCGCTGACATCGTGGCCGTCTCCGTCGATGCCAGCTTCGAGCAGGTGCTGGAGCTGCTGCGCCGCGAGGGCCATTCCCGCATGCCGGTGTTCCGCGAGCAGCTGGACGAGATCGTGGGCATGGTCCACGTCAAGGACGTGTTCGGCTGCCCCGGCCGACCGGAAGCGTTCGACCTCGCCGCTATCGTGCGCGCGCCCTTGATGGTGGCGCCGCAGGTGCCGGTGCTGGACCTGCTGCTGCAGATGCGCCAGGCCCGCATCCACCTGGCGCTGGTGGTGGACGAGTACGGCGGCATCGACGGCCTGGTGACGATCGAGGACCTGGTGGAAACCATCACCGGCGACATCGCGGACGAGCACGACGAGGAGGACGCCCCCCTCATCACCGAGCGCGCGGACGGCACGCTGGACCTGGACGCCCGCCTGCCGGTGGAGGCATTCGAGGCCCGGGTCGGCCCGGTGCTGTCGGAGGCGGAGCGGGACGCCGACATCGACACCATGGGCGGCCTGGTGTTCACCGTGGCCGGCCGGGTGCCCGCGCGCGGCGAGGTGGTCACCCACCCGTCCGGGGTGGAGTTCCGCGTGCTGGACGCCGACCCGCGCCGCATCCGGCGGATGCGGGTGCGCCTGCCTGCCGCCGCCCTGGCAGACGCGGCGGAGTAGCTGCCGCGCGAAGCGGCATCAAAGGCAGGTCATGCCTGATCTTTAAGCAGTTCCTGTGCAAGTCGCGAAAATTGGCGCACCAACAGGCTTCTCACGCCCGCGTTATCCGTGCCACATCCATGCTGCCGCGCAGCATTGCCCGACATTGAGGCGACGGCTTCCTGCAACCTGCCGCTCCCTTCGGCGTGTCGGAGTTCTTCGCCCATGGCTGCCAGCAACAAGGCCACCCGCATCGACCTGTTCAGCTTCAGCACGCCGCAGATGCGCGCGTTCCACATGGCCTGGATCGGCTTCTTCGTTTGCTTCTTCGCCTGGTTCGCCACCGCGCCGCTGATGCCGGTCATCAAGGGCGACCTGCGCCTGACGGATGACCAGGTTTACTCCATCGGCATCGCGGGCGTGTTCGCGACCGTGCTCGCCCGCTTCGTCATCGGGCCGCTGTGCGACAAGCACGGCCCGCGCGCCACCTACACCGCGCTGCTGGTGTTCGGCGCCTTGCCGGTGATCGGCGTCTCGTTCGCGTGGGACTACGCCTCGTTCCTGGTGCTCCGCCTGCTGATCGGCATCATCGGCGCGAGCTTCGTGATCACCCAGTTCCACACCTCCGTGATGTTCGCGCCCAACGTCGTGGGCACCGCCAACGCGACGGTGGGCGGCTGGGGCAACGCGGGCGGCGGCGTCACCCAAAGCGTCATGCCCTACGTCCTGGCCGGCGTCGGGGCCTACGGCCTCAGCAGGGGCATGGCTTGGCGCTATGCGCAGGTGCTGCCGGCGGTCCTGATGCTGCTCACGGCCGTGGCGTACTGGAAGTTCACCCAGGACACGCCGGAGGGCAACTTTTCCGACCTGCGCCGCATGGGCCTGTCCACCGCCGTCGGCAAGAAGGGCGGCCTGGCCGTCATGAAGGAAGCCGGCAAGAACTACCGGGTGTGGCTGCTGGGCGCCTGCTACGGCGCGTCGTTCGGCGTGGAGCTGTTCGTCCACTCGATCGCCGTGACGTACTACGTCAAGGCCTACGCGCTCGACATCGAGACGGCCGGCCTCGCGGTCGGCGCGTTCGGCCTGCTGGCGCTGTTCGCCCGCGCGCTCGGCGGCCTGCTGTCCGACAAGGTGGCGCGCACCAAGGGGCTGGACGGCCGCACCTGGCTGCTGTTCGGCCTGATGGTCAGCGAGGGCGTGTTCCTGATCGTGTTCTCGCAGGCCGGGACGGCCGTGATGGCCATCTCGATGATGCTGGTGTTCGGCCTGTTCACCCACATGGCCTGCGGCTCGCTCTACGCCCTGGTGCCGTTCATCGACCGCAAGATCCTCGGCGGCGTGTGCGGCATCATCGGCGCGGGCGGCAACATCGGCGGCGTGGCGGCGGGGCTGCTGCTGCGCGGCACCGGCAACCCGCAGCTCTGCTTCATGGTGCTGGGCATCTGCGCCATCGGCTGCGCCTGCGGCGCCGCGACCATCCGCTTCTCCATCAAGCACAAGCAGGAGGAGCAGGCGCTCTACGACGCCGCGGTCGCGCAGCGCATGGCCTCGTCGTCCGGGATGCCGCTGGCGGCGTGACGCCCCAAGCCCCGCCGGAACCGGGCAAGGGCCGTCCGCAGGATCGCGGGCGGCCCTTGCTTCACGTGCCTGTTTCGCCATGTTAGCCGCATCGCGGACCGCCACGGTCCCCATTCGGAAGGCACGACGATGTTCATCGAGACCGAGGGCACCCCGAACCCCGCCACCCTCAAGTTCCTGCCTGGCCGCGACGTGATGGGCCCAGGGCTGGGACAGGGAACGGCAGATTTCGCCACGGCCGACACAGCCGGCCGCTCGCCGCTCGCCCAGGCTTTGTTCCAGCTTCCAGGCGTGGCCCGCGTGTTCCTTGGCGGCGATTTCGTGACCATCACCAAGTCGGACGGCGCCGAATGGCACGCGCTGCGCCCCCAGGTGCTGGGCGCCCTCATGGAGCATTTCGTGGCCAACCGCCCCGTGATCGAGCGAGCCATGGAAGGCGCTGGCGACGCGCTGGACGAGGACGTGGCGCCGGAGAACCGCGAGATCGTGGAGCAGATCAAGGAGCTGCTCGACACCCGGGTGCGCCCGGCGGTCGCCAGCGACGGCGGCGACATCGTGTTCCGCGGCTACCGCGAAGGCGTGGTCATGCTGCACATGCAGGGCGCCTGCTCCGGCTGCCCGTCCTCCTCCGCCACCCTCAAGCACGGCATCGAGAACATGCTGCGCCACTACGTGCCGGAAGTCCTGTCGGTGCAGCAAGTCGAGCTGTAGGCCTTGGCGCTGGACGAGGCGGCGCGCCGGGTCCTGTTCACGCAGGCGCGCACCCCCGGCCAGTGGCGGGACGAGCCGGTGGGGGAGGACGCGTTGCAGGAGGTGTACGCGCTCCTGCGCGCTGGCCCGACCTCCGCCAACTGTTCCCCCGCGCGATTCCTGTTCCTCCGCTCGCCGGAGGCCAAGGGACGGCTGCGGCCCGCCCTGTCCGCCGGCAACGTGGACAAGGCCATGGCCGCCCCCGTGGTGGCCGTGGTGGCGCACGACCCGCGGTTCTATGACCAGCTGCCCAAGCTGTTCCCGCACGCGGACGCCCGCGCCTGGTTCGCCGGCAACGCGGACCTGGCGGCCGAGACCGCCTTCCGCAACGGCACCCTGCAAGGCGCCTACCTCATCATGGCCGCCCGCGCCGTCGGGCTGGACGCCGCCCCGATGAGCGGCTTCGACACGGCGCGGGTGGACGGTATCTTCTTCGTCGGCCGCGGCTGGCGCTCCAACTTACTCGTACGCCTCGGCCAAGGCGGCCCCGCGGCCCTCGGCCCCCGCTCCCCCCGGCTGACGTTCGGCGAAGCCTGCCTGGTGCTGTGAGGTGCGGCTGCTGGTGCTGGATGCGGCGCTCGACCGCTGCTCCGCCGCCCTGATGCAGGATGGGCGCTGCCTGGGCGTCCGTTCCGGCGGCAACGCCCGCGCCGCCGCGGCCGAGCTGCCGGTCTTCGTGCAAAGCCTGCTGGAGGCGCACGGGCCGGGCGACGCCGTGGCGGTCACGGTCGGGCCGGGCAGCTTCACCGGCCTGCGCGGCGCCTTGGCGCTGGCCCACGGGCTGGCGATCGGGGCTGGCGCGCCCGTGGTCGGGGTCACGGTGGCGGAAGCCTTCCTGGCCGACGCCGCGCCGCCGGGCCGCACCCCCTGGGTGGCGCTGGACACCAGGCGCGCGGGCCGGGTGTTCTTCGGCGACGGCGCGGGCATGGCGTCCGTCACCCTGGACACGCTGCCGCCGTTGTCCGGCCCGGTGCTGATCCTGGGCAACGCGGGCGAGGCGGTGGCGTCGGCGCTGCGGGCAGGCGGGGCGGACGCGGTGGCCGGCCGCGCCGCGGTGGACCTGCAAGCAGTTGGCCGGGTGGCGCTGCGCCGCTTGGCGGGCGCCCTGCCGGCCTGCGGGACGCAGCCGCTCTACGTGGCACTTCCGGAGGCCCGCGCCGTGCCGCCGCCCCGTCCCGCGCCGGCATGACGCCCGTCACGCCGGCCCATGCCGACGTGCTCGCCGCCATCCATGCCGCAGCCTTTCCCCCTGGCGAGCGATGGGGCGCGGCGGCGATGGCGGAACTGCTGGCCATGCCCGGCGCGTTCGGCTTCATCGACCCGGCCGGCGGCTGCATCCTGGCGCGCCGCGCTGGCGGAGAGGCCGAGATCGTGGCCTTGGCTGTGATGCCGGCGGTCCGGCGGCTGGGAACAGGCCGGGCGTTGCTGCAACGGGCGATGGCCGGCGGCGAGCCGCTGTTCCTCGAAGTCGCGGCGGACAACGCGCCGGCCTTGGCGCTGTACGCCGGCGCCGGGTTCGCCGAGATCGGCCGCCGCCGGGGGTACTACGGCCTTGGACGGGACGCCCTGGTGCTCCGCCGCCTCAGCCCCGGCGGATGACGACGACCGTGCTGCCGTCCGGCTCGTCCGCCACCTGCTCGACTGCGTGGCCCTGCTCGGCGGCGGTGCGCGGCACGTTGGCGCGCGGCTCCTCCCCGCGCAGCCGCACCCGGAGCCGCTCGCCCGGGCGGAGGCGGTCGAGCGCCAGCCGCGTGCGGACGAACGTCATCGGGCACACCTCGCGGGTGATGTCCAGGTCAGTCATGCGGCCGCCTGCCGCAAGATCATCACGAAATCCAACCCCGGCAGTTGCGGAGCGACTCGTCCCAACTGTATATGATGCACCTTTACCCATGCTGAGGTCGCGACATGTCTGAAAGCTCCAGCGAGTTCGATATACTTGCATTGACCGCGCAAATTGTTTCGGCGCACGTCGCCTCCAACTCCGTCCCGCCGGACGCGCTGCCCGGCTTGATCCGGGACGTGCACCGCGCCGTGGCCGGGCTGGGCGCCGCCCCCGTGCCGCCGCCGGAGCGGCCGCAGCCGGCGGTGCCGATCCGCAAGTCGGTGTTCCCCGATTACATCGTCTGCCTGGAGGACGGCAAGAAGCTGAAGATGCTCAAGCGCCACCTGATGAGTTCCTACAACATGACGCCCGACCAGTACCGGGAGCGCTGGGGCCTCGGCTCGGACTACCCGATGGTGGCGCCCAACTACGCCCAGCACCGCTCCTCCCTGGCCAAGAAGATCGGCCTCGGCACCGGCGGCCGCGGCGGGGACTGACGCGCCAAGCTGGATGCGCGAGGCGCGGCAGGGCGGGCCGCCTGCCGATTCGACAGCGGGCCACCGGATCGGCTACGCCGAAGCCCCCATCTCCGGCCAGGGAACGCCCAGGGATCCATGGAATCGCGCATCGAGCGCCTGTGCGTCGAACGTGGGCTGAAGATGACCGGGCAGCGCCGGGTCATCGCCCGCGTGCTGTCGGACGCGGAGGACCATCCGGACGTGGAGGAGCTGTACCGCCGCGCGGCGGCCCTGGATGAGCGCATCTCCATCGCCACCGTGTACCGCACCGTGCGGCTGCTGGAGGAGAAGGGCATCCTCGCCCGGCGCGACTTCGGCGGCAGCCGGGCACGCTACGAGCCGACCGCGCACGGCCGCCACTACCACCTGATCGACGTCGAGACCGGCAAGGTGATCGAGTTCGAGGACGCCGAGCACGAACGGCTGATGCAGGCCATCGCCGCCCGGCTGGGCTTCGACCTCGTTTCCCACCGGCTGGAGCTGTTCGGCAGCAAGCGCCCGGCCAAGCGCGACGCCGCCGAGGCCCGCCCGGCGCCGCGCCCCTCCGGCGACGGCGCGAAGCCGGCGCTTGCCGAGCCTCACGCCTCGCCCCAGGCGCCGCGGTGACGATCAACCGCCCGGTGGTCGCGCAACCACCGTGGGAGCGCGCGTCCGGGCGGTCAGGCTTCGAGGAGCTGCGGGCCGGCCATCTCGGCCTGCGCATCGCCGCCACGCCGGGCGAGCTGGAAGCGGTGCAGGCGCTGCGCTACCGCGTGTTCTACGACGAGATGGGCGCCGAGCCGGACGCCGCCGCCGCCCTGTCCCGCCGGGACGTGGACGTGTTCGACCGGGTGGCCGACCACCTGATCGTGGTGGACCACGCGCTCGGCGCAGGCCCGGACGGTGTCGTTGGCTGCTACCGGATGATGCAGCGGGCGGGTGCGGCGGCGGTCGGGCGCTTCTACTCCGCCGCGGAGTACGACATCGCCCCGCTGCTGGGCTTTCCCGGCCGCGTGCTGGAGCTGGGGCGCTCCTGCGTGGACGCGCGCTACCGCGGGCGCGCCGTCATGCAGCTGCTGTGGCGCGGCATCGCCGCCTACATCTTCGCCCAGGAGATCGACCTCATGTTCGGCTGCGCCAGCCTGGCCGGCACGGACCCGGACGGCCAGGCCGCGGCGCTCACCTACCTGTACCACAACCACCTGGCACCCCCCGCCCTGCGCCCCCGCGCCATTGCTTCCCGCTACGTGGACATGCGCCGCCTGCCGCCGGAGCGGGTGGACGGCCGCCGGGTGCGCACCACGCTGCCGCCGCTGATCAAGGGCTACCTCCGGCTCGGCGCCATGATCGGCGATGGCGCGGTGGTGGACTCCCAGTTCAACACCATCGACATCGCCATCATCGTCAAGACCGACCTCGTCACCGACAAGTACATCGACCACTACAAGCGCCAGATGCGGGACTGACCCGTGGCGCGGTTGGACGCGGCGGCGACCGCCGTGCCGCCTTGAGCGTGGCGGCGACCGCCGGGCGGCCCGGCCTCATGCCCCGGCTCGCTGGCC
>CAXTNC010000119.1:7362-9595 GCA_964245495.1 uncultured Acetobacteraceae bacterium
TGCCATCCCGGTGCTGCTGGTGAGCGTGCCGGGGCTGCTGGCGCTGGGCGGCGGCGCGCGTGGCTGGCCCGGGGCGCTGCGCCGCGGCTTCTGCTTCGGCTTGGCGCATCACGTGCTCGGGCTGTACTGGATCACCGAGGCCATCCTGATCGAGGCGGCGCGCTACTGGTGGCTGGTGCCGCTGGCCGTGCCCGCCCTGTCCGCGCTGCTGGCGCTGTTCATCGCCGTGCCGTGCGCGGGCGCGCGGCTGGCGCCGCCGGGGTGGCGCCGGGTGCTGCTGCTCGCCGGGCTGTGGACGCTGGCCGACCTCGCGCGGCAGTTCATCGGCACCGGCTTCCCATGGAACCCGTGGGGCAGCGTGTGGGCGGTCCCCGGCCCGTTCGGGGACGTGATGCTGCAGCCGGCCGCCTGGGTCGGCGCCCCCGGCATGACCCTGCTCACCATGCTGCTGGCCGCCAGCCCGGCGCTGGGCTGGCGCGGGGCGGCGGGGGCCGCCGCGGGGCGGGGGGCTTGGGGCGGGGTCGGCCGGCCCCGCCGCGGCCAGCCGGTGCAGGCGGCGCCAGGGGTCAGCGTGGTGCTGGTGCAGGGCAACGTGCCGCAGGACGACAAATGGGATCGCACGGTCGCCGAGGCGGCGTTCGAGCGCTACCTGGCGCTGACGCAGGAAGGCGTGGCGGAAGCGCGCCGCCTGCACCCCGCCCAGGCGGTCGCGGCCGTGTGGCCCGAAACCGCCAGCCCCTACCTGCTGGGCCGCGACCGCAACGCCACGGAGGCGATCTGGGACGCTTCGCGTCCGGCGGCGGCCGTGCTGGCGGGCAGCCTGCGGTTCGACGAGGCCGGCAACCCGTACAACAGCCTGTTCGTGCTGGATGGGCCGGACAGCGTCGCAGGCGTCTACGACAAGTGGCACCTGGTCCCGTTCGGGGAGTTCCCGCCCAGCTGGGTGCCGCTGGCCGTGCAGCTGGTGCCGGGCCGCATCTCCTTCGGCAGCGGCCCCCAAACCATCCACCCGCCGGGCCTGCCGCCGTTCGGGGCGCTGATCTGCTACGAGGCGATCTACCCGGCGCAGCTGGTGAACGAGCGCGACCGCCCGGACTGGCTGGTGAACATCACCAACGACGCCTGGTTCGGCAACTCGACCGGCCCGCGCCAGCACTTCGCTGCCGCCCGGATGCGCGCGGTGGAGGAAGGGCTGCCGCTGGTCCGCGCCGCCAACACCGGCATCACCGGCGCGTTCGACGCGCTGGGGCGGGAGCTGGGCCGGCTGCCGGCCCGGACGGCGGCGCAGATGGTGGTTTCCCTCCCCGGCCAGCGCGGCCCCACGCCGTTCTCCCGCCAGGGTCTGGCGATCCCGCTGCTGCTCTCCTTCGCGGCATGTGCGGCAGGCCTGGGCGTGATCCGCCGGGGGGACCGGAGCAGGTTCATGTCACTCCCTGATTGAAAGCCGGCATTTGCTCAATAGCTCGTCATTTATTGACAATTTGCGGTTGTGGAGTTAAGCGTTTCTGCGCCGGATGATGTTGCAGACGCATGCGGGCAGGTCGGGAGTTGGCGCGAGGATGGCTGAGCAGACAGAAAGCCGTCCAAGTCCGGTTGACGTGCACGTGGGCGCGCGCATCCGCCTGCGCCGCACGCTGATGGGCATGTCCCAGGAACGGCTGGGTGACGCGCTCGGCCTCACGTTCCAGCAGGTCCAGAAATACGAGCGGGGCGTCAACCGCGTCGGCGCGTCCCGGCTGTTCGACCTGTCGCGCATCCTGGATGTGCCGATCAGCTTCTTCTACGACAACATGTCCGATGCCGTGTCCGGCGCCCTGCCCGGTTCTCAGGCGGCGCACTCCGCATCTGGGTTCGCCGAGGCGCAGGAAGGCTTTGGCGGCTCAGAAGACTCGATGAGCAAGCGGGAAACGCTGGAGCTGGTGCGGGCCTATTACCGCATCACCGACCCCAACGTGCGCAAGCGGATGTACGACCTGATGAAATCCATGGGGCCGACCGACGACTGAGGCGTTTCGACAAGGCCGGTCGCTGCCGCTGCAGGCGCAGCAGCCGGAACTTGCTTGCCTGATATCGTCATGCCAGCTTTTTGACCTGGCATCCACGGCGCCCCGCCGCCGGCCTTCCTGCGCAGTGCTGGACAGCGCCAACCCACCCCCGTGCCGCCCGCCCAATCGCGTGGGATGCCAGGTTCAAGAACCTGGCGCGGCGATGCTCGCAGAACGGCGAGCAGCCC
>CAXTNC010000120.1:0-9550 GCA_964245495.1 uncultured Acetobacteraceae bacterium
CCTTTCTGCATGGAAGCGCCCGCAACCAACAAAAAAGGAAGACCGGCCATGTCTGACGAGCCTGCCAACAAGATGTTCGACGCTGCGGACGCTTCCATGCAGAAAGGGGCCGATGCGGCGCAGACGATGAGCCGCGGCATGGCGGACATGAGCACCAAGGCGATGGGCGAGTTCAGCCGCATGTTCTCGGACATGAAGATGCCCATGATGCCGGACATGGAAGCCTTGATGTCCGCCCATCGGCGCAACCTCGAAACGCTGTCCGCCGCCAACCGGGTGGCGCTGGAAGGCGCTCAGGCCGTCGCCCGCCGCAACATGGAGATCATGCAGCAGACCATGGCGGAGCTGACGGACGGGATGCGCCAGATGGCCTCCGGCGAGTCGCCGCAAGCGCGCGCCAGCCAGCAGGCCGAGATGCTCAAGGCGGCGTATGAGCGGGCGGTGGCGAACATGCGGGAGATCGCCGAGCTGATCCAGAAGTCCAACGGCGAGGCGCTGTCGCTGCTGAACGGCCGGTTTACCGAGTCGGTCGAGGAAGTGAAGCAGCTGATGGGCAAGGCCGGACAGGCCGGGGCGTAGGCAGGCACGGACCAGCCGCACGGAGTCCGGTCACGGTTCGGAGGCCCCGCCAGGCTCCATTGAAAAGGGCTGCTGCATGTTCGACCCAGACGTCCTGACGTTCTTCGATATCATGCGCGAGCAAGGTGCCAAGCCGTTCTACGAGCTTCCGGTCGCGGAGGCCCGCGCGGCCCACCTCCAGCTCAGCCAGCATTTCGGCGGCCCAGCCGTCGAGATGGCCGGGGTATCCGAAGCGGCTGCCGACGGCCCGGACGGGGCCATTCCCCTGCGGCTGTACCGGCCGCATGGCGTTGCCGGCGGCGCAGCGCCCGCCCTGGCCTACATCCATGGCGGCGGCTGGGTGATCGGCGACCTCGACTCGCACGACAAGGTCTGCCGCCAGTTGGCGCAACGGGCGCAATGCATGGTCGTCGCGATGGATTACCGCTTGGCCCCCGAGCACCCGGCGCCTGCCGCCGCGCTGGACGCGATCGCCGCCGTCACCTGGATCGCAGCCCACGCGGCGGAACTGGGCATCGACCCGGCGCGGCTGGCGGTCGGCGGCGACAGCGCCGGCGGCAACTTGTCGGCCGTGGCGGCGATCGCCGCCCGCGCGGCCGGCCTCAAGCTGCGCTGCCAGGTGCTGATCTACCCCAGCACCGACTGCCGTGCGAGCGCGTGGGACTACCCGTCGCGCGTGCGGAACCAGGACGTTCCGCCGCTGAACCGCGAGATGATGCAATACTTTGCCGAGCGCTACCTGCCTGGCCAGGGCGCGGAGCAGGATTGGCGGGTCTCGCCGCTCGTGGCAGACGACCTCGCCGGGCTGCCGCCAGCCGTGGTGCTGACGGCAGGCTGCGATCCGCTGCAAGACGAGGGCGCCCTGTATGCGCAGCGCCTGTCGCGGGCCGGCGTCGAGGTTGTCCATCGCGACTTCCCGGGCATGATACATGGCTTCATCGAGATGGGCGGCCTGCTGCGGGCAACCAGCGAAGCCCTGGACACGATCGCCCTGGTCCTTCGCCAGCGCCTCCTGCCGGAGACGACGCGGGCCTAAGCCCGGCGGTGCGGCCGGCCTGGCAGGTTGCGGAAGGACAGCGGTCGTCTGCTTGCACCCGAAAGGGGCCAACCCTTGCAAGCGGGTCATCCCTTTTACCCTTGATAATCAAGGTGTCCAGAGGATGACCATCCTCTGGTGGGGTTCGGGGCAAAGCCCCGACCTGGAGTGCCAGTGTTTTCCGCAGCCTGCTAAAGCGGCAGCCGTATCCGCGCCCGCAGCCCCCCCATCGGGCTTTGCTCCAGCAGGATGTCCCCGCCATGCGCCCGCACGATGTCGCGCGCGATGGTGAGGCCTAGGCCCGTCCCGCCGCCGCCCGTCTCGAACGCGCGGAACACGCTCTCTCTTCGCCCGGGCGCGATGCCCGGCCCGTCATCGTCCACCAGCACCTCCACGTTGCGGTCCTGCGGCACGGCGGACAGGGCGATGCGGCGGGCATGGCGACGGGCATTGTCCAGCAGGTTCGTCACCGCCCGGCGCGCAGCGTCCGGGCGCAAGGGCAGCGTCAGCGCGGGCGGCGCGTCGAGCGCCACGTCGGCCCCGGCCCGCCGGGCGCCGGCGGCCACGTCGGCCAGCAGAACCGACAGGTCCACCGGCTGCGCCTGCTCCATCCCCTCGCCCCGGGCGAAGGACAGGTAGCCGCCGATCATGCGCTCCATCTCCTCCACGTCGCCCGTCATGTCCGCCACGTCCTCGCCCTGCTCGCCGGCCGCGGGCAGCATGGCCAGCGCCAGCCGCAGCCGGGTCAGCGGGGTGCGCAGGTCGTGCGACACGCCGGCCAGCATCTCCGTCCGCTGCGCCAGGAAGCGGGTGATGCGGGCCTGCATGCGGTTGAACGCCGCGGCGGCCTGGCGCACCTCCGTGGCCCCTTCCGGCTTGATCGGCCCGCGGTCCCGTCCCATGCCGAACGCTTCCGCCGCCGCGGCCAGCCGCCGGATGGCGCGCACCTGGTTGCGCATGAACAGGGCGGCGATGCTGAACAGCAGCAGCGACGAGCCGGCCAGCCACAGCACGAACAGGTACAGCGTGGAGCTGTACAGCCGCTTGCGCGGCGCCTGCACCCGCAGCACGCCGTCCGGCAGCTGCACCTCGATGTGGACATCGCGCGGGTCGGAGGTCCAGTCCATGCTGTAGGGCAGCCCCACCTTGCTTTGCAGCGCCGCCGCCAGGTCGTCGTCCATCGGGCCGGGCTGGTTGATCCAGCGTTGCCCGGCGAGCCGCGCGCCGGGCGTGAAGCGCATCGGCACCTGCAGCTGCATCAGCGCGGAACTCAGGATCCAGTCGCGGTTCTCCTCGCCCGGGAAGCGGCGCATCAGGTCGATGGACTGCGCCACCTCGCCGGCGATGGCGAAGGACAGCCGGCGCGAGGTGACATCCAGGTAGCTGCCGTAGAAGATGGCGAACGCGACCCCTTGCAGGATGATCAACGGCAGCAGGATGATCAGCAGGCTGCGCCCCAGCAAGGAGCGGGGCAGCATCCGCCTGAACTCCACGGGCATCATGCGCCCGGCTTGAGCACGTATCCCCGGCCGCGCACGGTGTGCAGGAAGCGCGGCTCCCGCGGGTCGGCCTCGATCTTGCGGCGCAGCCGGGTCACCTGCACGTCGATGGCGCGCTCCCCCGCCTCGTCCATGCCGAGCGACTGCCCGATCGCCTCGCGGGACAGCACGTCGCCCGGCGTGCGCGCCAGCAGGCCCAGCAGCGCGGCCTCGCCCCCGGTCAGGTGCACCGCGCCCTCCGGCCCGGACAGCTCGCCCCGCCCGAGGTCGAACGCCAGCGCGCCCAGCTGCACGCTGCCGGCAGGCTCGGCCGGCGTCGTCACCCGGCGCAGCATGGCGCGGATGCGCAGCACCAGCTCGTACGGGTCGAACGGCTTGGGCAGGTAATCGTCCGCCCCCGCCTCGAACCCGGCGATGCGGTCCTCCGGCCCGCCGCGCGCCGTGAGCAGCAGGATGGGCAGGTCGGAACGCTCCCGGCGCATCGCCTCCGTCAGGTCCAGCCCCGTCTCGCCCGGCATGGTCACGTCCAGCACCATCAGGTCGGGCTGCACCGAGCGCATGGTGGCCCGCGCCTCCGCCGCCGTGGCGGCCGTGGTCACGCGGAAGCCGTTCTCCGCCAGGTAGCGCTGCAGCAGGCGGCGCAGGCGGTCGTCGTCATCCACCACCAGCACGTGGGCGTCGCCGTTCACTTAAGCGCGCCTGCGGTCGATGGCGCCCTTGGCCGCCGGGCCCATGATGGCGCGCAGCACGCGGCCGAAGCCTTCCACCGCCGGGCCGCCGGCCTCGCGGAAGGCTGAAGCCAGGCATTCGCGCTGCCGGTCGAACAGCCGGCGCTCCAGCGCCGACCCCGCGGCCGTCAGGCTCAGCAGCCGCTGCCGCCGGTCCTGCCGGCCGGGCGCCTGCGCCACGTAGCCGCTGGCCACCAGCTCGTTCAGCACGCGCGCCAGGCTCTGCTTGGTGATGCGCAGGATGCCGAGCAGCTCCCCCACCGTCATGCCGGGGTTGCGGCCGATGAAGTGCAGCGCGCGGTGGTGGGCGCGTCCCAGGCCCAGCTCGTCCAGGATCGCGTCGGCCGCCGCGGTGAAGTCCCGGTAGGCGAAGAACATCATGTCCTGCGCCTGGCGCATCTGCTCCTCCCGCAGGAACAGCAGGGCGGCGCCTGGCGGGGCAGGCCGTTCGGCCTTCAATCCGGACATGGCTGGCGGTCGCTCCAATTAAGGCAGTCTTCTTGACGTTTTATCGGCCACCTCATACCATTATCGTCGTCAAGGCAACAATCTCCCACCGGAAGCGGCAGATGGCACTCATTCCTTTCGATGACCGCGACGGGCTGATCTGGTGGGATGGCAAGATGGTGCCGTGGCGGGATGCCACGCTGCACGTCCTGTCCCACGGGCTGCACTATGCCAGCGGCGTGTTCGAGGGCGAAAGGGCCTACGGCGGCAACATCTTCCTGCTGCGCGCCCACACCGAGCGCCTGCTCGCCTCCGGCCGCATCCTGGGCTTCGACATCCCCTGGACCGCCGGGCAGATCGACGACGCCTGCCGCCAGGTGATCGAGGCCAACGGCATGACGGACGCCTACGTCCGCCCGATCGCCTGGCGCGGGTCGGAACAGCTGTCGGTGTCCGCCCAAAACTCCAGGATCCACCTCGCCATCGCCTGCTGGGCCTGGCCCAACCTGTTCGGCGACAACCGCATGAAGGGCGTTCGCCTGGGCATCGCGGAATGGCGGCGCCCCAGCCCGCAAACCGCGCCCACCGCGGCGAAGGCCGCCGGCATGTACATGATCGGCACGCTTTCCAAGCACAAAGCCGAAGCGGAGGGCTTCGACGACGCCCTGATGTATGATTGGCGCGGCCAGGTGGCCGAAGGCACCGGCGCCAACATCTGCTTCGTGTTCGACGGCGAGGTGCATACCCCGGCGCCGGACGGCTTGCTCGACGGCATCACCCGCCGGACCGTGATCGCGCTGGCCCGTCGGCGCCAGATCAAGATGGTCGAGCGCGCGATCATGCCCGAGGAGCTGTCCCGCGCCACCGAAGCGTTCCTGGTCGGCACCGCGGCCGAGGTCACCCCGGTGCGGCAGATCGGGGATCACCACTACACGCCGGGCGCCATCACGGAAACCCTTCTGGGCGACTACGAGAGGCTGGTGCGCATGAACCCGGCGGAAGTGGCGAAGGCCATCGGGTAGTCAGTCCGCCAGGGGGGCCGCCGGGGGAGCCTGGCGCATCGCCTCGTCCTCCTCGTCCGTGGCCCCGTCCCAGGATGTCGCCGCCATGGTGGCCTCCCCGCCGATCGGATCGGCAGGCGCGGCGCCCTCGGCCCCTGCCGCGTCCGCCGCCGCCTCCGCGCCTTCCTGCATCCGGCCGGCATCGACCTCGGGCGCGATGTTGGCCGGGTCCACCGGGGCGGTTCCGGCGTCGTCTGGGTTCGTCTCGCTCATGCTTGGGTCCTCCTCCCCGGGTCAACGCGCCAGCCCGCCGCTGCGTTCAACCCGGCCAACGCGGCGGGGAGCAGCACCAGCCACGCGATCCGCGCGCCGTAGCGGTCGTGCGGGCCGGACAGCGCGCCGGTGGCGAAGGCGTTGGCCAGCACGCCCGCGAGCACGATGAGGCCCAGGCCAGCCAGCGCCGGGTTCCGCCGCCAGGCCAACGGCACGGCCAGCACGGCGCCAGCCGCGCCCAACGCCAGCAAGGCCAGCCGCACCGGCTCCAACGGCGCTGCCAGCGGCGCCAACGCGCCGCGCAGCTGGCGGGACGCCAGGAACCGCCGCAGCTCCGCAGGGGGAAAGTAGACGCGCAGCAGATGGCCGACCGTCACGTCAAGGTATTGCGGCCCAAGGGTGTCGCCCAGCTGCACCCGACCCAGCTGGCGCAGCGTATTGGCCAGGGCGGCGCTCGTCGCCTGCCACGGCTCGGAGCGCAGCGTGGCCGCCACGATGCGGTCCGCCTCCGGCGCCGCCAGGGTCGGCCCGGAGTTGCCGCCCCAGATCGGCCCTTCCGGCTCCCACAGGAAAGCGTCGCTGTCCATCGGCAGGCGGTCGGACCAGGCGCACAGGCGATACCCGGCGGCGGGGCAGGCGGCATGGAGGTAGTCGGCGGCAGGCCCGTCCGCCTGCAGCCGGGCCAGCGCGAACACGGAGCCGTAAGGCGAGACGGCCAGCACGCCGTTGCCGGCCGCGTTGCTCGCCAGCAGCCAGGCCAGCGCCGCCGCCAGCGGGCCTGCCGCCGCCAGCACCCGCCGGGGCCGCGTGAGCGCCACCGCCGCCAGGCAGCCCGCCGCCACGAGGAGGTGGGCCAGGTGGGAGGCGATGGCGACGGCGGCGAGGCACCCCACCGCCAGCCGGGCCGGCCGGGACAGAACGCGGCCGCCATGCGCCAGCAGGAACAGGCACAGCACGGCCAGGGGCGCCAGGATGTCGGGCATCATGAAACTGGCGAACCAGGGCGCCGCGCTGCCGCCCGCCAGCAGCGCGCACAGCCCCAGGTGCCGCCAAGGACCCGGCGCAGCGGCCTGCACCGTCAGCCGCAGCACGGCGCTGAGCGCCAGGCCCTGCGCCGCGGCCACGCCCCAGAACGTGACCCCCCAGTGCAGCAGCAGGATCAGCGGGCCGTAGACCCACGGCTTGTCCCAGCCCATGTCCGGGGCCAGGCCCATGTCAGCCAGCCCGGCGGTGTCGCTGAACATGAGGGGATAGCCGTTCACCAGCGCCGGCCACAGCAGCAGCGCCGCGCCGGCAAGCACGGATGCCCAGGCGGGGATGCCTGCGCGTGCAGCACCTGCCGCTTCTCCCTTTCCCGCAGGCGGGAAAGGGTCAGGGGAGTCGCGCAACAGATCCTGGAGCATGGCGGCAGGGGGCCGCAGCCTCATGCCGATTTCAAGGCAGCGTTCACCAGCGCGCGGCAGCCTCGTCGTCCGCGCCCCGCGCCTCGACCCACTGCGCCGTTCCGTCCGCGAACCGCTCATGCTTCCAGAACGGGGCGCGGGTCTTGAGCCAGTCGATCAGGAACGCCGCCGCGTCCAGCGCCGCCCCCCGGTGCGCCGCCGCCGTCAGCACCAGCACGATCTCGGCGCCCGGCGCCAGCGCGCCCACCCGGTGCACCAGGGTGCAGCCCAGCAAGGACCAGCGCCCGCACGCCTCGGCGGCGATCCGCGCCATCGCCGCTTCCGTCATGCCGGGGTAATGCTCCAGCACCAGGTGCCGCAGCGGGCGCGCCGGGTCGTCGCGCACCACGCCCACGAAGCACCCGACTCCGCCGACGTCCGTGCGCCCTGCGAGCAGCGCGGCCATGGCGGCGCCGGCGTCGAACGGTGCGGCCTGCACCTGGACGGTGGGCGTCATCCGCCGGTCATCCACCGGTCACTGGGGGGAAGAACGCCACCTCGTCCCCGTCCGACACGGCGGCGTCCGGCTGCGCGAAGGACTGGTTCACCGCGGCGCGCACGCTCGCCAGGTCCGCGAAGGCGGCCGCGCCCGCCGCGTCCCGGGCCTGCAGCCAGGCGGCCAGCGCGCCCACGGTCCTCACGCCCTCCGGCAGCGCCAGCGCTTCCTCGCCCCGCCCCATGCGCTCCCGCAGCCATGCGAAGTAGAGCACGTGCAGCATCAAGGCTTGGTCGGCACGGTTTGCACGCTGCCGTCCGGGCCGATCAGCGTGCTGGTGCCGTTGCCGTTCGGCACCAGGATGCCGCTGCCGCCAGGACTCGCCCCCCCTTGCAGGCCCCGGTAGCCGCGTCCGGTGCCCTGGCCGGTGACGTCGAGCGCAGGCCCGTTCGGGGTCTGCACGGTGGGCGCGCCGACCTTGCCGGACGGCGCCGGCGGGATGCGCGGCGGCGGCAGGCCGCGGTCGGCATTGTTGGCGCGGTTGACTTGCGGGCTTTGCCCGGGCGCCGCGTCCACGCCGCCTGGCGCCCCCCCGCCCCGGCGGATTTCCTCGTTCTGCTGCTTCTGCAAATCCTCCATCGTCCTGTCGGGGCGGGTGTCGTCCGGCCACACGTTGCCCGGCTCGGGCAGCAGCGGCGGCACGTCGACCCGCTCGCCCCGGATGTTCTGGAACGTCTCGCTGTTGCCGGCGGGCGTGTTGGGGTTGCGGCCGAACCGCTGGAACGTGTGGTCCAGGAAGACCCCGGTGCCGGTGCAGCCTGGCAGAAGGCCCGTGCAGGCGAGCGAAAGGGCTGCAAGGCTGAAGAAGGCAGGACGCCGCATCGAGGGAAGGCTCCAATGGCTGCCATGGGCTGATCGACCGGCCGCGGGGGATTGTGCCCTGCGAGAAGGCTTCGCTCAAGGTTGCGCGGCATCCCCGTGCGCGAATGCCACAATCCATGTTGCAATCGCGCCAGGATCACCCAGCGGCAGCACCGGGGGGATGCAGCCGGGCAGCGCCGCATCCGCCGCCACCGCCAGCACCTCCGGCCAGTCCGGCCAAAGCGGCGGCTTGTTCAGCGCCGGGCGGTGCACCTCCAGCTTGGGGAACGGGTAGTGCCGGAACCCTTCCACCAGCACCAGGTCCACGGGGCTGAGCCGGGCCAGCAGGGCAAGGAGGTCCGGCTCGGCGCCGGGTTCCTCGTGCAGCAGCGCCCAGCGGCCCGGCATGGCCAGCATCACCTCCCGCGCGCCGGCCGCACGGTGCCGCCAGCTGTCCTTGCCGGGGCGGTCCAGCTCCGCGCCGTGGTGGGCGTGCTTCACGGTGGACACGCTGAGCCCGGCCTGCCGCAGCCGCGGCAGCACGGCCTCGATCAGCGTGGTCTTGCCGGCGCCCGACCAGCCGGCGATGCCCAGCACGGCCGGCGTCACGGCCAGCGTCACGGCCGGCTCGGGGCGGCCACGTGGCGCAGCCCGGCGCGCAGGTAGTCCCAGCCGGTGAGCAGCGTCAGCACCGCCGCGACCCACAGCATGGCCTCGCCGATCGCCGTCACCGGCAGGGGCACGTGCAGCAGCCGCGCCGTCTCGTCCCCGGCCAGCAGCGTGCCCAGCGCGCCCATCTGGAACCCGGTCTTCCACTTGGCCAGCCGCGTCACCGGCAGCCCGACGCTCAGCCCGGCCAGGTACTCGCGCAGCCCGCTGACCAGGATCTCGCGCAGCAGGATGACGATGGCCGGATACAGCCCGCCATATGGCAGCCGCCCGAAGCCTGCGAGCAGCATCAGCGTGGCGCCGACCAGCAGCTTGTCCGCGATCGGGTCCAGCATCCGCCCCACGTTGGACTGCTGCCTCCGGCTGCGCGCGAGGTGGCCGTCCAGCCAGTCGGTGAGGGCGGCGGCCGAGAACAGCAGCATGGCCAGCATGTCCCCCACCGGCGTCGCGGCCACGGCCAGGGCGACCAGCACGGGGATGGCGGCGATGCGCGCCAGCGTCAGCAGGTTGGGCAGGTCCGTCAGCATGGGCGCCAGCCTATCCGGGTTCGGCGGCGCTGTCAGGCACTGGATGCCTGTC
>CAXTNC010000121.1:0-9442 GCA_964245495.1 uncultured Acetobacteraceae bacterium
GCCGGGCGGACGCGGCGGCCGGTGCCGCCGCCCGTCCCGTGGCGCAGCGGCGGCTCGGCGGCACGCTGCTGCGCGTGTCCTTGGAACGCCTGGACGCGGTGGGCACGATGCACGCCTTCCGCCCGGCGATGACGGTGACGCAGTGGTCGGCGGCCAAGCCGTGATCGTGGCCGGCATCGGCTGCCGCCGCGGCTGCCCGGCGGAGGCGATCGTGGCGCTGGTGCGCGGCACGGGGGCGCAGGCGCTGGCCGCGCCGGCGTGGAAGCGGGGGGAGCCGGGGTTGCTGGAAGCGGCGGCGGCGCTGGGCGTGCCGCTGTGGTTCGTGGCGGAGGCGGCGCTGGCGGCGGTGCAGCAGCGGTGTCCCACGCACTCGGCGGCTGTGGCAGATGCGGTTGGGCTTGGGTCCGTGGCGGAGGCTGCGGTCCTGGCGGTTGGCGGGGTGCTGACGCGGGCGCGGTTTGGTGGCGGACTTGCCACCTGCGCGACCGGCGCGTGCGCTTCCCTCGGGCAGTCGGCAGGGGAGCTGCACAGCACCGCTGGCGTCGTGAACGAACGGCCAGTTCCGGAGCCGCCGACGGCATCCAGGGGTTCGGTCAAGGCATCGCTCAAAGCGCCGTGTAGCCACCGTCGGCCATGACCAGCGCTCCCGTGATGAAGCTTGCCGCCGGCGACGCCAGGAACGCGATCACCTCGGCGATCTCCGATGCCTGCGCGACCCGCCCGATCGGGTGGGCGCTGCCATAGCTGGCCAGCGTCGCCCGGCTGTCGGCGGCAATGCCTTGCAGGATGTCGGTCTCGACCACCCCCGGCGCCACGGCGTTGGCGCGCACGCCGCGGCCGCCATACTCGACGGCGATGACCTTGGTGAGCTGGGCTATGGCGCCCTTGGACGCAGCGTAGGCAGCAGTGTCCTTCATGCCGACCACGCTTATGATGGAGGCGACAGTGACGATGGCGCCGCTGCCCCGCTCGACCATCACGCGCAGCGCGTCGCGCGAGTGCAGGAAGTTGCCGCGCGCGTTCACGGCCATGACGCCGTCCCAGTCGGCGGCGCTCATCTCGACGAGCGGCTTGTTCATGGTCCGCCCGGCGTTGTTGACGAGGATATCAAGGCCACCGAAGCGTTCCAGCGCCAACGACACGGTGCGCCGCGCGGTGTCCTCCTCCGAGATGTCGCCCGTCACTGTGGCGACCTCGTCCGCTGCCAGGTCATGCACGGCCTCGCTCAAGTCGCTCGCCACCACTCTGGCGCCCCGCGCGCGCAGGATGACCGCGGTGTCGCGCCCGATCCCGCGCGCCGCACCTGTCACGACCGCGACCTTGCCCGCCAAGCTCCAGCTTTCCGGCAGCGTCATCGTGCCTGGACTTGTGCTTGTGCGGGAAAATCGGTGCTGCGGGTCACCTTTTCCCAGCGGTCCATCTCCTCGATCACCTCATCTTCCTTCTCGCGGGCCCGGCGCAGCGCGTCCGAGCCGAGGAGAAGATGCAGGGGTGGGGTTTCGGCATCGACCGCGACCAGGATGGCGCTGGCGCCGCGCCCTGGGTCGCCGATCTGCTTGCCTTTGATTTCGGCGAGGTAGGCAAGGGCCCGACCGACCGTTCCGGCATAGGCGTCGCCAATCCCCGAGCTTTTCCGGATCGAATGGTCGGACAGGAAGTCGGTGCGAAAGCCGCCAGGGGCTACGGCCGTCACCTTGATGCCGAGCGGCCCCACCTCCTGCGACAGGCTCCGCGACAAGCCTTCCATCGCCGATTTCGCGGCGGCGTAGGCGCCGGAACTGGCCATCGGCGCACGACCAGCAATCGAGGTGATGTTGACGATGTGGCCGCTCCCCTGCGCGCGCAGCCGCGGCAACGCTGCCCGGATCAGCCGGAACGGGCCGAACACGTTGACCTCGAACAGATGTTTGATCTCGGGGTCAGTCGCCTCCTCAATGGCTCCGAGAAGGCCGTAGCCAGCATTGTTGACAATCACGTCGATCCGACCGCCCAACTCGAAGGCTTGCGCCACTGCGGGCTCGACCGCCTCGCCATCAGCAATGTCGAGATGCAGCAGGTGGAGTTTGCCAGTGCCTGCGTTGAGGTCGGCCGCGCCGTTGCGCACCGTGCCGATGACGGTGTCGCCACGATCGAGTGCAGCCTGGGCAAGCGCCTGCCCGAGGCCGCGGGAAATGCCGGTGATAAGCCAGGTCTTCATGCAAGCCTCCTCGTCTGGGCGCATACTTCGGCCTGGCAGCCGTGGAGCAAAATGCCCCGCCTGCTCATGAGGCTTGTAAGCCAGGCTTCACAATGCTTTTTGTCCGTCATGATATCCGCCAGCGAGTTCGGCCAGCTTCGCGCGTTCGTCGCGGTTGGCCAGGAGCTGAGCTTCAGCCGCGCCGCCTCGGCCCTCGGCGTTTCTCCCTCGGCACTCAGTCAGATGGTGCGAGGTTTCGAGGAGCGGGTCGGCCTGCACCTGATCAACCGCACAACCCGCAGCGTGTCCCTGACGCCCGCTGGCGAAATGCTGCTGCAGCGTGTGCGCCCCGCCGTCGCCGACCTCGGCGCCGCCTTGGATCAGTCACGGCAATCTCGGGAGCGGCCTGCCGGGCGCGTGCGCGTCCACGCCTTCCGGGTCGCGGCGGACCTGTTTCTCGCGCCGATGCTCCGGTCGTTCAATGACGCCTACCCGGACGTTCTGCTCGATATCACGCTGGACGACGCCGTGGTGGACATGGTCAAGGGCCGCTATGACGCCGCTATCCGGGTCGGCGAAGTGATCGAGCGCGACATGATCGCGGTGCGCCTCGGCCCAGACCTCCGCCAGATCGTCGTTGCCTCGCCCGACTACCTCGCCCGCCACGGCGCCCTCCCGGAAAATCCGGGCGATCTCAAGGATCACCATTGCATTCGCTGGCACTGGCCTGGCCAGGTCACGCCCTACAATTGGGAGTTCTGGGATGGCAAACGCTGGTTTGACGTGGCGGTTGATGGGCCGCTGATCGTCAACAGCCGCGACCTGGAGCGGCAGGCTGCATTAGCCGGCGTTGGACTGGCCTTCGTGGTGGAGCAGATGGTGGCGCCGCTGATCGCCGAGGGACGGCTGGTCCCGTTGCTGCAAAAGTGGTCTGCGCCGTTCCCCGGATTTTTCCTGTGTTACCCCGAGCAACGGCAGATGGCCCCGGCGTTGAGGGCGTTCATCGACCAGGTCAGAACGGCTGCCGCTACCGGCGCTTCCCCGCAGCGCTGCGCGAGCTGGACAGGGCGCACCGAGGCAAAAGCACCCGATCCGGGCCGTGACATCCAAGGATCGGCCTGAACTCCGGCAGGCGGTTGGGGTGCAAGCCGGTTGAGGGGCGAACGCGCGAGCTGGAATGCAGCTTCGGTTCCGCGGCTGACACCGTTGGCCAAGTCAGGGTTGGCTGTTTGTTCACGGTGCCAGCCGTCCCGCGGAACCCTACTTCCAGTGTACCGGCAAACGGCTGCGGCGCTTGACTGGGCGGTTCCAGCAAGCCGGCTGAATTCGCTGACGGCATCCGCTGAAGAACAAAGGCGCGCACGGGCCATGACCGTCCACTTCATCGGCGCCGGCCCTGGCGCGCCCGACCTCATCACCTTGCGCGGCGCGCGCCTGCTCGCGGCCTGCCCGGTGTGCCTCTATGCCGGGTCCATCGTGCCCGCGGCGTTGCTGGAGCACTGCCCGCCCGGCGCGCGGCTGATCGACACCGCGCCGCTCGACCTGGACGCGATCGAGCGCGCGTTCCTGGCCGCCCACGAGGCCGGGCAGGACGTGGCCCGGCTGCATTCGGGGGACCTGTCTCTGTACAGCGCCGTGGCCGAGCAGCTGCGCCGGCTGGACCGCCGGGCGATCCCCTACACGCTCACCCCCGGCGTGCCCGCCTTCGCCGCCGCCGCCGCCGTGCTAGGGCGGGAGCTGACGGTGCCCGGCGTGGCGCAAACCGTGGTGCTGACCCGGATGCCGGGGCGCGCCTCCGCCATGCCGCCGGGCGAGCAGTTGGCCGCCTACGCCGCCACCGGGGCCACGCTCGCCATCCATCTTGCCGCCGCCCTGCTGCCGGAGGCGCTGGCCGTGCTCGTGCCGCACTACGGCGCGGGCTGCCCGGCCGCGCTGGTGGTGCGGGCCACCTGGCCGGAGCAGCGGGTGATCCGCGCCACGCTCGGCACGCTGGACGGCGCGGGGGTGGAGCGCACGGCCTTGCTTCTCGTTGGCCCGGCGTTGGACCCGGCGGACCCCGGCGAGAGCGCGCTGTATCGCCCCGGCTACGTCCGGCGCTACCGTTCGTGACGCCCGAGCAGCTCGCCCGTCCGGTCGAACACCGCCACCTCCAACGCCACGGGCGCGCCGTCCAGTGCGGCGGCGGCGGTTTCCCAGGCGCGCGCGGCCACGATGTCCGCCAGGTTCGGGGCGAGGGTGAACGCCTCCGCCACCGTGTTGGCCGCTGCGACGCCGGGCACGCCGGCCACGGCGGCGAGATCCGCCATGTCGACGGAGCCGCGCTTGCTGTGCAGGTCCAGCCGGCCCTGCGCCAGCTTGGCCATCTTCGCCATGCCGCCCGCGACCGTCAGCCGCGGCACCGGATGCCGCCGCAGGTAGCGCAGCAGCCCGCCCACGAAATCCCCCATCTCGATCAGAGCCATCTCGGGCAGCCGGTGAAGCGCGGCGACGGCGGCCTCGCTGGTGCTGCCGGTGGACCCGGCGATGTGGGTGAGGCCGGCGGCGCGCGCCACGTCGATGCCGCGGTGGATGGTGTCAATCCAGGCGGCGCAGGAATACGGCACGACGATGCCCGTGGTGCCCAGGATCGACAGCCCGCCGACGATGCCCAGCCGCCCGTTCAGCGTGCGCTCCGCCAGCCTTGCCCCGTCCTCCACGCCGATCTCCACCACCACATCCGCCGGCCCCACCTCGGCCAGGGCGTCGCGGATCATCTGGCGCGGCACCGGGTTGATGGCCGGCTCGCCGGGCGGGATGGGCAGGCCGGCGTGGGTGACGGTGCCGACGCCGGGTCCGGCGCGGAAGCTGACGCCGGGAGGGCCGGGCGCGACCCGCACGCGGACGAGGGCGCCGTGGGTCACGTCCGGGTCGTCGCCGGCGTCCTTGACGACGGCGGCACAAGCGACTCCGGGGTCCAGCCGGGTCTGCGCCAGGGTGAAGGCGGCGCGTCCGCCGCGGGGCAGGGGGATCTCCACCGGGTCGGGGAACGCGCCGGTGCGCAGCGCGGCGAACGCCGCCTTCGCCGCCGCCGCCGCGCAAGCGCCGGTGGTCCAGCCGCGCCGCAGGTTGGGGCCGTCCTCCATGGCGGCATCCTAGCATGACCGTGGGGTGGCTGGTGGCGGCGTCCCGCTCCGGCGGCGGCAAGACCACGCTCACGCTGGGCCTGGTCGCCGCCCTGCGCCGCCGGGGCGTGGCGGTGCGGACGGCCAAGTGCGGACCGGACTACATCGACCCGGCGTTCCACGCCGCCGCGTCCGGCGCGCCCGGGGTGAACCTGGACAGTTGGGCCATGCCGCCGCCGCTGCTGGACGCGCTGTTCGCCGGGGCGTGCGCCGGGGCGGAGGCGCTGATCGTGGAGTCCGCCATGGGCCTGTTCGACGGCGTGGCCGGGCCGCCCGGCCGCACCGGCAGCGGGGCGGACATCGCGGCCCGGTTCGGCCTGCCGGTGCTGCTGGTGCTGGACGTGTCCGGCCAGGCGCAGACCGCCGCCGCCGTGGCCGCCGGGCTGGCCGGGTTCGACCCGAGGGTGCGGGTGGGGGGCGTGGTGCTGAACCGCGTCGGCAGCGAGAAGCACCGCCGCGCGGTGGAGGCGGCCATGCGGCTGCCCGTGCTGGGCTCAATCCCGCGCGATGCTGGATTGGCGCTGCCGGAGCGGCACCTCGGGCTGGTGCAGGCGGGCGAGCACCCAGCGCTGGCAGCGCAGCTGGACCGGCTGGCGGACATGGCGGAGCGCTGCCTGGATATCCCTACCTTGCTGCTTCCTGTCCCGTTCGCGGAAAAAGCCCAGGATGCGGGGAGCGCGCACCTTTCGCCGCCCGGCCAGCGCATCGCCCTCGCGCAGGACGCCGCCTTCACCTTCACCTATCCCCACGTCCTGGCCGCCTGGCGCACGGCCGGGGCGGAGATTCTGCCGTTTTCCCCGCTCGCCGACGAGCCGCCGCCCGGCGCCGCGGATTGCTGCTGGCTTCCCGGCGGCTACCCGGAGCTGCACGCGCCCGCCCTGGCCGCGGCGGGGCATTTCGCCGCTGGGCTGCGCCGCTTCGCCGAAACCCGCCCGGTGCATGGGGAATGCGGCGGCTACATGGCCCTCGGCGCATCCCTCACGACGGCGGACGGCGCGACGCACGCCATGGCCGGCCTGCTCAGCCATGCCACCAGCCTCGCCGCCCGCAAGCTGCACCTGGGCTACCGCCGCGCCCTGCTGCCGGGCGGGGCCGTCCGGGGCCACGAGTTCCACTATGCCAGCGTGACTGACCCCGGCACGGACGCCCCGTATGCCGCCGTGGAGGATGCCGCGGGCGTCCCGCTCGGCCCGGCAGGCGGGCGGCGCGGCCTCGTGACCGGCTCGTTCTTCCACGCCATCGCCCGGGACACCGCATGACAGCCGAGGATTTCCGCGCCGCCCTCGCCAGCCTGCCCCCCGGCGACGAGGCCGCGGCCGCGGCCGTCGCCGCCCGGCAGGGCACGCTGACCAAGCCGCCGGGCAGCCTCGGCCGGCTGGAGGAGCTGGCGGCGTGGCTCGCCCGCTGGCAGGGCCGGGCGGTTCCGCGGCTGGAGCGGGTCGATGTGCTGGTGTTCGCGGGCAACCACGGCGTCGCGGCGCGCGGCGTGTCGCCCTACCCGGCGGCGGTCACGGCGCAGATGGTGGGGAACTTCGCCAACGGGGGCGCTGCGATCAACCAGTTGGCGCGGCTGGCGGGGGCCGAACTCCGGGTGGTGCCGCTCGACCTTCACCGTCCCACGGCGGACATGGGGGGCGCGCCTGCGCTGACGCCGGGCGAGTTCAGCGCCGCCCTGGCTGCCGGGCACGGGGCGGTGCGGCCCGGCACGGATTTGCTCTGCCTGGGCGAGATGGGCATCGGCAACACCACGGCCGCCGCCGCCCTCTGCACGGGGCTGTTCGGCGGCGAGAACTGGACGGGGCTTGGCACGGGCGTGGACGCGGCCGGGCTGGCGCGCAAGCGGGCAGCGGTGCGGGACGCCGCCGCCCGCCACGCCGGCCTGCCGCCGCTGGAGCTGGCCCGCTGCCTTGGCGGGCGGGAGCTGGCCGCGATCGCGGGCGCGGCTGTGGCGGCGCGGCAGAAGCGGACGCCGGTGTTGCTGGATGGGTTCGTCTGCACCGCCGCCGTGGCGCCGCTGGCCCTGACGGCCCCCCGCGCGCGGGACGGCAGCCTGGCCGCCCACCTGTCGGCGGCGGCCGCCCACCAGCGGCTGCTGGCGGCTTTGGGCCTCCGTCCGCTGCTTGACCTGGGGATGCGGCTGGGAGAGGCGTCCGGGGCCGCGCTGGCGGTGCCGCTGCTGCGGGCGGCGCTGGCCTGCCACACGGGCATGGCGACCTTCGCGGAGGCTGCCGTTGCCGGCCGGGCATGACGCGCTGGGCCGAGTTGGTGGGGGCGGTCTGCCTGCTCACCCGCTTGCCGGTCGGGCGGCTCGCCGCCGCTCATCCAGCGCCCGCCGGTTGCGTGTGGGCCTACCCGGTGGCAGGCGCTGTTGCCGGCTTGCTCGCGGCGGCAGTCCTGCGGCTGGGCAGGATGGTTGGAATGGGGCAACCAGTGGCTGTCGTTTGGGCGTTGGCGGCGGCGGTCCTGGTCACCGGGGGCTTGCATGAGGACGGGCTGGCCGACATGGCGGACGGGTTCGGCGGCGGGCGCACCCGGGAGCGCAAGCTGGCGATCATGCGGGACAGCCGCATCGGCAGCTACGGCGCGTTGACGATGGCGTTCAGCCTGGCGCTTCGGGCGGCGCCGCTGGCCCTGTCGGCGCGGCCGGAGCGCGCCGTGCTGCTGGCCGGGGTGCTTGGCCGGGGTGCGATGCTGTTGCCGATGCTGCTGCTCCGCCCGGCGCGTCCGGACGGACTTGGGGCCTCGCTGCGCGAAGCTCGGCGTGGGCGGATGCTGGCCGGCTTGGCGATCTGCGCGGCCACGGCCTGGGCAGCGCCGGGGGCAGCGCTGGCGGCCTTGGCCGCTGGATTGGCGGTGGCAGGCCTCGCGCACCGGCAAGTCGGCGGCTATACCGGGGACGTGCTCGGGGCGGCCGAGGTGGCGGCGGAGTGCGCGGCGCTGGCGGCCATGGGATGAGCGGGAACAGAGTGGGCGCGCCCGGCGTTCTGCCCGAACGACAGAGGAGCAGTGCATGAGCGAGCAGAACAGCTTGTCAGGTCCGGTGCTGGGCGGCCCGGTCGAGGAGGTGCAGGGCATCTTCCCGACCGATGCGGCGATGCAGGATGCCTTGGGCCGGCTGCGCATGGTGGGCTTCGACCACGCTGACCTCAGCCTGCCGGCGACCCAGCCGGCGGCGAACACGGCGACGCCGGAGCTGGGCGCCGCCAACCCGGTCACGGAAGACGACATGCGGCAGGCGCGCACCTTGGGCACCAGCATGGCAGGCTACATCGGCGCTTTCGCGGCGGCGGGCGCCACGGTGGCGACGGGCGGAGCGGCGGGGGTGGCCATCGCAGCGGCGGCGGCGATGGGCGCCGGGTCAGCGTTGGCTGCAAATGCGGTGGGGACGGCGGCCAAGGACTCCCAGGAGGAGGGCCGGGCCGAGGCCGCAGCGGCCGGACAGCTTGTGCTGGCGGTGCGGGCGAACACGCCGGAGAAACGCTCCGACGCCGAGAGGATCATGTTGGAGGCGGGCGCCTCGTCAGTGGCCGCGATCAAGCGCGAGGCTGCCGCGCCGGGTCTCGACTCGTCCAGCTGGACGGGCTGAGGCTGGGTGGAAGCCGGCCCCCGAAAGGGCCGGCGAACCTTTAAACCAGCTTCAGGTTGCTTGCGGCGGCCTTGCCGCGCTCCATGACCACGTCGTAGCTGACCTTCTGGTTCTCATCGAGGCCGCGCAGGCCGGCGGCCTGAACTGCCGTGATGTGGACGAAGACATCCTTGCCGCCGTCCTGCGGCATGATGAAGCCGAAACCCTTGGTGGTGTTGAACCACTTAACCGTGCCTGTAGCCATAACTGCGTCAACTCCGTCGAACTGCCGCGCGGATGCGCGGCATATGTGGACAATCGTACCCGTGGACCACTTGACGGCAGCACCCTGTGAAGGGGAGGCGCAGCAAGGCGGAGGCGGAAGCGCGATTGCGGTTTGGCTTGATCGCAGCATCTGCACGGCAAGTCAATGTCAGTCAAGTGACGATGATCCATGGCCTTGAACGCAGGAGGGGCGGACCTTGCGGCCCGCCCCTCCCGTTGTCCGAGCCGTGAGCGCCTGGGCTTAGAAGTCCATGT
>CAXTNC010000122.1:0-9435 GCA_964245495.1 uncultured Acetobacteraceae bacterium
GTGCTGGGGGAGGCGGACCTGCACGATCTCACCGTTGCCCGGGTCAGGCAGGCAATTGCCGCGTCGGCTGCCCGGCCGGACGCGCCGGCAACGGCCTAGCGAGCGGCGCGGCCTCGGCCAGCCCGAAGCCGAGCAGCAGGAAGAACCAGCCGCCGATCGGCAGGGAAATGAGCGGGCTGGTGGAGGCGACCGGCCATTCCTGGATGAGCAGGGCCACGAACAGCCCGACCCGCAGGGGCGCCGGGTCCCGCAGCAGGCCGCGCCCCAGCCGCCATAGCCAGGCGCCGGCCAGGGCGCAGAACAGCGCGAGGCCGGGCAGCCCGGCGTCTGTCGCAGCTTGCAGGTACAGGTTGTGCGGATGCGTCAGGCACAGGGACGCGGCGCTGGCGTCCGCCTCCGCCGGCTGGCCGGGCCAGTGCCAGGCCTGGAAGTAGCGCGGCTCCGGGCAGCCGGTGCGGTAGCCGTCGTAGCCGCGCCCGACCCAGGGGTGCTGCTCGGCGATGGCGGCGGCGCGCTCGGCGACCAGGCCGTAGGGGCTGGCGGCGAAACCTTCCATCTGGCGGGAGAACTTGGTGACCAGCCGGTAGAAGGTAGGCGGCGAAACCACCACGGACGCCCCGAGCAGCGCCCCGCCGGCGACCACTGCGACCATGGCCGGGCCGCGCAGCCGCGGCAGCAGCAGCGCCGCCGCCAGCAGGCCGAGGCACGCCAGCAGCAGCGGCATCCGCTGGCCGATCAGCACGGCGACCAGCAGCGAGCCTGCCACCAGCGCCGCTCCGGCGGCCCGCCGCCGCCCGCCGCGGGCCAGCAGCGCGCTTGCGGCCGGCAGCAGGGCCGGGAACAGCATCCGCACGAAGGTCGGCGCGTCCCGCGGCTTGTCGAACGGCCCGGTCAGCTCGCCGTCCGGGGAGCGGGGGGTGCCGAACAGGTTGGCGCCGGAAACGAACTGCAGCAGCGTCTGCGCCACGAGGTAGATCGTGGCCAGGCCCAGGCTGCGGGACAGCCAGCGCCGGTCCCGCGCGCCGGCCAGCACCCACAGCTCCAGGGCGGCGGTGAACACGAGGAAGCGCGAAACCAGCACCGCCTGCAGCAGCCCGCCGTCCTGGCCGGAAGCCGGCAAGGCCAGCGCGGTGCACAGCACGAGCCAGGCCCACCACGCCAGGGCGAGCGGCGCCCAGCCCCGCGCCAGCCAGCCCCAGCGGCGCTCCCGCGCGCAATGCAGCAGGAAGCTCAGGCTGACCAGGTCGATGCTGACCTCGGCCGCCGCGCGGGCGTGGAGCAGGAACCAGGGGAACAGCAGCACCAAGCCCACGGCCGTGTTGCGGAGAAGGCGGCTCATGCGCTCACCTCCATACAGCGGCGCCGAAATAGCAAGCCTGGCCTGGACGGCGCGGGCCGGGCGGAGGTATCCCAGCCCGCCCTGCTCGGAGGACGACCCTGCGTGACCTTTCTTCTGTGCCGTGAGCCGGCCGCATGAGCGTCGCCATCGTCACCGGGGCGGGCGGGCTGGTCGGCGCCGAGGCCGTGCGCTTCCTGGCCGGCAAGGGCCTGGACGTGGTGGGCATCGACAACGACACCCGCGCCCGGCTGTTCGGCGGCGACGCCAGCACGCGGCCGGCCTGGGCGGCGCTGGAGCGCGGCATCCCCGGCTACACCCACCTGGAATCCGACATCCGGGATGCGGCGGCCATCGAGCAGGTGTTCAGCCGGCACGGCGCGGCCATCGCGCTGGTCGTCCACGCCGCGGCCCAACCGTCGCACGACTGGGCGGCGAGCGACCCGGCGATGGACTTTTCCATCAACGCCACCGGCACGCTGACCCTGCTGGAGGCCGTCCGCCGCCACTGCCCGGATGCGGCCTTCGTGTTCTGCAGCACGAACAAGGTGTATGGCGACACCCCCAACCGCCTGCCCTTCATCGAGGCCGAAACCCGGTGGGAGCTGCCCGCCTCCCATCCATCCTTCGCCGGCGTGGACGAGTCCATGAGCATCGACGCCACCATGCACAGCCTGTTCGGCGTGTCCAAATGCGCGGCCGACCTCATGGTGCAGGAGTACGGGCGGTACTTCGGCATGCGCACCGCCTGCTTCCGCTGCGGCTGCATCACCGGGCCGGGCCAGGCCGGCGCCATGCTGCACGGCTTCCTGTCCTACCTGGTGAGATGCGCGGTGAGCGGCGCGCCCTACACCGTGATCGGCTACAAGGGAAAGCAGGTGCGGGACAACATCCATTCCTGGGACCTGGTCAACGCCTTCTGGCACTTCTTCGAGCAGCCCGGCGCCGGCGAGGTGTACAACATGGGCGGCGGGCGCGAGGCGAACTGCAGCGTGCTGGAGGCCATCAACGAGGCGGAGCGGCTGACCGGGCGGCCGATGCGGCGCAGCCACCGCGACGAGAACCGGGCCGGCGACCACATCTGGTGGATCAGCGACACGCGGCGCTTCCGGCAGCGCCACCCCGGCTGGCGCATCACGCGCGGCATCAAGGACGTGATCGGGGAGATCCACGCCGCCGCGGAGCCGGCGCGGTGACGCTGGCCGAGCTGCCGATCTTCGTCATCAACCTGGAGCGCCAGGCCGAGCGGCGGCGCCACATGACGGCGCTGCTCGGACGGCTGGGCCTGCAAGCCGAGTTCGTTCCCGCCGTCGATGGCCGCGTGCTGACCGCGGCCGAACGCGCCGCCTACGATCCCGCCCGCGCACGCCGGGTCTACGGCGTGGAGATGCGGGACGGCGAGATCGCCTGCTGCCACAGCCATTGCAGCATCTACCGGCGCATGGTGCGCGAAGGGATCGAGGCCGCGCTGGTCCTGGAGGACGACGTGACGGTCGATGCCGTGTTTCCCCGCGTGCTCGGCGACCTGCTCGCCAGCCCCTTCAAGGATTGGAGCGTGATCCGCCTGGACTGCAAGCGCGGCCGGGTGATCGACCCGCCATCGCCCAAGTTCCGCGGCCGCCAGGTGGCTGCGCTGTCCGGCGGCGCCGGCCTGTTCCGGCTGCAAACCCACGTGCTGGGCGTCGGCGCCTACCTGATCCGGCGGGACGGCGCGGCGCGGATGATCGAGCATGGCCGCCGCGTCTTCATGCCGATCGACCAGATGATGGACCGGTTCTGGGAGAACGGCATCATCCCCTACGTCGTGCGCCCGTTCCCGGTGCACCAGGGCGACGAGTTCGGCTCCCACGCGGGCGACCGCTCGCTCGACCAGCGTCGGGTGGGCCAGCCTTTCGCGCTGCGGCAGGTGCGGCGGCTGCAGCGGATGGCCGACGGCGTGAACAAGCGCGTGTTCAACCTGCGGAACTAGGCTGCGGCCGGAGCCTGGGCGTGCAGCCTGGCGACTTGGCCCGACGGGCTGACATGGCAGGCAATCTTCCTGGCGAGGCGGCCAGCCAGCCCCTGGCGCGTCGCGAGCAGGTCGCCGCATATCTGCGGCTGGCACACCCGGCTCCAGAACGGGGACGTGCCGCCCACGAAGATGATCGCGGGACTTTGGCGGGCGATCTCATGCTCCAGCAGGTAGCTCCGCAGCACGGTCGAGATCGAGGCGCTTTCCAGCTGGTCCCGGTTGAGCTGCCAATCGACGTAGGTCCCGCCAGCTCCGCGCCAGCCCGCAAGGTAGCTCAGCCAGGCGCCCTCCGAGTCCTGCAGCCCCATGGCGAAGTGGCCCGGCGTCGCCAGCAAGGCCGCCTCCAGCCGCCGCGCCCGCTCGGACGCGACGGGGTACGTGCCCTTGCCTTGCAGCGCATCCACGGCCTGCTGCCGTTGTTCCGGGGTGAGCGCCGGCAGGAAGCGGCAGCCGAGGCCGCTTTCCGCCTTGCGCCGGTAGTAGCGCAGGTTGCGGCGCATCTTGTAGCCGAGGCGCTCCATGGTGGCCTCCAGCCCGCCGCTCAGGTCCAGGCGGAGGCGCACCTCCCGGAAGTGCCATTGCCCCCGCACGCCCGGCACGGGCAGCACAGGGCCGGGAACGGTCTGGTTGGCCCACAGGGTGGAAAGCACCACGGTGTGAGCGAACGGCTTTCTCAGGAGGACCCGGGACGCCGCCTCCATCACCGCCGTCCGATCGGCTGCGGCGGCGATCACGCCGCCCTGGCCGCCCAGGTTGCCCGCCCGCGCCAACCCGACCGGGATGCCGTACTTCCGGCGCAGCGACAGCAGCGCGACGCCATGCAGGCCATCGGCGCGGCGCATGAGCAGGGCCACGGGCAGCTCGCCCCACATCGCAGCCCAGGACAGGAAGCGGTGCAGCGACGTCATCCCGTCGTCCATGCAGCCGCTGTTCTCCCGCAAGGCGTTGATCTCGGACTGGGCGGCCTGGATGCGGCGCTGTCCGACGAGGGCTTCCACCCGCGTGCCGCCATCTGCAAACTTGAGAATCATCGCAGTCCCTGATGCAGCGCCGCCGAACGGCTGTTCGCTTGGCGGCGCCCTCCTGTTCACGATAAACTTCTTGGGCATGTAATCTCAAGATCATTAACGATTTATGATAAACATGGCTGCACGTCGTAGTTTGCGGCCATGAACGAGGCACCTCTTGAGACGCCCCTGTCCGGGCAGGACCTGCAGCGCCGGAGCATCCGCGGCGTGGCGTTCTCGCTTGCCGGGCAAGCCGTGCGGTTCGTGCTGCAGTTCGCGTCGCAGATCATCCTCGCGCGCCTTCTCGCGCCGGCGGACTTCGGCTTGGTGGCCATGGCGGCGCCCGTCCTGGCGCTTGCCCAGACCGTGGGCGAGCTGGGGTTGGCCCAGGCCGTCATCCAGCGTCCGGCGCTGACCCAGGCCGACCTTTCGCTGCTGTTCTGGCTCAGCATCCTCGTCAACGCCGCCTTGGCCGCGCTGATGCTGGCGGCGGCGCCAGGCGTCGCCCTGCTTTACGGCGAGCCGCGCCTCGCGGCCGTGCTGGACGCCTTCGCCGCCATGCTCGTGCTGAACGGCGTCGCGTCGCAGCAGATGGCCCTCATGGCGCGCCAGATGCAGTTCGCCGAGATGGCGGCCATCGACGTCGCCTGCCTGCTGACCGCGGCGGCAGCGGGCGTCGGCTGCGCGCTTGCCGGGTTCGGCTGCTGGTCGCTGGTGGCCATGCAGGCCGGCAACCTCGGGGTGATCGCGCTGATGGCGTCCGTTTGGTCGGGATGGCGCCCGTCCCCGCCTGCCTGGGCTGGCGGCATCCGGTCCATCCTGGCGTTCGGGGCGCACATGACCGGCGCCAACCTGGTGACCTACGCCGGCAGCAACCTGGACAGCGTCCTGATCGGGGTGGTGTCCGGCAGCGCCAGCCTCGGTCTTTATGACCGCTCCACCAAGCTGATCGTGACCCCGCTGTGGCAACTGAGCATGCCGCTGGCGCGGGTCGCGACCGGGCTGCTGTCCCGCTTGGCGGACAGGCCGGCCGAGTACCGCCGCGCTTACCTCGCGATGCTGCGCGGGCTGCTGATCGCCACCGCTCCCGGCTTCGCATGCGGCGCAACCGCCGCCGGCACGCTGGTGCCTGCCTTGCTCGGCCCGCAATGGAGCGGGGCGGCGCCCGTGGTCGCGTGGCTTTGCTTGTCGGCGATCCTCGTGCCGTACGGCATCAGCGCGTCCTGGCTGTTCGTCAGCCAGGGGCGGGTGCAGGCGCAGCTGCGGTGGGCGTGCCTGCGCACGGCGCTGAGCCTCGCCGCCCTGGCGGCCGGGCTGCCCTGGGGCGTCGCCGGCGTCGCCGTCGCCTACGCCGTGGCCTCGCCCCTGGTGCAGGGCTGCATGGCGTGGGGCGGGACGCGGAAGGGGGCTGTCAGCCTGCGGGACATGGCGGTCGGGACCTACCCGGTCCTGCTGTGCACCGCGGTCGGCACGGCGGCGGCGCACTGGGCCGTGCGATGGGCGCCGATGCCGGGTGCTGCGGCGGAACTGCTGGCGAGCCTGGCCGTGATCTACCTCGCGGGTGCGGCGTTCCTGCTCTGCTTCCCCGCCGGGACCGCCCTGCTGCGGGAGGTGGCGACGGCCCGGCACGCGTTCCGGCGGGCTGCGCCCTGACCGCCGCGCTTTCGTGAGGTGACGCCCATGGCCGGCTGGCAGTTCTGGATCGACCGCGGCGGCACCTTCACCGACATCGTGGCGCGCGACCCGGCGGGCCGGCTCACCGCCGCCAAGCTGCTGAGCGAGGACCCGGGCCGCTACCCGGACGCCGCCGTGGCCGGCATCCGCGCCGCCCTCGGCCTCCCGCCGGGCGCGCCGGTCCCGCCGGGCACGATCGACGCCGTGAGGATGGGCACCACCGTCGCCACCAACGCCCTGCTGGAGCGCCGGGGCGAGCGGACCCTGCTGGTGGTGAACCGCGGCTTCGCCGACGCGCTGCGCATCGGCAACCAAGCCCGCCCGCGCTTGTTCGACCTCCACGTGCGCCTGCCCGCGCCCTTGCACGAGCGGGTGGCGGAGGTGGGCGGCCGGGTCGGCGCGGACGGCGCGGAGATCGAGAAGCTGGACGAGGCCGCCGCGCGCGCCGCCTTCGCGCAGGCGGTGGCGGACGGCATCGGCGCCTGCGCCATCGCGCTGATGCACGCCTGGAAACACCCGGGGCACGAGGAGCGGCTCGCCGCGCTGGCGCGGGAGGCCGGGTTCGCCCAGGTGTCGGCCAGCCACGCGGTCAGCCCGCTGCTGCGGCTGGCGCCGCGCGGGGACACGACGGTGGTGGACGCCTATCTGTCCCCCATCCTGCGCCGCTACGTCGAGCAGGTCGCCGCCGAGCTGCCCGGCGTCAAGCTGTACCTCATGCAATCCAACGGCGGGCTGGCGGAAGCGTCCGCCTTCGGCGGCAAGGACGCCATCCTGTCCGGCCCGGCGGGCGGCATCGTGGGCGCCGCGCGCACGGCGGAGGCGGCCGGGCTGGCCCGCGTCATCGGCTTCGACATGGGCGGCACCTCCACGGACGTGGCGCTGTACGACGGCGCGTTCGAGCGCGCGTTCGAGACGGAGGTGGCGGGCGTGCGCATCCGCGCGCCGATGATGGCGATCAACACGGTGGCGGCCGGCGGCGGCTCCGTGCTGCACTACGACGGCGCACGGTATCGCGTGGGGCCGGACAGCGCGGGCGCCGTGCCGGGTCCGGCCTGCTACCGCCGCGGCGGCCCGCTGACCGTCACGGACGCCAACGTGATGGTGGGCAAGATCCAGCCGGCGCACTTCCCCGCGCTGTTCGGCCCGGACGGCAACCAGCCGCTCGATGCGGCGGCGGTGCGGGACGGGTTCGCCGCCCTGGCGCCGGGCCAGGACGCGCGGGCGGCGGCGGAGGGCTTCCTGCGCATCGCCGTCGCCAACATGGCCAACGCCATCAAGCAGGTGTCCTTGGGAAAGGGCCACGACGCGTCCCGCTTCGCGCTGCAATGCTTCGGCGGCGCGGGCGGGCAGCACGCCTGCCTGGTGGCCGACGAGCTGGGCATGGACACGGTGTTCATCCACCCGTTCGCCGGGGTGCTGTCCGCCTACGGCATGGGCCTGGCGGACCAGGCGGCGCTGCGCGAGCAGGCCGTGGAGGCGGAGCTGGGCGACGTCGCCCCGCTGCACGCTCTGGCCGACGCGCTGGCCGCCGATGCCGCCGCCGCGCTCGCCGCGCAGGGAGCCAACCCGGCGGCGGTGCGCGTGGAGCGCCGCGTGCACCTGCGCTACGCCGGCACGGAGGCCGCGCTGGCCGTGCCGCTCGGCCCGGACATGCGGGAAGCCTTCACCGCCGCCCACCGCGCCCGTTTCGGCTTCGCCACCCCGGAGCGCGCCCTGGTGGCGGAGGCGGTCGCGGTGGAGGCCACCGCTTCGGGCGAGCGGGTGGTGGAAGCCGAGCTGGCCGCCTCCGAAGCGCCGCCCGCCCCCATCGACACGGTCGCGGTCTGGACCGGCGGGGCGGAGCACGCCGCTCCCGTGTTCGAGCGCACCGGCCTGCGCGCCGGGGACCGCGTGGCCGGCCCGGCGCTGATCCGCGAGGCCAACGCCACCACCGTCATCGAGCCGGGCTGGACCGCCGAAACCACGGCGCGCAACCACCTGCTGCTGCGCCGCACCGCGCCGCGCGCCCCGGAGACGGCGCAGGCCGGGCGGCCGGACCCGGTGCTGCTGGAGCTGTTCAGCAACCTGTTCACCAGCCTCGCCGAGCAAGCCGGCGCCGTGCTGGCCAACACGGCGCAGTCGGTCAACATCAAGGAGCGGATGGACTTCTCCTGCGCCATGTTCGACGCGCAGGGCCGCCTGGTCGCCAACGCGCCGCACGTTCCGGTGCACCTGGGCGCCATGGGAGAGAGCGTGCGGACCGTGCTGCGCCATCGGGCGGGGACGCTGCGGCCCGGCGACGTGGTGGCGTTGAACAACCCGTACGACGGCGGCACCCACCTGCCAGACGTGACGGTCATCACCCCCGTGTTCGACCCCGCCGGCGGGCATGTCCGCTTTTTCGTCGGCTCCCGCGGCCACCATGCGGACATCGGCGGCATCGCGCCGGGTTCCACGCCGCCGCATTCCCGCACGCTGGAGGAGGAGGGCGTGGTGATCGACGACTTCCTGCTGGTGCAGGGCGGGCGGCTGCGGGAGGCGGAGTTCCGCGCCCTGCTGGCCGGCGCGCGATACCCGGCCCGCTCGCCGGACGTGAACGTGGCCGACATCACGGCGCAGGTGGCGGCCAACGAGTGCTGCGTGCAGGAGCTGGGCCGGGTGGTGGAGCGCTACGGCTGGCCGGTGGTGGCGGCCTACATGGGCCACGTGATGGACAACGCGGCGGACAGCGTGCGCCGGGTGCTGGCGCGGCTGCCGGGCGGCTCGTTCGCCTATGCCATGGACGACGGCGCGCCGCTGCGGGTGGCGGTGAGCGTGGACGCAGCCGCCCGCAGCGCCACGGTCGACTTCACCGGCACCGGGCCGCAGCGCCCCGGCAACTTCAACGCGCCGCCGGCGGTGACGCGGGCGGTGGTGCTGTACTGCTTCCGCTGCCTGGTGGGCGAGGACATCCCGCTGAACGACGGCTGCCTGCTGCCGCTGCATATCGTGATCCCGCCAGGCAGCTTCCTGTCTCCCGAACCCGGCGCCGCGGTGGTGGCCGGCAACACGGAGGTGAGCCAGGCGGTGTGCAGCGCCCTGCTGGGCGCGCTGGGGGCGGCGGCGTGCAGCCAGGCCACCATGAACAACTTCCTGTTCGGCGACGCCACGCGGCAGTACTACGAGACCGTCTGCGGCGGCGGCGGCGCAGGCCCCGGCTTCCCGGGCGCGTCCGCCGTGCAGACGCACATGACCAACACCCGCATGACCGACCCGGAGGTGCTGGAGCTGCGCTACCCCGTGCGCCTGGAGACGTTCGCCATCCGCCGCGGCTCCGGCGGCGCGGGCGCATGGCCCGGCGGCGACGGCGCAGTGCGCCGCATCCGCTTCCTGGAGCCGATGCAGGCGGTGATCGTGGCCTCCCGCCGGCGGGAGGGGCCGTTCGGCAT
>CAXTNC010000123.1:0-433 GCA_964245495.1 uncultured Acetobacteraceae bacterium
CCGGCGCTGGCGGAGGGCATGAGGGACCGCGCCGCCGCCGCGGCGCTGGTCGGGGCGCCGCCCGGCAACGCCTTCGCCTTCCGCGCGCTCGCCGCGGCGGCCGGGCGGATGCTGGCCGCTCCCGCCGGGCCGCGCGTGGCGGCGCTGGAGCTGGGCGGCTGGGACACGCATGCGGACCAGGTGCGCAGGCTGGCTGCCCCGCTCAACGAGCTGGACGCCGGGCTGGCGGCGCTCAAGGACGCGCTGGGCGATGCGTGGGCCAGGACGGCGGTGCTCGCCGTCACCGAGTTCGGCCGCACCGCCCGCGTCAACGGCACCCGCGGCACGGACCATGGCACGGGCGCGGCGGCGTTCGTCGCCGGCGGCCAGGTGGCGGGCGGGCGGGTGCTGGCCGACTGGCCGGGGCTGGCCAACCTGCTGGACGGGCGGGATC
>CAXTNC010000123.1:443-9359 GCA_964245495.1 uncultured Acetobacteraceae bacterium
GTTGCAGTGGCTGCGCCCGGACGGCACGCAATCCTCAAAGCCAGTCGTGGCGCGCAGCTGCTGCACCAGGACCAGCCCGCTCACCGCCAGCAGCAGGGTGACGGCCAGGGCGGCCAGGCTTGCCGCCTGCCGGTCGGCGCCCGCCTCGCTGTTCTCCCTGGCCGGGTGCCGCACCTGCCGCATGGCGCCGCAGCATCGGCTGCGCGCGCATGGTTGCAAGCACTCCTCGCAGGCTCGCGGCCGGCGCCGATCCATGGTGGTGTGTTCCCCATGGACGCCGCCCTCGCCCACCTGTCCGCCGCCGACCCGGCGCTCGCCGCCCTGATCGCCCGGGTCGGGCCGTGCCGCCTTGCCGTGCTGCCGCGGGACCCCTACGAGGCGCTGGTTCGCGCCATCGGCCACCAGCAGCTGCACGGCCGGGCGGCAGAGGCGATCCTGGGGCGGTTCGCCGCCCTGCACCCCGGCGTGCCGTTTCCCACCCCCGGCTTGGTGCTCGCCACGGAAGAGGCGGCGCTGCGCGGCTGCGGCCTGTCCGGCAGCAAGGCCGCGGCGATCCGGGACATCGCCGCCCATGCCCTGACCGGCGCCGTGCCCACCGCCGCCGAGGCTGCGGGGCTGGACGATGCGGCGCTGATCGAGCGGCTGACGGCCATCCGCGGCGTGGGGCGCTGGACGGTGGAGATGCTGCTGATCTTCACCCTGGGCCGGCCGGACGTGCTGCCGGTGGACGACTTCGCAGTGCGGGAAGGCTGGCGGCTGATCCAGAAGCTCCCGGTTCAGCCGCGCCCGCGCGACCTGGCCCGGTTGGGCGCGGCCTGGGCCCCCTACCGCTCGACCGCCGCCTGGTATCTCTGGCGGGCGTCCGAGGAGGGCAAGAAGGCCAGGCAGCCCGCCTGACTTGCTGGGCGGGTTGCGATCGGCAACATTGCCGGACGCTCACACGAGGCCGTCCGTTGACCTTGCGCGCTTCCGCCTGCCTGCTGGCCGCCTGCCTCCCCATGCTCCTGACCACGGCGCCCGCCCGTGCCGACCCGGCCCTGGTCAGCCTCGGCGTGGGCGGGACGGACATCCTGAACCAGCAGGTCAAGGCGGCAGCCGATTTCCGCCTGGAGTACCGTTCCGGCTTCTCGCTGCTGCCGTTCCTCGAGGACTACCTCAAGGTGAAGCCCTGGGCGGGCTTCGAGACCACGTCGCGCCAGTCGATCTTCGGCGGCGGCGGCATCCTCCTCGAAATCCCGCTCGGCCCGCACTGGGTGCTGACGCCCAACGTCGGGTTCGGCGCCTATGGCCGCAGCAACGGCAAGAACCTCGGCTCGGTGTTCGAGATCAGGTCCACCTTCGAGGGCGGCTACGTGTTCAACGACGGCTCCCGCCTGGTCGCCTCGTTCGGCCACATGTCCAACGCCGGCGTCACCCGGCGCAACCCCGGCACGGAGGCGGCGGTGGTGTCGTACCAAATCCCGATCGCCGCCCTCATCGGCAGGCGGTGACGCCGGGCGGCCCAAGCCGCTACAGCAATCCCAGCTCCTTGAACTTGCCTGTCAGGATCGCCTCGTCGAACGGCTTGGTGATGTAGTCCTGCGCCCCGGATTCCGCGGCCGCCGCCATCTGCGCCACATCGTTCTGCGTGGTGCAGAACACCACGGCCGGGCCGGCCGCGCCGAACTCGGCCCGCAGCGCTTGCAGGAAGGACAGGCCGTTCATCACCGGCATGTTCCAGTCCAGCAGCACGCAGCGCGGCAGGCCGCGGCGGCAGTAGGTCAGCGCGTCCCGGCCGTCCTCCGCCTCCGCCACGTCATAGCCATGCGCCTCCAGGATGCGCCGGGCGACCTTGCGGACGACGCGGCTGTCATCGACCACGAGGCAGGTCGGCGCGGCAGTCACGCCGGTTCGGCTTGGAAGGAGAGCAGGCTGTGCAGGTCCAGCACGATCATCAGCTTGGCCTCCAAACGGTACAGCCCGGCGCTGAACCGCGCCCATTGCTCCGGCAGCGTGGGCGGGTTCGGCTCGTAGCAGCCAGCGTCCGGAGACAGCACCTCGCACACCTGATCCACCAGCAACGCATACAGCTCGCCATCGTTCTCCGCCACCAGCGCCATCGGACGCAGGCTGGCGGGCGGCGGGACGAGGCGGAGGCGGCGGCGCAGGTCGATGGCGGTCACGATGCGGCCGCGCAGGTTGAGGTTGCCCGCCACCTCCGGCGGCGCCAGCGGCACCGGCGCGATCGGCTGGTGCCGAAGCACGTCCCGCACCCGGCTGACGGGCACGCCGCAGAGCTGCCCGGCCAGGATCATCGTCACGAACACGGTGCCTTGCTTAACAGGCATCATGCGGCCTGCCGTTCGGCTGGCGAGAGCTGCCGCCGGAGCGCCTCCAGCAGGGCGGGACGATCAAACTTGCCGACATACTCGTCAAAGCCCGCGGCGTTGCCTCGGCTGACATCGGACGGGTTGGCCCGGCTGCTCAGCGCCAGCAGCGGGGTGTGCCGCCAAGGCCCGCCCTCCTTCACCATGCGCGCGAACTGCAAGCCGTCGATGCCGGGCATCTCGACATCGGAGATGATCGCGTCGAACTGCGAAGGGGCCGCCGCGTCCCGCATCGCCAGCGCCTTGGCCGCGCTGTCAACCGCCGTGACCAGGTAGCCGCAGGCGGACAAGGTGGGCACCAGCAGCTGGCGGAAGAACGCCGAATCCTCCACCACCAGCAAGGTTTGCCGGTCCGTGCCCTGGGCCTCGGCGAACCAGTCGTCGGCGCCTTGCTGCAGCCAGTGGCCCGTGTCCAGCACGTCCGTCGCCCGGCCCGCGATGAGGGCCGTGCCGAGGAAGCCGGGGCGGCCTGCCGCCAACTCGATGGCCAGCTGGTCCTCCACCACGTCCACGATCTCCGCCACCATCAGCCCCACGAAGCGGCCCCGGTCGGAGAACACCAGCACCGGCGCGCTGCCCTGCGGGTCATGGCGCTCGATGTTGATCAACGGCATCAGCTGGCCGCGGTACTGCATCACGCCCCGGCCGCCGTTCCGGTCGATCTCGGACACCCCGATGCTTTCTATGCGGGCCACCAGGCCGAGCGGGACCGCGACCGGCGTGCCTGCGCGGGCAAGCCGGACCAGCAGCATGGCCGTTTGATCGCCAGGCCGCTCGGCCGCCGTCACCTGCACGTCCAGCGGATGGTCCGACGCAGGCGGCGCAGCCGTGCTGACGGCACGCCCGACGCCGTTGGGATCGAGGATCATGATGACGGAGCCGTCCCCGAGGATGGTGTTGCCGCTGAACAGGCCGATGTGGCGCAGCAGCGGCGACACCGGCTTGACCACGATCTCCTCCGTGTCGAACACCTGGTCCACCACGAGCCCGAGCGTCAGGCCGCCGAGCACGGCCACCACCACCGTCAAGGCGCCGCGCGGCTCTGCGCTGCCGGGCGGCAGGCCCAGCAGGCCGCGCAAAGGCACCAGGGGCAGCAGCCGCTGGCGCAGCCGCAGCACGGGGGCGCCGTCCAGCTGCTCCAGCACCAGGCTGCCCTCGGCGGGCGCACCCTGCGGCTCCACCCGGACCAGCTCGGCCACGCACGTTTGCGGCAAGGCGAAGCGCTGGCCGCCGGCTTCGACGATCAGGACGGATATGATGGCCAGGGTGAGCGGGATCTTGACGGTGAAGACCGTGCCCTGGCCGGCGGCGCTGCGCAGGTCCACCGAGCCGCCGAGCCGCTGGATGTTGGTTTTCACCACGTCCATGCCCACGCCGCGGCCCGACACGGCGGTGACGGCCTGGGCGGTGGACAGGCCCGGATGGAAGATGAAGCGCTGCACCTGCTGCTCCGACATGGCCGCCAGCTCCGCCGCGGTGGCGAGGCCTTGCGCCAGCGCGCGGTCCCGGATGCGGGCGGTCGGCAGCCCGGCGCCGTCGTCCCGCACCTCGATGACGACGTGGCCGCCCTCGTGGAAGCTGTTGAGCGTGATGGTGCCGGCGGCGGGCTTGCCCGCGGCCAGGCGCGCCGCCTGGTGCTCCAGCCCGTGGTCGGCGCTGTTGCGGACCATGTGGGTCAGCGGGTCCCGGACCAGCTCCAGCACCTGCCGGTCCAGTTCCGTGTCCTCGCCCAGCATGACCAGCTCGATTCGCTTGCCCAGCTCCGCCGACAGGTCCCGCACCATGCGGGGCAGCTTGCTCCAGGCGTGGCGGATCGGCTGCATCCGCGTCTTCATCACGCCTTCCTGCAAGTCGGAGGTGAGGTGCGACAAGCGTTGCAGCGGCGCGGCGTAGCGGCTGTCCGCCTCGCCGCGGGCCAGCTGCACCAGCTGGTTGCGGGTCAGCACCAGCTCGCTGACGAGCACCATCAGCGCTTCCAGCACGTCAACCGAGACCCGGATGTTGTGCGACGCAGGCTCCGCCCCGGCGGCCTCCGCAAACGCCTGGCCCGCGGGTTTCGCGTCCGGCGCCGGGGCTGGCGGCGCGGCTTTGGCGGCCGACAAGCTTGCGATCAGCGCCGCGTCGTCCCCAGCCGGCTCCGTCCCGACGGCGGCGATGCCGGCGAGGATGAGCTTGATGCGGTCCAGCGCTTCCAGCACCACCGTGATCAGGCCTGACGTGGCCTGCAGCTCCCCGCTCCGCACGGCGCCGAGCAGGTCCTCGGCCGCATGCGCCACGCGCTCCAGCCGGGGCAGGGCGAGGAAGCCGCAGGTGCCCTTGATGGTGTGCACCAGGCGGAACACGTCCGCGAGCTGCGCCGCATCGTCCGGCTCCCGCTCCAGCTTCAGCAGCGCGTCATCCAGCGCGGCCAGGCTTTCGCCGGTTTCGGCCAGGAACTCCGTCAGCAACTCGTCCATCCACCAAGCTCCGGCGCTTGAGCGGGATGATGGCCGTGCAATGCCGAAGATTGCGTTAACCAGGCGCAAGCAGCAGGGGCGGCGCAGCCGACGAGCCGCTGCCGGCGGGCATCAGAACCGACAGCCGCAGCCCGGCGGCGCGGGCCAGCATGGCCACCAAGGGCGGCTGCACGTGGCGAGGCTCGAACGCCCCGGCCGCAGGGTCGGCCAAGGCGGCCCACAGGGCGGCAGGCCAAGCGGCGGAGGCGCCTTGCACCATGACCAGGATGTCCCCGCCAGGCTGGCCGGACAGGCTCACGGCGCCACCGCGGGGCAGCGCCTCCGCTCCCAGCAGCAGCAGGTTGACCAGCACGCGCGCCGCCGCCCCGTCATGCTCGCCCGGGTGAAGGCCGCCAAGCTCCGCCCTCACCCGCGGAGGCAGCCCCAGGGCGAGGTCCGCCAGGCCAGCCGCGTCCAAAGGCCCGCAATCGCCAGCCCAGGCCGCGCGCAGCAGCTTGAGGCGGCGCCCCATGCCCAGCGCCGCCTCGCTCGCCAGCGCCAAGGCGTCAGCCGCCGCCGCCGGGTCATCCGCCATCAGCTCAAGCGCGTTCATCAGCGTGCCGAGCGGGCTGGCCAGGTCATGGCACAACCGGGCGCACAGGGCGTCCGCGAGCTGGCTGAGCGTCGCCTGGGGTTCGGGCATTGCGGCCTCCCAACTTCGCGCCCCAAATGCCACGCTGCGGCGGCCTGTGCAAAAATGAGGCCTGTGCAAGAATGACGCGAACACAAGCCGCCGACCCATCTCGCCGGATGCATCGGAACCGCCATGCCGTCCCATTCGCACATCGAGCCTGGCCAGCGCGTGCGCCACCCGCAACAGCCTGGGTGGGGGGTGGGCCAGGTCCAGTCCGCCATCGGCGAGCGGATCACGGTCAATTTCCCCCATGCCGGCAAGGTCGTCATCAATGCCCGCCTGGTCAGCCTGGAGGTGGTGGAGGCCGCGCCGCGCGAGTGACTCGCCCGGCGGCCCTTGAACCCGGCCTGGCTTCCGCCGACAATACATCCATGCCCCCAAGCCCTGTCCGGCCATGATCGACCCGCACGGCCGATCCATCAGCTATCTCCGGGTGTCCGTGACGGACCGCTGCGACCTGCGCTGCGTGTACTGCATGGCGGAGGAGATGACCTTCCTGCCGCGCGAGGACGTGCTGTCGCTGGAGGAGCTGGAGCGGCTGTGCGGCAGCTTCATCCGCCTGGGCGTGCGCAAGCTGCGCATCACGGGGGGCGAGCCGCTGGTGCGGCGGGACATCATGACGCTGTTCCGCTCCCTCGGCAGCCATCTCGGCCATGGCCTGGAGGAGCTGACGCTCACCACCAACGGCACCCAGCTGGCCCGTTTCGCGCCCGAGCTGCACGCCGCCGGGGTGCGCCGGGTGAACGTGAGCCTGGACACGCTCTCGCCCGAGAGGTTCACCGCCATCACCCGCCGCGGCCGGATCGAGCAGGTGATGGCCGGCATACGTGCCGCCAAGGCGGCAGGGCTTGCCGTCAAGCTGAACGCCGTGGCGCTGAAGGGCGTGAACGAGGACGAGTTCGACGACATGCTCGCCTGGTGCGGCCGCGAAGGGCTGGACCTGACCCTGATCGAGACCATGCCGATGGGCGATGTGGCGGACCGGACGGAGCAATACCTGCCGCTGTCCCTGGTGCGCGCCCGGCTGCGGCGGCGCTGGACGCTGACGGAGGCGGCCTACCGCACCGGCGGGCCGGCGCGCTACTTCGACGTGGCGGAAACCGGCCGCCGCCTGGGCTTCATCACGCCCATGACGCACAACTTCTGCGAAAGCTGCAACCGCGTGCGGCTGACCTGCACCGGCACCTTGTTCATGTGCCTGGGCCAGGACGACGCGGCCGACCTGCGCGGCGTCATGCGGGCCGGCGGAAACGAGGCGGCGTTGGAGGCGGCCATCCGCGAGGCGATCGCGCGCAAGCCGAAGGGCCACGACTTCATCATCGACCGCCGCCGCCCAGGCGCTGCCGTCGGCCGCACCATGAGCCTGACCGGCGGGTAGCCGTTCCTATCGCAGGGCGTCCGTCAGGCTGACCGTGCCGCTGCCGCGCGGCGCCGGGCGCGGCTGGCTGGGGCCGGGCGCCCATCCCGTCATCATGGCCAGCCGCAGCGTCGCCACCGCCCGCCCGTCCTGCTGCGGCAGCGCGGCCAAGGCGGCCGGGAACAGCGCGCGGGGCGGCGTGCGGCGGTTCCGCAGCGAGACGGCGTTGGCCTCGCCGGCCGCGCGCAGCTCGTGCAGCAGGGCGAGCGGGTCGGCGTAGAGCAGCGTCCCGGCATCCGCATCCGCCACCGGCAGCGCGAACCCGGCGCGTTGCAGCAGGGCGGCGCAGTCGGCCAGGCCGGCGAACGGGCACACCCGCGGGCTGGCGCCGCCGGTCAGCGCCGCTTCCGCCTCCGTCAGCGCCCCGCGCAGCTCCGCCAAGGTGCCGAGCGCGGGCATGGACGCCAGCAGCAGGCCGTCCGGCCGCAGCGCCATGCGCAGCTGGACGAGCGCGCCGGGCAGGTCGTTGACCATGTGCAGGGACAGGTTGGCCACGACCAGGTCGAAGCTGCCGGCGGCGAAGGGCAGCCATTCCGGGTCGCCGACCACGGCCCCGTCCAGCCGGGCCATGGCCGGCGACAGCTCGCAGCTGACGACCTCGATGCCGCGCTGGCGCAGGCGGGGGGCCACCACGCCGCGCCCGCCCAGGTCCAGCGCGCGGGCGAAGCGCAGGGTGGTGTCGTCCAGCCGGTCCAGCAGCCGGTCCGCCACCTCCGCCAGGATGGGCGACACTCCGGCGATGCGGCTGGCGGCGCGGTCCCGGTGCAGGCGCACCGCGCGGCGATCGAACACGGCTTCGGTCATGGGGTGGGCTTTCAGGTGATTTTTGACAGGCAAGCCCTTTCAGAACCCGACGAGCAGGATGTCGAGTGCGCGGGTGATGCGGTCGTGATCCGCGGTCAGGTTCGCAACCGCCCGCTTCAGCTCCCGCATTGGGATGCTGGCGATGGCTTGCGTCAGCATCATGTGAGGCTGGCCTGAGATGTCGAACACCGGGTTGGGTTCGCCAACCGGTTTGGGCGCAATCTCGGCGGCGACAAGCGGCACCACGCTCGGGTCGACAGCTCGGACAGCAAGGCAGCTTGGACGTCCAGCACGTAACCCTTGCCGCTGCCGGGCGATGGATGCACGTCGTGGCGGGCCAATCAGAATTGCCGGCAAGCGTCAAGCGGCAGGCCGTGTTCGGCGGCATGGTCGTTCCAGGCGCGCATCGCATCCCGGTTGTCTTCCAGCCATTGCCGCCGCCGGACATCGGCCACCTCGGCGGCAAGCCCGCGCTCGCAAGCCTGGGACAAGTTGATGCCCATTGCGCGGGCATCCTGCAACAGGGTTTCTGGCAAGGTCACGTTCGTCGCCCGGCGAGACAGCGCCGGTTCCGAAGCTGCACGGGGCATGGCATGGCCTACCTATGTGCATGATAATATGCGCATTTCTTATGCACAAGCTCAAGGCAGGTGGCAAGACCTTGCTGCAAGTGGACGCGCCTTGCCACACAGGGGTAGTTTTGTCTCATGCAGATGATTGCAGACACCCTCCTTGCGGGCCGCTCCTGGATCGCCGCCGCCGCCCGGTTCGGGCTGGACCTGGCGCTGCCGCCGTGCTGCCTGACGTGCGACGCCGGGGTGGAGGCGCCGGGGCGGATGTGCGCTGCCTGCTTCCGCGCCACCGGCTTCGTGACGGAGCCGTGCTGCCAGCGTTGCGGCATGCCGTTCGGGCACGCGGGGCAGGGCGGGCTGGCGCGCTCCTGCGACGCTTGCACGGCGGAGCCGCCGCCGTGGCGCATGGGCCGGGCCGCGCTGCGCTACGACGACCAAGCCCGCCGCATCATCCTGCCGCTCAAGCACGGCGACCGGGTGGAACTCGCCTCCGCCCTGGCGCGGCACATGGCGCGCGCCGGCGCCGCGCTGCTGCGGGACGCCGACCTCCTGGTCCCCGTGCCGCTGCATCGCCGCCGCCTGCTGGCCCGGCGCTGTGGGGTGGAGGTGGCGTTCCTGCTGCTGGGCG
>CAXTNC010000124.1:0-1945 GCA_964245495.1 uncultured Acetobacteraceae bacterium
GCAGACGTGCGGCAGGCGGGCGCCACCGCGGCCACCGCGATGGCGGACGTGACGGACAGCGCCGCCCTGCACGCGGCGGCGGCGGCCATCGCCGCCCGGCTCGGCCCGCCGGACGTGTGGGTCAACTGCGCGGGCAACGGCGTGTACGGCCGCTTCGCCGCCGTGCCGCAGGCGGAGTTCGACCAGGTGACGGCCGTGACCTACGGCGGCACGGTGAACGGCTGCCGGGTGGCGCTGGAGCTGATGCGGCCGCACGGCCACGGCACGGTGGTCAACGTGTGCTCCGCCATCGCCTTCCACGGCCTGCCGCTGATGTCGTCCTACGCAGGCGCCAAGGCGGCGGTGCGCGGCTTCGCGCAGTCCTTGCGGGCGGAGCTGGCGATGGAAGGCAGCCGCATCCGGGTCAGCACCGTGTTCCCGCCGGCGGTCAACACGCCGTTCTTCTCCCACGCCGTGTCCCACATGGGCTGGCCGGCCCGGCCCGCGCCGCCGGTGTACCAGCCGGAGGTGGTCGCCGCCGGCATCCACCTGGCCGCCGTCACCGGGCGGGCGGAGCTGCTGGTCAGCGGCACGGTGGCCGCCTTCTCGCTGCTGACCCGGCTGTCGCCGCGCTTCACCGCCTTCCTGATGCGCCGCCTGGGCTTCGACGGCCAGCTGACGCGGGACCCGGAGGCCGCGGCGGCGGAGTGCCCCACCCTGTTCGCGCCGTCCGAGCGCGCTTCCCCCGTGCACGGGCCGTTCGGCGGCAAGGCCCGGCGCACCAGCGTGCAGCTCTGGCTTGGCAAGCTCTGGCTTGGCAAGCTCTGGCTTGGCAAGCCTTGGGCGAGCGGCCGGCTGGCGGCGCTCGGCGTCAGGCGCCGGCCAGCGCCTCCGTCGCTCGCCAGACCTGCTCCGCCAGCGCCGGGTCCAGGGCACGGCGGTTCGGCCGCACCAGCCGCCGACGCTTGACGTAGCCGCCCGTCACGCCGGCGAACTCCGGCGCCAGCGCCACGTGCAGCGGGCTGTCCGCGCCCTGCTCCGCCGTCAGCGTGAACTGCGCCATGGCGCGCCACGCAAGGCCGATCGGGCCGCCCGCCCGCACCAGCCCGGTGGCCACCGTCCCCGGATGGACCACGTTGGCGGTGACGCCGAAGGCCCGCAGCCGCTCCGCCCAGCCGAAGGTCGCCATCATGGCGGCCAGCTTGGACTGGCCGTAGGCGCGCACCATGCCCCAGCGGCGTTCCCCGTCCAGGTCCGCGGGGTCGATCCGGGCGCGGTCGGAGGTGGAGGAGCCGACCGTGACGATGCGGCCCCCGCCTTGCGCTCCACCCGCGCGCAGGGCGGGGGCCAGGGCGCGGGTGAGCACGAAGGGGGACAGGTGGTTGACCGCCAGCACCCGGTCGTGCCCCTCCGCCGTCAGCTCGCGCCGGGTGGCGAACACACCGGCGTTGTTGACCAGCACGTCGATGGCCGGGTGGCGCGCCCCGATGGCGGCGGCGGCCTGGCGGGTGGCGGCCAGGCTGGACAGGTCGGCCAGCTCCAGCTCAAGCCGGGCGTCCGGCACGCGGGACGCGATCCACCCCATGGCGGCGTTTCCCCGCTGCCGGTCGCGCCCGACCAGCACCACGGCGTGGCCCGCCGCCGCCAGCCCGAGCGCGACGGAGCGGCCGATGCCGCCCGTGGCCCCCGTGACGACGCTGACCGGCATGGTGTCCCCTTCCATCCGCCACGGAGCTTCCAAAGCAACGGACCGTCTTGTAGCCCGGCGCGTTGGTTGCCGGAACAGCGAGGCACGACCCCGGTGAAGCTCCTTGCCCTCGTCCTGATCGGCTTGCTGCTTGCAGCGTGCGCACCGTACCGCGGGCCGGTCACCAACGCCCCGCCGCCATCGGAATTCAATGAAATCCGTTGAAGGGCGCGGCCAAGGGCGCGGTCAGGGCGGCCTCATCACCAAACTGCGTCCGGC
>CAXTNC010000124.1:2045-9276 GCA_964245495.1 uncultured Acetobacteraceae bacterium
AAGGGCGCGGCCAAGGGCGCGGTCAGGGCGGCCTCATCACCAAACTGCGTCCGGCGCGGCGGTTCCAGCATCTTCCTTCGCCCTCGATCCGCCCGTAAACCAGGGCCATGACGAGCGACCCGGACGACGGCGTCCCGCTGCCGCAGCGCACCCTGGCCATCCTGACCATCGGCCTGGCCACGGGCATGGCGGTGATGGACGGGGCCATCGCCAACATCGCCCTGCCGACCATCGCGGTCGACCTGCACGCGACGCCCTCGGCCTCCATCTGGGTCATCAACGCCTACCAGCTGGCCGTGACGGTCACGCTGCTGCCGTTGGCGTCCCTGGGCGAGATCTACGGCTACCGCCGGGTCTACCAGACGGGGCTGGCGGTGTTCACCGTGGCCTCCCTGGCCTGCGCGCTGTCGCACTCGCTGCTGGGGCTGACGGCGGCGCGGGTGCTGCAGGGGCTGGGGGCCGCGGGCATCATGTCGGTGAACTCCGCGCTGACCCGCTACGTGTACCCCCGCTCGCTGCTGGGGCGGGGGCTGGGGCTGAACGCGCTGGTGGCGGCGACCTGCTCGGCGGTGGGGCCGACGGTCGCCTCCGGCGTCCTGGCCGTGTCCACCTGGCCGTGGCTGTTCGCCATCAACGTGCCGATCGGCTTGGCCGCGTTCGGCATAGCCATGCGCGTGCTGCCGGGCACGCCGCTGGCGGCCAACCGGTTCGACGGGGGCAGCGCCGCGCTCAACGCCGCCACGTTCGGGCTGCTGATCATGGGCGTGGACGGCTACGCGCATGGCGAGACCGGGCTTGCGGCGACGATCGAACTCGCCGCCTGCGCCGTGCTGGGGGCGCTGCTGGTGCGCCGCCAGCTGGACCGCGCCTCGCCGCTGCTGCCGGTGGACCTGCTGCGCATCCCGCTGTTCCGCTTGTCCGCGGCCACCTCCGTGCTGTCGTTCGGGGCGCAGACGCTGGCCTTCGTGTCCCTGCCGTTCTGGCTGCAGGGCAGCCTGGGCTGGACGGCGACGCAGACCGGCCTGCTGATGACGCCGTGGCCGGTCGCCACCGCCATCGCGGCGCCCGTCGCGGGCCGGCTGGCGGACCGGCACTCGGCCGGGCTGCTGGGCGGCGTCGGGATGGGCGTGTTCACCGCCGGGCTGCTGCTGCTGGCGCTGCTGCCGGCGGGCGCCGGGGCCGTCGACATCGGCTGGCGCATGGCGGTGTGCGGGATGGGGTTCGGGTTCTTCCAGTCGCCGAACAACCGGGCGATGATCTCCGCAGCCCCGCTCAGCCGCAGCGGCGGGGCGAGCGGGATGCTGGGCACCGCCCGGCTGCTGGGCCAGACCTTCGGCGCGGCGCTGGTGGCGCTGATCTTCAGCCTGACGCAGCAGGGGGTGAAGCCGGCGCTGCTGGTGGCGGCCGGGTTCTCCGCCGCCGGAGCCGTCGCCAGCGCCCTGCGCCTGCTGCCGGGAAGCGCAGCGGCTACTCCCGGGCGAACGGTTCCGGAAACGCCACCTGCACAGTGACCCGGGTGCGGCCCGAGGCGCGGCTGACCGCGATGGCGTCCGGCGTGCGGGCCAGCGCGCCGATCAGGCGCATCCCGAGGCTGCTCCGGCCGGCCTGGTCGAACCCGGGCGGGAACCCGGCGCCCTCGTCCTCCACCACGATCTCGGCCCCCGCCCCGGCCGGGCAGACCCGCATGGCGACCGCCCCGCCGCCGTACTTGAACGCGTTGGTGACCAGCTCGACCGCGATCAGCCCGATCGGCGTCACGTGCTCGGCGGGAAGCTGCATCGGCTCCACCGCGAGCGAGACGGGCCGCGCCCGTTCGTCCATGCCGACGGCGGCCCCGATGTCCGCGAGCAGCCCTTGGAGGTACGGCGCCAGCGACACGCGCTCGACGGCGCCTTCCTCGTGCAGGCGGCGGTGCACGGCGGCGATGGACATGATGCGGGCCGCAGCTTCCCCCAGGCGCGCCTTCTCCTCGGCGCCTGACGCGCTCCGCGCTTGAAGGTTCAGCATGGTTTGAACCAGCTGCAGGCTGTTCTTCGTGCGGTGATGAACCTCTTGCAGCAGGATGTCCTTCTCACGCAGCAGCTGCTCCTGCGCCGCGCGGCGGCGCTGCCGGTCGATGACCACCGCGAGTACGTTGGCCAGGGACTGCACGAAGGCCACGTCCTGCACCGTGAAATGGTCGCGGTCGGTGCTGTCCACCTCCAGCACCCCGAACGGCGCCGCCCCTTCGTCACCCACAAGGACGTTGATGGCGCGGTGGATGCCGTGGTCGGCCAGGACGGCCGGCGTGCGGAAGCGCTGGTCGCTGGCGAGGTGGTTGGAAACGGTCGGCATCATGGTCTGCAAGGCGAACCCGGCCGGACTGGCCAGGTCCGCGCCCACAGTGGCGTGGCCCACCACGCCGGGCGCCCAGCCGACGCCGTTGCGCAGCAGGAAATCATGGCTGCCGGGTCGGAACTCCAGCACCTTGGCGAACCGGGTTTGCAGGCCGCGCGCAGCCACCTCGCAAGCCTGGGTCAGCACCTCGTCCAGGTCCAGGTGGCGCAAGGCGAACATGCCGAACGCGGCGACCAGCTCCTGCTGCGCCAAGCGCCGCGCGAGTTCCTCGTGAACGGGAGTTTGCTCAAGAGCAGCGCTCACCGGGGGTGACGATCCTTCGCGTCCACGCTGACGGGCTGCAGCCTCACGCCACGGTGATACACGCGGGCTGCCGTTTGTTCAAGAAGAGCGGCCGGCAAATCGTTGGCGGGCCGTGCTCTCCCATGGGCCGCCGAGGTAGCGCCAAAGCAGCAGCCCGATGACGACGCCGTCCTGCGGGATGAAGCCCTGCTGCAGCATGGCCTGCGCCTGACGGGCCTCCGCGGGCGTCACCTTGTTCTGCACCGTCACGTGCGGCTGCCAGGGCTGCCGGTCCTGCGCCGTCAGCCATTCCTGCCATTGCGCCGCCAACCGCTCCCGCAGCCGCGAAACGCCCGGCATGGCCAGGGCGTAAGCGTTGCCCCGGCCCAGGAAGCGCAGCCCCGTCACCGTGAACGGCTCCGGCGGCTGCGCCTGGCACAGTTCAGCCAAGCGCTGCCCGATCGCCTCCGCTTGCGCCCCGGGCAGGTGATGGAACAAGGTGACGTGCGCCGGGATGAAGTTGAGCTTCGATGGGAAATGACGCTGCCGCTCCCGGTCGAACCGCTCCTGCGACGCGGGGTCCAGCCACGCCGTCAGGATCAGCGGCTCGGGACGCCCTGCTGTCACGCTGGCTGCACCTCACGCGGCAGGCGCTGCCCGGCATGGCCGCGGCGCAGCGCTGGCCGATCCGGCTCGATCACTGCTTCATGCGGGTCTGCCTGGACCACGCGATGGGCCGGCGTTGGGACGAGGTGGTGCGCCGTCCGGCGGTCCGCCACCTGACGGACGAGCAGCTTGCCAGCGCCGTCGCCGCCGCGGAAGCCATCTGCCGTGACCCGGCGCTGCTCCACCCGATGAACCTCGCAAGCCTGCGCCTGAGAGGCTGTTAGCTTCGAACCTGGATTGAAGCCAACGGAACGGCTGTGGTCTGCGACTCACGTTGCCGAGCAGCGCAGGGCAGCTCATGGCGCAAGATGCCGGGGCTACCCACCCTGACGCTCGTTCACGAGCTGGGCGCGCATCCATGGGCTTGGTCATTGGCGGTTGCACGGCGCCGGCGGACGGCCATTCAGCCCGAAGTTGCTCAGCGACCAGTTCAGTATCGTCGCATAGGTTTGCGGCGCCGTGGTCGAGAGATTGAGGTCGTGCCCGGTCTGCGTCACGATGGCGGTGGTCAAGCAGGACGAGGCAGCGAAGAACGGAGCTTCGTCCCGGTACAGGTCTGCCGCGGTGTCGCACGCCGTTCCCGCAGCGCAGAACAGCTCATCGTGATCTCCGTTCACGATCAGGACCGGAACGGTGATCTGCGACGTCGGACCCGTGAGCGCGGACCCTTGGGCGACCGAGCCGGCAACTTCGGTGCTGGTGGCGACGCTCTTCGTCGCATCGTCTTCGGCAACGACGTTCGGATCAGTGGTCGGCGGATAGTAGAACTGCGGAATGCCGTGGGTCTTGAAAGTCATGTACAGCGGGTCGTAGCCGAGCGGCGCGAACATCGGATCGAGGGCCGCAGGTTCGAAGCCAAGGATCGCCGTCGCGTCGCCGCCTACGTTGCCATGGTTGGAAAACCCGGTCAGGACGAGGCCGTCCACGTCGTGGTATGTGCCTGCCTCCACCGCGGCGATCTGCGACCCCAGCGAGTGCGCGACCATCTCGACCGTGCTGAAACCCATCCCACGCAGCGCCTGGACGGCAAGATGGATCGTGTAGGCATCCGTGCCGAACGTCACCTCCGTGCTGAGCGGATGCGAGCTGCGCCCGGTGCTGACCCGGTCCAGGTCGAGCACCGCATATCCAGCCGCGACCATGGCGCGGGTGTAGGAGTACTGGTCCGGCTGGTAGGGGAAATCGAAATAAGCATGGTTGTAGGTGAATCCCGGCACCGTAACCTGGACGACCGCAGGCCGCGGGCCCGAAGGCAAGCAGAGATAGCCGAACAAACTCAGGTTGGTTGGCTGGTTGGGGCCGAGGCCGACTGGAATGGCGACACCCTGACAGGCGGACGGCAGCGTTGGCGGCGGGTCATCAGCCGCTTGCGCGTGGGCGGATGGTGTCGCGAGGCCGCCCACGGCCGCCAACGCCGCAAGCGCCGCAGCAGCGCGCGCGGTCGAATGGGAGCGGCTATGTCGACGCATGATCGTCCCCAGCACTGATCAACCTCCGTTGCGGCAGCTGTTGAAGCATCATCCGATCAAACGGGGTCACCCGTCGGATGAAGATGCCCGCAAAAACGATGGCCGGGGCGGGATGGCATCGCATCCGCTCAGCTATCCCGCCCCAGCTTGATTCGAGAGGGCGATGGAGGCTTGGCGAAGCAGCCAGATGTCATCGCGCTCCAGGGCATTTCCCGTGCGCCTGTTGGCATGGCACATGCTCTAGCGCCGTCCAGACGCTCGGGCAATCGAAACCTGCCCGCATGGCGTCATCCGGCCTCACCGCCCGCGGAACACCGGGGCGCGCTTCTCCACGAACGCCCGCGCCGCCTCGCGGTGGTCCTCCGTCGTGCCCGTGCGGGCCTGGCCCAGCGCTTCCATGTCCAGCACCGTCCCCAGCGGCTCCGTTTCTGCGGCATGGAGGTTGCGCTTCATGTAGGAGAACGCCACGCGCGGCCCGGCGGCGATCTGCCGCGCCATCGCCATCGCCTCCGGGAGCAGGGCCGCGTCGTCCACCACCCGCGTCACCAGGCCCAGCCGCTCCGCTTCCGCGGCGTCGATGGACGTGTTGAGATAGTACATCTCCCGCGCCTTGGCCGTGCCGACCAGCCGGGTCAGCGACCAGGAGCCGCCGAAATCGCCGGAGAAGCCCACGGCGGCGAAGGCGGTGCGGAAGGAAGCGGCGCGCGCCGCCAGCCGCAGGTCGCAGGCCAGCGCCAGGCCCAGCCCCGCCCCGGCGGCCGGGCCGTTGACGGCGGCGATCACCACCGTGCCGATCGTGCGCAGCAGCCGCACCGCCTCGTGCCGCCAGCGCAGCGCCTCGTGCCGCTGCTCCATGGCCTGCTCCGCCTCCGCCATGCGCTTGATGTCGCCGCCGGCGCAGAAGCCGCGGCCGGCGCCGGTCAGCACGATGGCGCCCACCGCCGGGTCAGCCCCCAAGCGGGGCAACGCCTCGCATAGGGCGGCCAGCATCGCCTCGCTGAGCGCGTTCAGCCGGTCTGGGCGGTTGAAGGTCAGCACCGTCACGCCGTCAGCGGTTTCTTCCAGCAGGTCGGGCATCAGGCAGGCTCCAGCAGGGCGGCTTGCAGCTTGGCGCGGTTGGCGGGGCCGAGGTCAAGCGCCCCCGCGAGGTAGGCGTCCAAGGAGCCGTGCACGCGCCGCGCCGCCTCGAACGCGGCGGCCAGGTATGCCGGTTCGGCCCGCAGCAGCTTCTCCCGCAGTTCAGCGGGCAGGTCGGAGCTGTGCACGGTGTCGCGCCGCCACAGCCGGTCGGTCGCCTGGAAGTCCGCCACCACCGTGTCCCACGGCACGCCCAGCGCCGTCAGCAGCAGGGCGGCGCCGAAGCCGGTGCGGTCCTTGCCGGCGGAGCAGTGGAACAGCAGCGGCGTCTCCCCTTCCAGCAGCAGCGCCAGGATCGCCCGGTACTGCGCGCCGCTGGCCAGGGCGTAGGCCACGTAGGCGTCCGTCAGCACCGACTCCAGGGCTTCCCCGGTCGCGCCCGTGGTTCGCAGGATGTCCCGCAGCCCGGCGCCGACCGTAGGCTCGATCGGCAAGGGCACGATCACCGGGCCTTGCAGCCGGGTGGGCGCGGCGCGGCCTTCTTCCACCCCGCGCAGGTCGCAGATGCGGCGCAAGCCCAGCTGCGCCACCTCCTGCTCGTCCCCCGGCGTCAGCCCGGCCAGCGCCGCGGAGCGGAACACCAGGCCGCGCCGCACCCGGCGTCCGTTCGCCGTGCGGTAGCCGCCGAGGTCGCGCAGGTTGGACACGCCTTGGAGCCGGACCACGAAGGGCGGCCCGTCCCCGGTCAGATCGTTCATGGCCTGAGTTAGCCGACGCGGGGCTTGCCCGCCAGCGCCGGGGGGCGGCGCACGAGGGCCAGCATGACCAGCATGGCCGGCACGGCGGCGAAGATGGTGACGCCGTAGAACGCCACCCAGCCCAAGGACTGCGCCAGGACGCCGGACAGACCGCCGATCGTCCGCACCGGCACGGCGGCCAACGAGGACAGCAGCGCGTATTGCGTGGCCGCCTGGCCCGGCGCGCACAGGCTGGACAGGAAGGTGATGAACGCCGCGTCCGCCATGGCTTCGGCAAAGCCCTCGCCCACGACCTTGGCCACCAGGATGGTCCTGTTCGGCCCGGACCAGGCCAGCAGGAAATACAGCCCCATGGAGGCCATCTGCACGAAGCCGGTCAGGACCAGCGCCCGCTTGGCGCCCAGCCGCGCCACCAGGGCGCCGCCCGCCGCCGCCCCCGCCAGGCTGGCGAGCAGGGAGGGCACGCCGACCGCGTACGCCACCTGCGCCCGGTCGTAGCCGAGCGAGCGGTAGAACGGCGGCGCCATGGTGCCGGCCATCGCCTCGCCCAGCTTGAACAGCAACACGAAGCCGAGCGTCGCCGCCGCTCCCCTGCGGCGGGCAAACTCGGTCAGCGGCGACGCCACGGCGGTGCGCAACGCG
>CAXTNC010000125.1:0-9252 GCA_964245495.1 uncultured Acetobacteraceae bacterium
GGGCTGGGCGGCCTGCTGTTCGGCCGCGGCATGTTCGGCGGCATCGACGGCGGCGGCAGCATCATCGGGCTGCTGATCCAGCTGGCGCTGATCTTCTTCATCGGGCGCTGGGTGCTGCGGCTGGTGATGTCCCGCCAGCCGATGCTGGCGGGGTTCGGCGGACGGGGCGGCGGAGGCGGCGGCGGGGCAGTGGCTGGCCTGTTCGGCGGCGCCCGGCCTGCGCCAGCCACGATCGCGATCAGCCCGGCCGACTACCAGGCCTTCGAGCAGCTGCTCAAGGCGATGCAGGCGGCCTGGAGCGCGGAGGACCTCAACGGCCTGCGCTCGATCGCCACGCCCGAGATGGCCGGGTACTTCAGCGAGCAGCTGGCTGCCCTGCGCAGCCGCGGGCTGCGCAACACCGTCACGCAAGTGCGCCTGCAAAAGGGTGACCTCGCGCAGGCTTGGGCCGAGGGCCAGCAGGAGTACGCGACCGTGGCGATGCGCTTCGCCATGATCGACGCGACGCGCGACGAGCAGGGCCGGGTGGTGGACGGCAGCCTGACGGAGGAGCAGGTCGTCACGGAGGTGTGGACGTTCGTGCGCAGCCGGGGCGGGCGGTGGGTCCTGTCAGCGATCCAGCAGGCCCGCTGACGCCGCTGTGAGCGGCCCGACGGTCCTGACGCGCGCGAGCAGGGCCTGACGCGCGCGCCCTGCCTCCCGGGCCAGCGCGACCAACCCGGCCACCTGCCCCGGGTGGCGGGCGAGCGATGCCGCCAAGGCCGCCGCCTTGATGCGCCCGGCGGCGTCAACGGCCGTCAGGGCGGCCGGCGGCAGGTCGCGGCCGGCTGGATCGCACACGGCGCGCAGCACGGCGAACGGCAGGCGGCGCTGGGCTGCGACCCGCGCCACCGCGCCGCTTTCCATGTCGACGGCCATTGCGCCGGTTCGCTGCCATGCGGCCTGTTTCGCGGCGCGGGTGGCGATGATGCCGCTTGCTGCGAGCAGGATGCCGGCGGGCGTGCCGAGCAAGGCTGCCAGCGCCGGGTCTGCCGCCCATCTCCCGTCGTCGGACAGCACGGCTGCCGGCACGACGATGGCGCCGGCCTCCATCTCGGGCGACAAGCCTCCTGCCAGTCCGAAGCTCAGCAGGCCGCAGACCCCGCGCCCGACCAGGCGCTCGGCCGCGGCCAGGCCGCCATCCAGGCCGCCGCCGATCTCGACCAGGCCGCCCAGCCCGCGGGCGAGCCGCGCCTCGGCGGCCAGGCCGACGACGATGCCGAGCAACTACAGCCCCAGGGTGACCCGGTGCGTGTCCGCCCGCCGCAGGTTGCGGTAGCGGGCGAGGGCGAGCAGCGGGAAGAACAGGCGGTAGCCGTGGTAGCGCAGGTAGAACACGCGGGGGAAGCCGACGGCGGTGTAGGGCGCCTCGTCCCACTCGCCTGCCGCCGTTTGGGTGCGGCGCAGGTGGTCGATGCCCTTGGCGACCGCCGGGTTGTTCACCTCGCCGGCCGCCATGAGGCCGAGCAGCGCCCAGGCGGTCTGCGACGGGTTGCTCCGGTGATAGTGGCCGCGGGGCGCGTCGCCATAGGACTCCTCGTCCTCGCCCCAGCCGCCATCGCTGCGCTGGCAGGACAACAGCCAGCAGGCGCCCTTGCGGATGGCCGGCTCCGCGAGCGGCAGGCCGACGGCGTTCAGGGCGCACAAAGCGGACCAGGTGCCGTAGATGTAGTTGGTGCCCCAGCGCCCGAACCAGCTGCCGTCCGCCTCCTGTTCCCGCAGCAGGTAGGCGAGCGCCCGGCGGATCACGGGGTCCTCCCGCGAGTGGTTCAGCTCGGCCAGGAACGACACGCAGCGCGCCGTCACGTCCACGGTCGGCGGGTCGAGCAAGGCGCCATGGTCGGCGAAGGGGATGTGGTTGAGGGATTGATGGTCGTTGTCGACGTCGAACGCGCCCCAGCCGCCGTTGCGGCTCTGCATGCCGATGATCCAGTCGCGCGCCCGGGCAACCGCCTCCGGGTGCTCCCGGTTGCGGTGCAGCAGCATGGCGACGACGGCGGTGTCGTCCACGTCCGGGTAGTGCGCGTTCTCGTATTGGAAAGCCCAGCCGCCGGGCTGCAAGCGGGGGCGGGACCAGGCCCAGTCGCCGCGCACGGCCGTCACCTGCCGTCCCGCCAGCCAGTCGCAGGCGGCGGCAACCGTGGCCGAGCCGTCGCCTTCCGCCTCGGCCATGGCGAGGCCGGCCAGCCCCGTGTCCCAGATCGGCGACAGGCAGGGCTGGCAATAGGCGCGGTCCGGCTCCTCCCGCAGCAGCCGGCGGATGGCGGCCCAGGCCGTGGCGGCGTGGGGGTGGTCGGCAGGGCAGCCCAGCGCGTCGAACATCATGAGGCTGTTCGCCATGGCGGGGTAGATCGCCCCCAGCCCGTCCTCGCCGTTCAGCCGCTCGACCGTGAAGGCCACGGCGGCGTCGATGGCGCGCTGCCGCGCGCCGGCGGGAAAGAAGCGCACGAGCGGGCGCAGCAGGCTGTCCAGCCACTTGAAGGCGATGCCCCAGGGGGAGCGGTACGGCCCGCGTATCCAGTCCCGCACCTGGTCGGGCGGGGTGCGGAACAGCTCGGCGATGCCGACCCCGTGCGGGTTGCGGGCCTGCGGCCGCAGCGTCATCAGCACCACGAGCGGCACCATGACGGTGCGCGACCAGTAGGACACCTTGGAGATGTGGAAGAAGAACCAGCGCGGCAGGTTCATGATCTCCACCGGCATGACCGGCACGGCGCGCCACGGCACCTGGCGGAACAGGGCAAGCTGGATGCGGGTGAACACGTTGGTGCGCTCCGCCCCGCCCATGTCCAGGATGCGCGCCCGCGCCCGCGCCATGTGCGGCGCGTCCGCCGGGTCGCCGACGGCTTTCAGGGCGAAATAGGCCTGCACGCTGGCCGACAGGTCGGACGCGCCGTCGTGAAACAGCGGCCAGCCGCCATCCGCGCCCTGGATGCTGCGAAGGTAGGCGCCGATCTTGGCCTGCAACGCCGGGTCGATGCGGTCGAGGTAGTGCTCCAGCAGGATGTATCCGGCCGGGATGGTGGCGTCGGCTTCCAGCTCGAACAGCCAGTGGCCGTCCGCGGCTTGCCGGTCCTGCAACGCGCCCTGGGCGGCGTCGATGGCGTCTTGCAGGGCATCTGGTTCGAGGCGGGCTAACGTTTCGCTCGGCATCATCCATCCAGGCTCAAGCGGCAGGTCGCAGCGCCGCAGCGGCAGTGTGTCCCGACCTGATCGCCCCCTCGATGGTCGCGGGCAGGCCGGTGTCCGTCCAGTCGCCCGCCAACGCGAGGTTCGCCAGGCTGGTGCGCGCGCCCGGCCGCTTGCGGTTCTCCGCAGGAGTGGCGGCGAAGGTCGCGCGCTTTTCCTTTACGACACGCCAGGGCGGCAACGGTCTCGCAATCCCGAGAGCGGCCTCCACTTCCGGCCATACTGTTGCAGCCAAGTCACTGGCAGGGCGGTCAACCAGGCGGTTGGCGGCGCTGATCGTCACGGAAACGACGCCCGGCTTGATGAAAACCCATTCCGCCGTGCCCCCCAGCAGCCCGACGAAGCCGACTGGATGGAACGGCGCATCAAGGCGGTAGTGCAGGTTCACGATCGACTCGAACGCTTCGGGCGCCGGCAAGCCTGGCAGCAGGGACTGCGCCACAGGGGCCGGCACTGCCAGGACGACGCCGTCCTCCCCAAGCTCCACCGGGCCGAGGTTGGTGGCGATGCGCTGCACCCGGCCGTCCGCCCCGGGCAGCGCCGTCACCCGGCATCCGGTGCGGACGATGGCGCCGGCCTCCCGCAGGGCGGCGACGGCCGGGTCGATGAAGGTGGCGGACAGGCCCTCGCGCGGGAAGGCCGGGACGCAGGCGCCGCCGCCGCGGGCCAGGGTTTCGCGCATCACGGCGCCCATCAGCCTGGCGCTGCCGGCGGCCGGGCTGGTGTTGAGCGCCGCGATCACCAGCGGCTCGATCAGCCGGTCGTTCAGAGCGCCAGGCGGCATCAGCTCCGCCACCGTGGCGTTTGGGCCGGCGCGGAGCATGGCGAGCAGGCCGGCGAAGTCCCGCAGGCGGGCGCCGGGCACGGCACGGCCGGGGACGAGGACCCACCACGGCAGCGGCCCGGCGTTCGGCCGCACCGTCCAGCTCCGTCCGGTCCGCAGGTCGTGGAACGGGAACATCGCCGTGCGGGGGCCGGCCAGGGTGCCTTCGGCCCCGACCCGGCGCAGGAAGGCGGTGATGGTGCGGTTGCCGGACAGCCAAAGGTGGTTGCCGTTGTCGATGCGGCAGCCAAGCTCCTTGTCCTGGTAGGAGCGGCAGCGCCCTCCTGCGGCCGGCCCGGCCTCGTAGAGCGTCACGGCATGGCCGGCATCGGCCAGGGCCAGCGCCGCAGCCAGGCCTGCCATGCCCGCCCCGATGACGTGGGCGCGCGTCACAGCATGTGCCGCCCGACGATCCACAGCTTGCGCCATTTCGGCAGGCGCACGGCGGCGTGCAGGTCGGTCCAGCCGCGCGCCTCCAGCTTGGCCAGCACGGCCGAGTAGGTGGCGCCCATGATCCGCGCCGGGCGCATGGCGCACGGGTCGCAGCACTGCATGGCAGCCTCGGCCAGGCGGAAGCGGCGGCGCGCCTCCGCCGCCATCCGCCCGCACACCTGCGGCAGGGCGGGGCAAGCGAGGGCGGCCCGGGGGTCGTGCGGCACGCCGGCCTCGTCCAGCCATTCGCGGGGCAGGTAGAGCCGGCCGCGGCCAGCGTCCTCGGCCAGGTCGCGCAGGATGTTGGTCAGCTGCAGCGCCCGGCCGAGCGAGAACGCCACGGCGTCGGCCTGCGCCGACCCGTCCCCGAAGGCGCGCACGGAAAGCCGCCCGACCGCGGCGGCGGCACGGTCGCAGTACGTGTCGAGCACCGCCAGGCTGGGGGCGGCGATGGCCGTTTCCGCGTCCATCTGCATGCCGTCGATCACGGCCAGGAAGTCCTCCTGGCGCAGCCCGTAGCGCCCGACCGTGCCGGCCAGCACGCGGGTCACGGCATCCCGCGCCTGCCCGGCGTAGAGCGCGGCCACGGCGGCGCGCCACTCGTCCAGCCGCCTGCGCTTGGCCGCCATGTCCGCCGGCTCGTCGGCGATGTCGTCCACCAGGCGGCAAAAGGCGTAGATGGCGTAGAGCGCGGACCGGCGCTCGGCAGGCAGGATGCGCATGCCGCGGTAGAACGAGCTGCCCGCCCCCCGCACGATGCGCTCGACGGCCAGCAGGTCCGTCGGGTCCGCGGAGGCGGCCGCAGCCATCACCGCAGCCTCGGCAGGGCGAGCAGGACGCTGCGGACCATGTCGCCGCGCCGCAGCTTGACCCGGCGGGCCAGCGGGTCCTCGCGGCGCAGGCGGCCGGCAAGGCGGCGGGACAGGTTGGCGATCACGGCCGTCTCCACCCGCAGGCGCCGGTCCCCCACGCGGGCGGGCAGCTCCGCCCCTGCGCGGTTCAGCGCGTCCGTCTCGTCCAGCAAGCGGTCCAGCACGGCGCGGAGGCCGGGGCTGGCCGTGCTGGCCGCGAGCGCCGCCGTGTCCACACCCGCCTCGGCCAGCATGTCCTGCGGCAGGTAGCAGCGACCGATCTCCTGCAGGTCCCGCGCGCAATCCTGCAGGTGGTTGAGCACCTGCAACGCGGCGCACAGCGCGTCCGAGGGAGCATGGGTCGCTTGCGGCTCGCCGTGCAGGTCCAGCACGTGACGGCCGACCGGCATGGCGGAATAGCGGCAATACTCCAGCAGCTCGTCCCAGCTCGCGTAGCGGGCCTTGGTGGCGTCCTGCCGGAAGGCCGCCAGCAGCTCCAGCGAGTGCTGGGGCGTCACGCCGGTCTCCTTCAGGCTTTCGCGCAGCCGCCGGGCCGTGGGCGCGCCGTCCTGGGCGTCCCCCACCAGCACGGCCGCCATGGCGTGCAGGCGGGCCAGCTTCTCGGCGGCGGGCAGGGCGGGGCTGTCGGCGATGTCGTCGGCGTTGCGGGCGAAGTCGTAGAACGCATGGATGTGGGGGCGCAGCGCCGGGCGGATCAGGCGGGAGCCGACGGGGAAGTTCTCGTCCGTCCTGCCCTTGCCGGACGGCGCCTCGACCGACGCGCTCATGCGTTCGTCCCCCAAGAAGGCGCTCATGCGCCGGCTTGGCTGTAGGCGCGGCGCTTCCACACCACGCCCCGGCCGCGGTGGTGGTCCACGGCGGAGCCGACGGTGGCGGCCATGTAGAAGCCGGCGACCAGCGGCAGGGCGAGCGCCCAGAGCGGCGATTGGCGGAACCGGCGCAGGGTGGGCACGAAGCTGGCGGCCGACCCGGCCCAGGCGGCCAGACCCGCCCAGCGCGCCGGGCCGTGGCCGAACAGCGCCGCCGCCGGCGGCGCCAGCCAGACCAGCGCCAGCCCGGCGATCGTTCCGGCCAGGATCGCCGGGGAGAAGCGCAGCTGCACGTAGGCGGTGCGGGCCACCATGCGCCACACGTCGGCCGCCGCCGGGTAGGGCCGGATGGAACGGGCCAACTGGCTGTGCCCCAGCCAGATCGGGCCGCCGCGCTTGACCGCCGTGGCCAGCGCCACGTCGTCGATCAGCGCCCCGCGCACGGCCTCGATGCCGCCGATCCGCTCCAGCGCCGTGCGGCGGACCAGCACGGTGCCGCCCGCCGCCGCCGCGGTGCGGCGGCGCGGGTCGTTCACCCGGGCGAAGGGATAGAGCAGCTGGAAGAAGAACACGAAGGCCGGCACCAGCGCCCGCTCGGCCAGGCTGGCGCATCGCAGCTCCACCATCTCGGACACCAGGTCCAGCCGGCCCTGCTCCATCTTGGCGGCCAAGGCGGCGACGTGCGCCGGGTCATGCACGATGTCGGCGTCGCACAGCAGCAGCAGCGGCGCCGTGCTGCGGGCCAGGCCCTGCGACACGGCCCACAGCTTGCCGCTCCATCCTGGGGGCCGGTCCTGGCCGTCGATCACGAGCAGCCGCGCGTCATGCAGGCCATGCGCGATGGCGGCGGTGCCGTCGCTGCTGCGGTCATCGACGAGGATGACGCGCAAGGGGCCGGCGTAGTCCTGCGCGAGCAGGGAGCGCAGGCTCCGCTCTATGCACCCGGCCTCGTCCCGCGCGGGGACGATGACGTCCACGGCGGTTGCGGTTGCCGGCGCAGCGGCGGCCAGGCTGGGGCCGGCCGACCAGAAGCGGCCGTGCCCGGCAAGCAGGTAGACCCAAACGACCAGGGCGAACACAGCCAGCGCCGTCACGCGGGCACCCGGCCCATCCTGGCCTGACCTTGGGCGCGGAACCAGGCCACCGCATCCTGCACGGCCTCGGCGGCGGGGCGGGGCGCATAGCCCAGCTCGGCGCGCGCCTTGGCGGAGGAGAAGAACATCTTCTTCTTGGCCATCGCCAGGATGTCCCGCGTCACCAGCGGCTCGATGCCGAACGCCCGCGCCAGCCCCTCGCTCGCCAGCGCCACGGGAAACAGCGCGGCGTGCGGCAGCTTGACGCGGGGCGGCTTGCGGCCGGCGATGCGCGCCACCAGCGCCAGCAGGTCCGCCATGCCCAGGTCCTCGCCGCCCAGGATGTAGCGCTCCCCCACCCGGCCGCGTTCCAGCGCGAGGGCGTGGCCTTCCGCCACGTCGTCCACGTGCACCACGTTCAGCCCGGTGTCGACGTAGGCCGGCATCCGCCCGGCTGCCGCGTCGGCGATCATCTTGCCGGTGGGCGTGGGCTTGATGTCGCGCGGGCCGACGGGGGCGCTGGGGTTGACCACCACGACGGGAACGCCCGCGCCCGCCAGCTCCAGCACGGCCTGCTCGGCCAGGTACTTGGATTGCTTGTAGGTTCCGATCACCTTGTCCAGCGAGACGGGGGTGTCCTCCGTGCCCGGCGTGCCGTCGCCCACCAGGCCCAGGGCCGCCACGCTGCTGCAATAAACCATGCGTTCCGCCCCTTCCCGGTGGGCGGCCAGCAGCAGGGCGCGGGTGCCCGCGACGTTGGCGGCGTTCATGGCCGCCGGGTCCGGCACCCACAGCCGGTAATCCGCGGCCACGTGCGCCACCATGCGGCAGCCCGCCGCCGCGCGCTCCAGCGATGCCGGGTCCTTCAGGTCGCCCACGGCGATCTCGGCCGGCAATCCTGCGATGTTGCTGCGGTCGCTGCCCTCCCGCACCAGCAGGCGCAGCCGGTGGCCGCGGGCGAGCAGGACGCGGGCGACCGCGGAGCCGACGAACCCGGTGGCGCCGGTGACGAGGGTGAGGCCTTGCATGACCTCCCAGGGCTACAGCAGCCGGCGGCGACGGTCCAGGCCCATGCGGGCAAGCGCCGCTCCCGGTCAGCAATGACCCTACGGATGCGGGCGGTGCTGTCCGCGGCGCGGCCCGCAGGGCACAACGATGCAGCCCGGCAAGGCGGCCGCAAGGGCAAGCGCACCCGCGATCCTGGCGCAGCGCCTGACGGCCAACGTCGGCATCCCACCTCTCCTGCGACGCTCCCAGGACGGTGCCGCCGTGCAACGTTGCCGGCTCGCCGCGTGAAGAAACGCAAGCATCCGTCCGGGTGCAGCGCCTCGCAAACGCGTGAACAAAGTTCTTTGGCTTGGAGTACGATTGCACTATAGCAACAGCGCGAAACCGCACACACGCAGGCGCTGCATGGGACAGAGCACACTGAACGCACCGGCTCTCAGCGTTTCCGATCCGCTGGAGCAGCAGGAACTCGCCGTCCTGCAACGGTCCGGCCTGTTCGAGGGCGAGTGGTTCGCGGCCCGCAACACGGACGTGTCCGGCGGCAGCCACGCCGCGCTGGTGCACTGGCACCGCTATGGCTGGCGGGAAGGCCGCTGGCCCAACCCGTACTTCGACCCGGCCTACTACCGCAGCCGCAACCCTGACAGCACGGCAAACCCGTTGCTGCACTACATCCAGGGGGGCGAGGCCGCGGGCCGCCGGCCGGTGGCGCACTTCAACCCGGCCTGGTACCGCGCCCGCCACGCCGTGCGCCCCGGCGAGCTGTGCCTCGCGCACTACCTGCGCCACCGCCACACCGGCGCCGTCAGCCCGCTGGCCGAGTTCGACGCGGCGTTCTACCTGCGGGAGAACCCGGACGTGGCGGCCGCCGGGATGGACCCGATGGAGCACTACCTGGTGCGCGGCGCCAGCGAGGGCCGCATGCCGTGCCTGCGCTTCAACCCCAAGCGCTGGGGCGGGGCGGGGCTGCACCCGAACCCCCTGCTGGGCTTGCTGCGCTGGCGGGA
>CAXTNC010000126.1:0-6422 GCA_964245495.1 uncultured Acetobacteraceae bacterium
GCGGTGCGCCTTGGCTGCGACGGCGCGCGCCGATGAGCCATCCAAACCTGATCGCGACCTGCCGCCTGGCAGCCACCTGTCTGGCAGCCCTGGGAGACCTTTATGCAGACGGCGTTGTACACTCACGAGCTGACGTTCTGGCATTCCACCGGCGTCCAGTCGTTGTTCTTTCCGCTCGGCAACTGGATCGAGCCACCTTCCGGCACCTACGGAGCCGACACGCCGTCATCGAAGCGCCGCATCCTGAGCCTGATCCAGGTCTCGGGCCTGGCGGAGAAGCTAGCCTTTCCGATCGTCGCACCGGCAAGCCCAGAGGACCTCGCCCGTATCCACACGCCGGCATACCTGTCCGAATTCAAGCGGATGAGCGACGCCGGCGGCGGTGACCTGGGCATGCTCGCGCCGTTCGCGCACGGCGGATACGAGATCGCGGCCGTCTCGGCCGGCCTCGCAATCAACGCCGTCGAGGATGTGCTGTCTGGCAAGTTCGCCAACGCTTATGCGCCGTGCCGACCGTCCGGGCACCACTGCATGCCGGACCTGTCCATGGGGTTCTGCCTACTGGCCAACACGGCGCTCGCGATCGAGGCTGCGCGACAGAAGCGGCCGGGGCTTCGCGTCGCCGTGGTCGATTGGGACGTGCACTTCGCCAACGGGACCCAAGGCATCTTCTACGAGGACGCTGACGTGCTGACCATCTCGCTGCATCAGCAAGGGTGCCGTCCTCCCGGTCAGACAGGCGGCGAAGCGACCGAGCGCGGCAGCGGCGCCGGGCTGGGCACCAACCTCAACATCCCCATGCCGCCCGGCTGTGGGCACGAGGCGTATCTCCATGCTTTCGAGCGGCTTGTTGTGCCCGCCCTTCGAGCGTTCAAGCCGGACCTCGTCATCGTCGGCAGCGGCCTTGATGCCAATGTCGTTGACCCGCTATCGCGCCTGCTTCTGCATAGCGACAGCTACCGGGGTCTGACGGCCACGATGATGGCGGTTGCCGCCGAACTTTGCGGGGATCGGTTGGTGATGATCCACGAGGGAGGCTACGCCGAGGCGTATGTGCCGTTCTGCGGGCTCGCAATCATGGAGACCATGGCGCGGCATCGGACCGACGTCGTAGATCCGGCGCTCGAAGTCTTTCGTGGCTGGCAGCCGACTGAACGGTTCAATGCGTATGTCCGCAGCGTCGTGGACGACTACGCTTCTGCGATGTGAATCGGGCAAACGAAGCGAGCCGTCACCTGGCCTGCCGACCTGAGCGCGGCCAGCCTGCGCCGTTTACCGTCTATTGTGCGTTTGGGCGTATACTATTGTGCGCCGCTACAGCTAGATTTACCGCCCGGTTAGGATACGCTCGACCAGTTCCTTCACCGTCGGGATGAAGCCGTTGGAATAGAACGGGTCCGACGCGAAACGGTAGGCGTTGTGCCCGCTGAACATCAGGTTGTTGTCCATGGTCGCCGGGTCGCCCGCGTCGGCGCGGACAGCTTGCAGGGTCTTCTGGATGCAGAAGCTGCGCGGGTCGGCCTTCTTGCCGGTGCTGCAGCCGGCTTCGTGCTGCGACCAGTTGGAAAACCGGCATTGGCTCAGGCAGCCCATGCAGTCCGTTTGGTCTTGCAGGATTTCGCGGGCGCGCTCCGGGGTCACGAAGACCAGGGTGGCGTCCGGCGTGCGCAGCGCCTCGGTGAAGCCGGCGCGCACCCAGCGTTCAGCCCGGCCGAGGTCCATGGGCGTGAGGTAAACGATGCGCTGGCGCGGGCCGACGCCGAACGCGGCCGAGTGGTCGCCGACCGGCTCGGTGGTGTAGGCGACCTGGTGCTCCGTGCGCTCCCGCAGCTCCTGGATGAAGCCGTTGTTGACGGCGGAGGAGTAGAACCCGGTCGGGCTGAACTTGTTGAGGAAAACGTCGCCGGGCTTGAGCGTCAGCAGGCGCTGCTTCCACGCCTCGCCGATCGGGCTTTCGCGCGTCAGCAGGGGGCGGGTGCCGAACTGGAAGGCGATCGGCCCGAGGTCGGGGTTGCCGATCCAGTCCTCCCACTCCTCCAGCCACCACACGCCGCCGGCCATGATGATGGGTGTGTCGCCCAGGCCGAAGCTGCGCATCAGTTGGCGCAGGGCAAGGACGCGGGGGAAGGGGTCTTCCGGGCGCTCCGGGTCCTCGCCGTTGGACAGGCCGTTGTGGCCGCCCGCCAGCCAGGGGTCCTCGTAGACGACGCCGCCCAGCAGGGAGGCAGCCTTGGAATAGGCCCGCTTCCACAGCGCGTTGAAGGCGCGGGAAGAGGAAACGATCGGGTAGTAGTGCACGCCGAACCGGGCTGCGATCTCGCTCAGGCGGTAGGGCATCCCAGCGCCGCAGGTCAGGCCATGGACCAGGCCCTTGGCGCCTTCCAGCACCCCGGTGATGACGCGCTCCGCGCCGCCCATCTCCCACAGCAGGTTGGCGTGGATGCGGCCCCGTCCGCCGGACAGCTCATGCGCCTGCCGGGCCTGGGCGATGCCGCCGCGGATGCCGTACTCAATCAGCTCCTCGTGGCGTTCCCGCCGGGTGCGTCCGTGGTAGTGCTGCGGATGGGCCACCCCGTTCTCGTCATAACTGTCCGCGTTCACGGCGCTGAACGTGCCCGCGCCGCCGGTCTGCGCCCAGTGTCCGGAGGATACGCCGGTGGAGACGGACACGCCTTTGCCGCCTTCGACCAAGGGCAGGACATCGACGCCGCCCATGCGGATCGCGTTGATCGCTTTCATAGCCGCCGGCTTCCCCAGACTGAAACAAATCGCAATATGCCGATGACACGCCGTTGACGCCATAGGCAAGTGCAGCCCATGTCCGGCTTGTGACCCGGGAAGCTCATGCCCTTCCCGGGTCAACAAACAGGTTTCAGGCGGCGTCGGCCTCGCGCGGCCGGCCGCCCTTGGCGCCGACCTTGTCGGTGATGTCCTCGCCGGTGGCCTGGTCCACCACGCGCATGGACAGCTTCACCTTGCCGCGGTCGTCGAAGCCGAGGCACTTCACCTTCACCGCGTCGCCCTGGCTCACCACGTCGGTCGTCTTGTTGACCCGGCCTTGCGTCAGCTCGCTGATGTGCACCAAACCGTCGCGCGCGCCGAGGAAGTTCACGAACGCGCCGAACTCGGCAGTTTTCACCACCTTGCCGTTGTAGATCGCGCCCACCTCCGGTTCCGCCACGATGCCGCGGATGCGGTCGATGGCGGCCTGGCTCGCCTCCTCCGTGGTGGCGGCGATCTTGATGGTGCCGTCGTCGTCGATGTCGATCTTGCAGCCGGTGGTCTCGACGATCTCGCGGATCACCTTGCCGCCGGTGCCGATGACCTCGCGGATCTTGTCCTTCGGCACGCTGATGGTGGTGATCCGCGGCGCAGTTGCCGCCACCTCGCCGCGCGCGCCGGACAAGCCGCGCGCCATCTCACCCAGGATGTGCATGCGGCCCTCGCGCGCCTGCTCCAGCGCCGTGCGCATGATGTCGAAGGTGATGGACGTGATCTTGATGTCCATCTGCAGGCTGGTGATGCCCTGCTCGGTGCCGGCCACCTTGAAGTCCATGTCGCCGAGGTGATCCTCGTCGCCCAGGATGTCGGACAACACGGCGAAGCCGCGATCCTCCTTGATAAGTCCCATGGCGATGCCTGCCACCGGGCGCAGCAGCGGCACGCCCGCGTCCATCAGGGACAGGGAGGTGCCGCACACCGTCGCCATGGAGGAGGAGCCGTTGCTTTCGGTGATCTCGCTCACCACCCGCAGCGTGTAGGGGAACTCGGTCTTGCTCGGCAGCAGCGGGCGCACGGCGCGGAACGCCAGCTTGCCATGGCCGATCTCGCGGCGCCCTGGGCTTCCCATGCGGCCAGCCTCCCCCACGGAGTACGGAGGGAAGTTGTAGTGCAGCATGAAGTGCGCCCGGCTCTCGCCTTCCAGCGAGTCGATGATCTGCTCGTCCTGCCCGGTGCCCAGCGTGGCCACGCACAGCGCCTGCGTCTCGCCACGGGTGAACAGGGCGGAGCCGTGGGCGCGCGGCAGGATGCCGACCTCGGCCACGATCGGGCGCACCGTCCTGGTGTCCCGCCCGTCAATGCGCAGCCCCGTGTCCAGGATGGCGTTGCGGACGATGTCGGCCTCGAGCGCCTTGAACATGCCCTTGGCCTTGTCGGCGTCCAGGCCGTCCTCGGCGAGCTGGGCCATCGCGGCCTTCTTGGCAGCGCCCACCTTCTCCTGGCGGACTTGCTTGATGCGCTCCCCGTAGGCCTCGGCGATCGGCGCGCGGGCCAGTTCGCCGACGCGCGTGCTCAGCGCGGCCAGCTCGGGCGCCGGCTCGGGCAGGTTCCACGGCTCCTTGGCGGCGTGCTCGGCCAGTTCGATGATCGCCTGGATCACCGGCTGGAAGTGCGCATGGCCGAACTCGACGGCGCCCAGCATCACGTCCTCGGACAGCTCGTGCGCCTCGCTTTCCACCATCAGCACGCCCTCGCTGGTGCCGGCGAGCACCAGGTCAAGCTTGAAGCCCTTCATCTGGTCCAGCGTCGGGTTCAGCACGTAGGTGCCGTCGATGAAGCCGACGCGGGCGCCGGCGACCGGACCGAAGAAAGGGATTCCGGACAGTGTCAGCGCCGCGGAGCAGCCGATCATGGCGACGATGTCCGGGTCGTTCTCCATGTCATGACTGAGCACGGTGGCGACGACTTGCACCTCGTTGCGGAAGCCTTGCGGGAACAGCGGGCGGATCGGGCGGTCGATCAGGCGGCTGACCAGCGTTTCCTTCTCAGAGGGGCGGCCTTCGCGCTTGAAGAAGCCACCGGGTATCTTGCCGGCGGCGAACGCCTTTTCCTGGTAGTTCACCGTAAGCGGGAAGAAGTCCTGCCCCGGCTTGGCGGAGCGCACGCCCACGGCGGTGCACAGCACGATGGTGTCGCCGTAGCGCGCCATCACGGCACCGTCGGCCTGGCGGGCGATCTTGCCGGTCTCGAGCACGAGCTTGCGCCCGCCCCAGTCGAGTTCCTTGCGGAAGTGGTTGAACATGCGATTGTTTCCTCAAATCGCGCGAGCGACGGGGAAGCAGCCGGTGCGGGTGCGGCGTCTCGGGCGGCATGGCGGCGCGGGGTGAGCCGCGACCATGTGGCCGAAAGCGCCGTCGCAGTCCGGATGCCGTGGCGTCCCTGCGCGGCAATGCCCGGCGCCACCATTGGCGCCGGGTCGGCGACCGGGCTAGCGGCGCAGCGACAGACGCCCGATCAGGGTCTGGTAGCGGTCCTTGTCCTTGTTCTTCAGGTAGTCCAGCAGGCGGCGGCGGCGGCCGACCAGCATCAGCAGCCCGCGCCGGCTGTGGAAATCCTTGGCATGGGTCTTGAGGTGCTCGGTCAGGTTGCCGATCCGCTCGGAGAGCAGGGCCACCTGGACTTCCGGGCTGCCGGTGTCGGCGGCCTGGCGGGCATAGTCGGTCATGAGCGCGGTGCGGCGCTCGGCGGTGATCGACATCGGATGTACTCCGGAGGGGGTTACAGGAGACGTTCCGGCCGCAGCATGCCCTCGGACATGCGGCACAGGCCGATCACGCGCATCCCCGCCATGGCACGGGCCAACCCGCCATCGGGATCGGCCGTCCGTGGAATGCGCCCCATCAAATCCACCAGGCTGATGGCCTGGCCACGTGACAGGAAGAAGGCCTCCGCCTCGGTCAAGGCCAGCGCCGGGATGTCGGCCAGCGCGGTCAGGACCGGGAGCAGGAGGTCCGGGGAAGCTGGCGCGGTATCCTCCGCGCCGGTGCATTTGTCCAGTGAAATCGCCTGCGCCTCCGTGAACGGGCCGACCCGCAGGCGGCGCAGGGCGGCGACGTGGCCGAGGGCGCCGCAGGCAGCGGCCAGGTCGCGCGCCAGGGAGCGCATGTAGACGCCCTTGCCGGACTGCACGGCGAAGATGGCGGTGTCCGCATCCGGCCGGCCGATCAGGTCGAAGCGGTCGATGCGGGCGGGGCGGGGTTCCAGCACGGGAGCGCGGCCTTCGCGGGCCATGTCGTAGGCGCGCTCGCCCGCGACCTTGATGGCGGAGTAGGCAGGGGGCACCTGCATGATCGCGCCGCGGAAGGCGGGCAGGGCGGCTTCCAGCGCGGCATCCGTGGGGCGGACGGGGGAGGCGGCGATAACGGCGCCGTCCGCGTCGTCGGTGTCGCGCGCCTCGCCCAGGCGGAGGGTGAAGTGGTAGAGCTTGGTGCCGTCCATGACGTAGGGCACCGTCTTGGTGGCGGCGCCGAAGGCTACGGGCAGCACGCCGGTGGCCAGCGGGTCGAGCGTGCCGCCGTGGCCGGCCTTCTGCGCGTCGAAGCCGCGGCGGACACGGTTGACCACGTCCGTGCTGGTCATGCCGGGCGGCTTGTCGATGATGAGCCAGCCGTCGAGCGGGCGGCCGCGGCGTCGGCGCATGG
>CAXTNC010000126.1:6522-9240 GCA_964245495.1 uncultured Acetobacteraceae bacterium
TATTCCAGCGCCGCGTCCGGCTGGAAGCTGAGTTGCGGCACGACCCGCAGCCGCATTTCCCTGGCCAGCTCGCCGCGCAGGTAGGGAGCCGCCCGCCTCAGCGCCGGCAGCACCGCGGCCACGTCGCTGCGGCCCAGGCGCGAGACGAAGGCGGTGGCGTTCTTCAGGTCGGGGCTGATCCGCACCTCCGCCACCGTGATCGGCTCGCCGGCCAGCTCCGGGTCGCGGAACTCGCCGCGCACGAACAGGGCGGAGAGCAGGTGGCGGATTTCCTCCCCCACCCGCAACTGCCGCTGCGTCGGCGCCTTGGCCGACTTGCGTTTAGCCTGGGACATACTCCACCTCGAAGCACTCCACCTGGTCCAGCTCGCGCAGGTCGCTGAAGCCGGCGAACGACAGGCCGCACTCGTAGCCGCGGGCCACCTCGCGCACGTCGTCTTTGAACCGCTTGAGCTGGCTCAGCTCGCCGTTGTGGACCACCACGCCCTCGCGCAGCAGCCGCACCCCGGCGCCGCGCTTGACCAGGCCCTCCGTCACCATGCAGCCGGCGACCTTGCCGGTCTTGGTGATGTCGAACACCTTGCGTATCTCGGCGTAGCCCAGGAAGCGCTCGCGCGCCTTCGGGGCCACCTTGCCGCGCACCATCTTCTCGATGTCGTCGGCAACCTCGTAGATGATCGAGTAGTAGCGGATGTCCACGCCCTCGCGCAGCGCCAGGTCGCGCGCCTGGCTGGTGGCGCGCACGTTGAACGCCACGACCATCGCGTTGGACGCCTTGGCCAACTGGATGTCGCTTTCGGTGATCTGCCCCACGCCGGACAGCAGCACCCGCACCCGCACCTCCTCGTGCGCCAGCTTAAGCACGGTGACGTTGATCGCCTCGGCCGATCCCTGCACGTCGGCCTTGACGACGACGGCGACCTCTTTCTGCTCGCCGGCCTGGATGCGGGCCAGCATCTCGTCCAGTGTGCCGCGGGCTGCGGTCTGCACCCCGCTGGCAGTGTCCTTCAGCTTGCGCTGGCGGAACTCGCTGATCTCGCGGGCGCGGCCCTCGTTCTCCACCACCACGAACGGCTCGCCGGCGCGAGGCACGCTGGACAGGCCTTGCAGCTCCACCGGCTCGGACGGACCGGCGGACTTCACCGGCTTGCCCTTGTCGTCCGTCATGGCGCGGATGCGGCCCCACTCGGCCCCGGCCACCACGATGTCACCGGCGCGCAGGGTGCCTTTCTGCACCAGCACGGTCGCCACCGGGCCGCGCCCGCGGTCCAGCCGGCTCTCGATCACCGAGCCTTCGGCGCCGCGGTCCGGGTTGGCCTTCAGGTCCAGCAGCTCGGCCTGCAGCAGGATCGCCTCTTCCAGCTTGTCCAGGCCGGTCTTTTTCGTGGCGCTCACCTCCACGTCCTGCGTCTCGCCGCCCATCTCCTCCACCACGATCTCGTGGCTGAGCAGCTCCTGGCGCACGCGGCCCGGATTGGCATCCGGCTTGTCCATCTTGTTGATGGCCACGATGATCGGCGCGCCCGACGCCTTGGCATGGCGGATCGCCTCGATCGTCTGCGGCATCACGCCGTCATCGGCGGCCACCACCAGCACCACGATGTCCGTCACGGACGCGCCGCGGGAGCGCATGGCGGTGAACGCCTCGTGGCCCGGCGTGTCGATGAACGTGATCTTGCTCCCGGTCGGCATCGACACCTGGTAGGCGCCGATGTGCTGGGTGATGCCACCCGCCTCGCCGCGCACCACGTCCGTCGCCCGCAGCGCGTCCAGCAGGCTGGTCTTGCCATGGTCCACGTGGCCCATCACCGTCACCACGGGCGGGCGGGCCTCCAGGTCGGTGTCCACGTCGGTCCCGCCCTCGATGCCCAGCTCGACATCGCTTTCCGAAACCCGGCGGGCGCGGTGGCCGAACTCCTGCACCACCAACTCGGCGGTGTCGGCGTCCAGCGACTGCGTGACGGTCGCCATCACACCCATCCGCATCAGCGACTTCACCACGTCGTTGGCGCGGGCGGCCATGCGGGCGGCCAGCTCGGACACCGTGATGGTGTCCGGCAGGATCACGTCGCGCGTCACCTTCAGCCCATCCGAGCGCAGCAGCTCCAGTTCCTGCTGGCGGCGCTCGCGGTCCCGCTGGCGGCGCACGCTGGCCAGCGAGCGGGTCTTCTCGTCCTCGCCCTCGATGGCGGCCTGCACGTCGATGCGGCTGTCCCGGCGGCCAAGCGCGCCCTTCTTGGCGATGGTGGCCGGAATCTTGCGCACGGGGACCGTCATGCCGAGGCGGCGGCGCGGCGCATCTTCCTCTTCCCCGGGCCGCGCAGGCTTCAGCCGCAGCGTCTCGAGCGGGGTGGCCGGGGCAGCGGGAGCTGTCGCCGCCGCTGCGGCCGGAGCAGCTGCGGCCGCAGGCTGCGGGGCTGCGGGCGCCGCGGCCTCGGCAGCCTGCCTCGCATCTTCCTCGGCCACGCGCCGGGCTTCAGACTCCGCCACGGCAGCCTCGCGCGCGGCCTGCTCGGCGGCCCGAGCTGCCTCGTCGTCGCGGCGGCGAGCTTCCTCGGCTGCGGACAGGATGGAGATCTTCTCCTGCTCCCGCCGCTCGATCTCGCGCCGGGCCGCGTCCTTCTTCTGCTCTTCCAGCACGCGCTGGCGGGTGGCAAGCTGCCGGACCTGATCATCGGCCATGGCCCATTCGATATCCTGCGGCGTGGAAAAGAGCTG
>CAXTNC010000127.1:0-9213 GCA_964245495.1 uncultured Acetobacteraceae bacterium
GACCTGGTGCTGCACCGCCTGGCGGCCGGCCTGCCGGTGACGGGCGGCACGGTGGCGCGGATGGGCGTGGGCGGCTTGCTGAAGGACGTGGCGGCCCGGCCGCTGCCGCGCGCCCGCGCCACGCAGGCCGCCACGCGCACGGTGGCTGCCGTGGTGCTGGCGGCGGGGCAGTCCAGCCGGATGGCGCCGCGCCACAAGCTGCTGGTGGAGGATGCGGCCGGGCGGCCGATGGTGGCGCGGGTGGTGGATGCGGTGCTGGCCAGCCAGGCGCGCCCGGTGCTGGTCGTGACGGGGCACCGCGCGCCGGACATCCGCGCGGCGCTGGCCGGCCGGCCCGTGACGTTCGTGGATGCGCCGGGCTACGCGGACGGCTTGGCGGCCAGCCTGCGCGCCGGCATCGCCGCCGTGCCCGCCGCCGTGCCCGCCGCCCTGGTGGTGCTGGGGGACATGCCGCTGGTGTCCGCCGCGTCCATCGACCGGCTGGTGGAGGCCTACGATTCGGACGAGGGCCGCAGCATCGTGGCGCCCGTGCACGGGGGGGAGCTGGGCAACCCCGTGCTGTGGGACCGCCGCTACTTCCCCGCCATGATGGCGTTGACCGGGGACCGCGGCGCGCGCGGCCTGCTGCGGCAGCACGCGGACGCCGTGGCGGAGGTTTCCATGGACGACACGGTGCTGCGGGATTTCGACACGGTTGAAAGCCTTGCCGGTTTGGCTGGGTGACAGCGCGGCCGCGGCGGCCCATCTTTTGCCTCGTCAACCGGAGCTGCGCCCATGTCTCGCCATGCCATGCTTTCTGCCCTGGTCGCGGTGATGGCGGTGGCCGGGTGCGCCGGGCCAGGGTCGCAGTCCGCCGCGAGCCGCTCCAGCTCGGCGATCCTGAAATCCTGCCGCGCGGGCGCCGATGCATCGTTCAACCGGCAGAACCGCTACCTGCTGTCCGAGCGCGATGAGAAGGACACCCCTTTTTCCACGTCCTTCGTGGCCGGCGACACGACGCGCGGCTTGCCATCCCTGTATGGCTACGACACCCAGCTGGCGGATTGCCTCGCTGCATCCAAGCTCCCGCAGAACCCCGATCAGCCGGCGACGTCCACTCAGCCAACTCCCGGCCTGGGCACCAAGATCGTGCCCTACTGACGAGCTTGTCCGCCAGCGAACCGCTCCTTACAACGCGGCCTTTCCGCAGAACAGGACCACCGGCATGAGCAAGATCATCCGCAACGGCGCAGACAAGATGCTCGCCAGGGCCGTTGAATACCACAATTTCGTTTTCCTGGCCGGGCTTGCGGCCGATGACATGTCCCAGGACGTGACAGGCCAGATGCGCCAGGTGCTGGAGGGCATCGACGCCGCCCTTGAGGCGCAGGGCACGGACAACACCCGTCTGCTGCAAGCGCAAATCTGGCTGAAGGACATCCGGGACCGCGATGCCGTCAACGAGCTGTGGTCTGCCTGGCTGCCGGCCGGCGGCGCCCCGGCCCGCGCCTGCGTGCAGGCCACGATGGGTGACCCCCGCCAATTGGTCGAGATCATGGTCACCGCCTGCAAATAGGCGGGCCGAGACAGCGTCCGCGCGCAGGAGTGAATAGGATTGATGTCTTAATCTATCGTTAAAACCTCCTGGCGATTTGTCAGATCGCAGCAGGCGCTGCAATAAACTGACATACTCGGCTTGTCAGTCGCGGCACGCCGTTGCTACCGCCCTCACGGTACGGTGAATTCGTGAGGACGTCAGTATGGTCTGGGCCGACCGCCTCAAGCTCGTTGCACTCGGTGCCGTCTGCATGCTGGGCGCTGGCACGGCGCAGGCTCATCCCCGAACCAGCCGCGGGCCGCACGCGTCCGCAGGCTGGCACGGGACGCGCGATGGCGGGAACGACCTGGGCTATGGCGCCCTGGTCTCGTTCACCACGGGCCGGCGCAGCTCGACGCGGGTCTTCGCCGAACGGGAGATCGGCCGGTTCGGCCGGCATGGGGATCATGCCCACGCATGGGCCTATGCCGATGAGGTGCCTGCCGCCCGCTACGGCCACAGCAGCGGCGGCATCCAGTGCGTCGCCTTCGCCCGGTCGGACAGCGGCATAGACCTGTCCGGCAACGCCAATGCTTGGTGGGACAACGCGGCCGGGGTCTACGAGCGCGGCGCCCGGCCCGAAGCCGGCAGCGTGCTCAACTTCCGCTCCAACAGCACCATGCGGCTTGGTCACGTCGCCGTCGTGAGCCAGGTGGTCAATCCCCGCGTGATCGAGATCGACCATGCCAACTGGAACATGCGCGGCGGGATCAGCCGGGCCATCTCCGTGGTGGACGTTTCGCGGGACAACGACTGGAGCGCGGTGCGCGTCGAGCTGGGCCACACCGGCGATTACGGCAGCATCTATCCAACCTTCGGCTTCATCTACAACCGGCCCGACACCGGCCGCCTGGTGACCGCCAGCGCCGCCGCTCCGCTGCCCGACCTGAACCCGGCGCCGCGGGACCTGCGCGGCTGGGCGGCCCGCGACTCCTACGACGAGGTGGCCGAAGCGCCGGACAGCGTGGAGCCGTTCCGCCGCGTCAGCTACCGCCATCCCATCCGCCACCGCCGGCACCGCTCCTGACGCGGACCTCCCGTCAGGCTGGGGCGGCTTGGCGCGCCGCGTCCGCCTGCCGCCCGATCAGCAGCACCGCCCCCAGCCCGACAGCCGCGGCAAGCGACATCCAGGCGCCAGGCATCGCGCGGTCCTCCGTGGCATGGATCAGCCATTCGCACACTGCCGGGGTCAGCCCGCCCACCATGGCTGCCAGGCTGTAGGCCAGCGAGAACCCGGCGGTGCGGACCGCCTCGGGCATGATCTCCGTCAGGTAGACGACCATTGCCCCGTTGTAGCAGCCATAGATGAAGCTGAGCCAAAGCTCGGCCGCCAGCAAGCGGCCGAAGGACGGGCCAGCCACCAGCCAGGACAGCAGCGGATAGGCGGTGAGGATCGCCGCCAGGCTGGTCCCGATCAGCAGGGGCCGCCGGCCGATCCGGTCTGACAGCGCGCCGCTGACCGGCAGCCAGAACAGGTTGGACAGCCCCACGCACACCGTCACCAGCAGCACGCCCGTGGCGCCCAGGTGCAGCTGCTCCCGCCCGAAGGTCGGCGTGTAGGCGGTGATGAGGTAGAACGTCACCGTGGTCATCACGACCATCATCATGCCCAGGCCCACCATGCGCCATTCGGCCAGCATGGACCGCAGGACCTGCCCGGCGCCCAGCCGCTGCTTGCGGGCGAGGAATGCCTCCGTCTCCTGCAGCGAGCGGCGGACGAGGAACAGGAACGGGATGATGCAGCAGCCGACGGCCATCGGGATGCGCCAACCCCAATCCTGCATCCTCGCATCGCCCAACGCCCCGTTGAGCGCCACGCCGAGCAGCGCAGCCGCGATCACCGCCACCTGCTGGCTGCCGGACTGCCAGGACACATAGAAGCCCTTGCGGCCCGGCGTCGCCATCTCGGACAGGTACACCGACACGCCGCCCAGCTCGACCCCGGCGGAGAAGCCCTGCACCAGCCGGCTCGCCACGATCAGCAGGGGTGCTGCCAGGCCGATGCTGGCGTAGCCCGGCACCAGGGCAATGGCCGCCGTGCCCACCGCCATCAGCGCCAGCGTCAGCAGCAGGCCAGCCCGGCGGCCATGCGCGTCGATGTAGGCGCCGAGCACGATGGCTCCGACCGGCCGCATCAGGAAAGCGGCGCCGAACGTCATCAAGGACGCCATGAGCGAGAGATAGTCGCCGCTGGCCGAATCCGTGTGCGGGAAGAACGTCCGGCCGATGGCGGTGGCGAAGTAGGCGAAGACGAAGAAGTCGTACTGCTCCAGGAAATTGCCGCTGGCGACGCGGATGACGCCCATCACCTTGGATTGCCGCCCTGCCGCCATTGCCTGCTCCCTCGATCTGCCGTGCCGCCTCAAATCCGGACCTTATTCCCCCGCCGCTTCCGGCGGCGTGGTGGCGCCCGCCGTTCCCACGACGGCCTGGGCCGTCACGTCGCCCGCGTGCTCGAAGGTCAGCGTCACGGGGAAGCGGTCGCCGGGGCGCAGCGGCTGCTTCAGGTGGACCAGCATGAGGTGGTAGCCGCCCGGCTGCAAACGAATGGGCGCGCCGGGCGCCACGGGCAGGTCAGCCACGGGCCGCATCTCCATCACGCCGTCCACCAACGTGCTCAGGTGCAGCTCGGCCTGGCCCGCCGCCGGGGTGCTGGCGCCGGTCAGCCGGTCCGGGGCCGAGGCGGTCACGGTCAGGTAGACGGCTCCCGTTTGCCCGCCGGGGATGGTGGCGCGGGACCATGCCTGCGTCACCGCGACCGGCGCCGGCTGCGCTTGCGCCGGGCCGATGAGCCGCACGGCGAGCGCCAGCGATCCCACGAGCCTCAGCATCTCAGGACCCTGCCCCGCCGACGAACTTCGACAGGTCGGCCGCCATGGCGTCCGCGCCCTCGTCCGCCCGGATGATGCCGTCGAAGCGGCCCTGCGGGTCCATGACGTAGAGGATCGAGCTGTGGTCCATCGTGTAGTCGGCCGGGTTGGGGCCGGTGCGGTGCGGGGCGTAGTACACCCGGTACTCCTTGGCGACGGCGGCGACCTGCTCGGCGCTGCCGGTCAGCCCGTCCAGCCGGGGGCTGAACGCCGCGGCATATTGCCCCACGACGGGCGCCGTGTCGCGGGCGGGATCGACGGTGATGAACAGCGGCTGGACCTGGTCCGCCCGCGCGCCCAGCTTGTCCAAGGCGTCGGCCACCTCCGTCAGCGTGGTCGGGCACACGTCGGGGCAGAAGGTGTAGCCGAAATACACCAGCATGTACTTGCCGCGGAAGCTGCGGTCGGTGACGGTCCTGCCGGCCCCGTCCGTCAGGGTGAACGGCCCGCCGATGGCGACGGGGCGGCTGGCCGGGCCGCCGATGCCGGGCAGCCAGCCTGCCAGGATGGCGATGGCGGCCAAAGCGGCCAAGCCGATCCCGGCCGCTGGGAAGATGCGTCGGATCGGGCGTTTCGCTGCAGTCGGCATGTCGATGGCGGCCTTGGCTCAGGGGTCGCTGCTAGTCATGGTCATGAACCCCGCAGCGTCCAAGGGCTGGCCAGCCTCGCACCAAGTTCGATGGCTCCCGCCCGGCGCGCGCCTCCACGGCAGGCGGCGGGTGACGAGCAGGACCGGCTTGGCCATCGGACTTTCCCTCGCAGCCGCTCCGGCCGCCAGGCGGCTCAGGCGGTGAGCAGCGTGGACGCCGTGCTGGCCGTCGGCGTCCGGTAGGCCGCGAGGCTCTGCTGCAAGGTCTGCTGCAGGTTGTCCAGCATGGATTGCAGGCCATGGAGCGGCTGCGCCGCGCTGGCGGCCGCTGTCCCGGCAGGGCCGGCCAGCGACTGGCCCAGCAAGGTTTGCAGCCGGTCGGCCAGGTGGGAGATCGGGCCGGACAGCGGCGAGGCCGGGTCGGCGGCGCTGGCCGGGGCGGGGCTGGGGGCCGTCGCAGCACCTGGCTGCGCGCCCAGCAGGATGGATTGCAGCTGGCTGGCGAAGCCTTGCAGCCCGGTGCTGGGCGCAGCGGCGGTGCTGGCGGACCCGGCGCCGCCGGCCCCCAGCACGTCGGACAGCGAGCCGAAATCCTGCGACGAGTCGTCCTGCGCTGACCCGGCGGCATGGTGGCGATGCCCGTGGTGCTGCACCGGGCTGGCGGACGGGGCGGCGATCGAAGATGCGGTCAAGGCAGCCTCCAGAGTGTTGCTGGCCTCATGCTGCACTCAGCGTGCCAGGCGACTTGGCGCAAAACCCTTGGTTTCCATCTCAGCGTCCCCGGCAGGATGTGCCGGGTGGGCCGTGGTTGCCGGGCGACGGGCATCACTCAGCAGGGGCGGACGGGTCGCGCAGGAAGTTCAGCAGCGCCGTGCCATGGAAGTGCTCTCGGGAGGCCTCCTCGTTCTCCTCGTAGATCAGCGCGTCCGCCCCCAGCACCGCGGCACCCCGAGCAGCTGGCTGCACCACGGGGTGGACGGTCAGCTTGCCGCCCGGGTAGTCCAGCCACAGCGCGTGCCAGTACTGGTACTCCACGGCCGGCACCGGGCACGGCAGGCTGCCGAGCGCCGAGCCGAGCACGTTGCTGAAGCTGCCGCCAACGATAACGACCCGCGGCGGGTCGCACACCGCCGGCGGCGGGGCAGGCTGCCGCGTGACGGACGGCACCGGGCCGTCATTCGGCATGGCGAACAGGTTGACCAGCCGGGCCAGGTCCTGGTCGGTGCCGTCCGGATCGGGGTGCGGCGCCATGCGCCAGGTGAAGTGGAACGGCGCCAGGCCGCGGCCCGGCAGCAGGCGGTCGAGCGCCGCCATGACCGCCTGCTCGGCCAGCGCCGCGCCCACCGCGTTCCAGTGCGTGCCGCCGGACGGGTAGAGCGGGAACGGGTAGTCGCCATGCGCCGCTTGCAGCACGCTTGCCGTGTCCACGGCGTGGATGCCGGCTGCGCGCACCATGGCCATCCACTCCGGCACGAACCCGGCGCGGTCCGCGGCGGAGGCCGGGCAATGCCATTCCGGCGGCAGCACCTGCGGGTATTGCGCCACCTTGGACGGCGTCAGCACGTACAGGAAGGTTTTGCCCCGGCGCTCAAAATCGTCCTGCATCTCGCGGATGCCGGCGGCCCAGCGCACCCCCTCCGCCTGCCATCCCGGGGCGCGGGAGCAGTACTCCCGGGCATAGGCCGCCTCGGACAGCACGCCGCCGGGTCCGATGAGCAGGTTCGGCGCGGCGGACAGGCCGAACAGCGAGTACTCCACCTGGTTGCGCACCCGCACCGCCAAGGGATACAGCGGCATCCGGGCGCCGATCACGCGGGCGAACACGGCCTGGAAGCGGCCCTGCGCCGCGGCTTGCAGGGAGAACGGCGCCGTCTCCTCCGCCAGGCTCACGCCGGCCAGCCCGGAGGCGAGCTTCATGCCCTCCGGCCCGGTCAGGTGCAGCATCACGACGGTGATGTTGCCCATCAGCAGCAGCGCACCCCCGGCCATGGCGGCGGCGCCCAGGCCGAGCGGCAGCAGCAGGAGGATGCGGCGGATCACCGGGTCAGAACCGGAAGTACAGGAACGGGCGGAACGGGTCGGCCAGCGCCTTGGCCAGCGCGAACACGAACAGGCAGGACAGGCCCAAATCCAGCAGCGCGCGCCCGGCGGGGGCGGCCAGCACCGAGTCCTGCGCCCGGTCGAACCCCGGCGCCCGCGGCAGGAAGGAGATGAGCGCCGCCGCCGCCATGGCCGCCATCATGGCCGGGGTGCGCCACAGCCCCACCACCGCGCCCACCCGGCCCGGCTGCGCCATGGCCGCGGCCATCGCGCCCACCTGCCCCAGCGACCCGGCGCGGAACAGCACCCAGCCGCCCATCGTCACGGCGAAGGTGCCGGCGTTGGCGGCCAGCCGCGGCATCCGGTCCAGCCAGCGCAGCAGGAACAGGCGCTCCAGCACCAGGAACACGCCTTGGTAGGCGCCCCAGGCCACGTAGGTCCAGGCTGCCCCGTGCCACAGGCCGCTGAGCAGGAAGCAGGCCCACAGGTTCAGGGTGCGCCGCCAGGGCGGCACCCGGTTGCCGCCGAGCGGGATGTAGAGGTAGTCGCGTATCCAGGTGGACAGCGAGATGTGCCAGCGCCGCCAGAACTCGGTGACGCTGCACGCGATGTACGGCTTGTCGAAGTTCTCCCGCAGCCGGAAGCCCAGCATCCGGGCCAGGCCGATCGCCATGTCCGAGTAGGCGCTGAAGTCGATGTAGATCTGGAAGGTGAAGAACAGCACGCCCCACCAGGCGTCCGCGCAGCCCAGCAGCGCCGGGTCGGCGGCGAAGCCCATGTCCGCGCCGGCGGCCAGGGTGTCGGCCAGGATGGTCTTCTTGACCACGCCCAGCATGAAGCGGCGGAAGCCCTCGGCCAGGTCCCCGCCGCGGCTGCGGCCGAAGTCGAGCAGCTGCGCCTCCAGCTCGTGGTACTTGATAATCGGCCCGGCCAGCAGCTTGGGGAACAGGAACACGTAGAGCAGGTAGGTGGCGAAGCCCGGCGCAGGACGCGAGCGGCCGCGGGCGATATCGACCAGGTAGGTGATCTTCTCGAACACGATGAAGGACACGCCGATCGGCAGCGCCACCTGGCCGACGTGCCACGGCTCCCGGCCCGCCGCCACCAGCAGGCGGTCCAGGTTGTCCACCGCGAACCCGGTGTATTTGTAGTAGACCAGGGTGCCGAGGTTGATCAGCACGCCCGCGGCCAGCGCCGCCCGCCCAGCGGCTCCGTCGCGCGCCGCCAGCCGGGCCAGCGCGTGGTCCGTCACGCAGGTGGCCAGCACGACGGGGACGAAGCTCGGCTCGCTCCACAGATAGAAGAACAGGCTGGCCCCGAGCAGCAGGGCGGCGCGCGCCGGCGCGCGCCGCCGGGCCAGGAGAAAGCCAGTGAGGACGATCGGGAAGAACAGGAAGAGGAACAGCGGCTCGTAGAACAGCATCAGCTCATGCCGGGCTGCCAGCCTTGTGCAGGGCGAAGATGCGCAGGTTGTCGGTGAAGTTGTAGGTGTTCTGCATCACCAGCCGGATGTCGCCCACGCTGGCGCGGCCGCTGGCGATGCAGTCGAACCGGTCCAGCGCCACGATGGGCGCGCGCAGCGTCGGCAGCGAGAGGCGGATGTCAGCGAAGCCGCAGCCCTGCGCCGCGCGCCAGATGCGGTGCACGTCGATGTCGTTCTCGATCACGCCGTGCTCGCGCATCTCGTGCTGCGCGTCCGGTGTCGCGGAGTGGCGCGGCCCAGGCTCGTGAAACACGGCGATGCCGCCGGGGCGCAGCACGCGCGCCATCTCCGCCAGCGTCGCCTCCTGGTCCAGCACGTGATGGAAGGCGTCAAACGAGACGATGCGGTCCATGCTGGCGTCCTCGGCCGGCAGCCGCACGCTGTCGAAGCGGCGGAACTCGACCCGCAGCTCGTCGGCCAGCGGGTCCCGCTGCAGCCAGCGCCGGGCCAGGTCCAGCACGCGGTCCGACACGTCCACCGCCAGCATGTCGGCGCCCATGGTGGCGAGGCAGCGGCTCAGCCAGCCGGTGCCGCAGCCAAAGTCCAGCACCCGGGTGCCCGGCGCCAGCGCCAGATGCTGCAGCACGAGCGAGAGGGAGGTCAGCCGCGATTGCGCGTCCTCGGCGTCCTGGAACGGGCGGCGGAACAGCGAGGC
>CAXTNC010000128.1:0-9209 GCA_964245495.1 uncultured Acetobacteraceae bacterium
GCCGGCGAGAGCGCCACGTCCGGGGTGCGCCCGGCGAGCACGCGGCCGAGCAGCCCGTGCTCAGCGTGGCGCAGCAGGTGGATGGTGACGGCGGGCAACGGTTTTCGGCTCAGCCTTGCTTGCGGCGGATGGCGGCCAGGCGGCGCATCGCCGCGGTCTGCTCCTCCTCGCCCAGCTCCCGCCACAGCCGCAGCAGGGCCAGCTCCTCGGCGCCCTGCGCGGTGCTTTCCAGCGCCGGGTCGGCGCCGAACATCAGCCAGGCCGGGGTCACGCCCACCGCCTTGGCGACCCGGCGCGCGTTGGCCCACCTCATGCCGTGCAGGCCCGTCACCCAGGCATGGACGGTGGGCTGGGACACGTCCAGCTTGCGGGCCAGGTCGGCGGCGCTCATCCCGATGTCCTTCAAGGTGCGGCGCAGCCGGGTCGCGGGGGTCGATTTTGCCATGAACCTGTCCTACAGTTAGGCTCGCCCTATTGCAACTGCCTAGGCCCGAGAGCTAGGCATGTCCTATGTATTTTTTCCTGACATGGTTTTCTCATGCATGTGCTTGACCTGTTCAGCGGCATCGGCGGCTTCGCCCTCGGCTTCCAGCGCGCCGGGCTGCGCCCCGCCGCCTTCTGCGAGGCCGACCCGTTCGCGCGCGGCGTGCTGCGGCGGCACTGGCCGGACGTGCCCTGCTATCCCCGGATCGAGCAGCTGTCCGCAGCCCGGCTGCGGGCGGATGGCGTGCCGCGGCCCGGCCTCGTCTGCGGCGGCTTCCCGTGCCAGGACATCAGCGCGGCCGGCCGCGGCGCCGGGCTGGACGGCGCGCGCAGCGGGCTGTGGCGCCACATGCTGCGCCTGGTGGAGGAGTGCCGACCCGCTTGGGTGGTGGCTGAGAACGTCCCTGCGCTGCGGGTTCGCGGCGCGGACCGGGTTCTCGCCGGGCTGGAAGCAGCGGGTTACGCCTGCTGGCCGCTCGTGGTGGGTGCTGCCCATGCCGGCGCGCCCCATCGGCGGCAGCGCGTCTTCATACTGGCCCACGCCCACGGCGCGGGACTGGAAGGCCCCCTCGGCCAACCAGCGCACCCGCCGCCGGTCCTGTCCGTTGGCGGACGCCGCGCCTGGCCGGCTGACCCCGGGCTGGGTGGAGTGGCTGATGGGCTTCCCGCCGGGGTGGACCGGCAGCGCCGGCAGCGGCTGACGGCGCTGGGCAACGCCGTCGCCCCGGACGTGGCGACGGCGGTGGGCCAGGCGGTGATGGCGGCCGAGGCCGCCGTTCAGGCGGCGGTGGAGCGCACCCGGTCGGCGAACACCTTGCGGAACTTGGCCACCTTCGGCCCCACCACGGCGCGGCAGTACCCTGCGTAGGGGTTGCGCTCGAAGTAGCGGTCATGCTCGGGTTCGGCGCGGTAGAACGCCGGGGCCGGCAGCACCTCCGTCACCAGCTTGCCGTCGTGCACGTGGGCATCGGCGATCTCGGCCATCACCGCGGCGGCCGTCGCGGCCTGCTCCTCGGAATGGGTGAAGATCACCGAGCGGTACTGCGTCCCGGCATCGGCGCCCTGGCGGTTCAGCGTGGTCGGGTCGTGGATGGTGAAGAACACGCGCAGCAGGTCGGCGTAGTCCAGCTCCGCCGGGTCGAATTGCACCTGCACCACCTCGGCATGGCCGGTGGCGCCGGTGCAGACCTGCGGGTAGGTCGGGTTGGCGCGCGCGCCGCCCATGTAGCCGGATTGCACGGCGGTGACGCCGCGCAGGTCCTGGAACACGGCCTCCAGGCACCAGAAGCAGCCGCCGCCCAACGTCGCAGTCTCGCTTGCCATCATCCTTCTCCCTCTTGACGCCGCCTGAGATGGCGATGCGGCGGGCCGTTGTCGAGCCGGCGCGGCCGGAGCCGGCCTGCATCCAATTTTGTAATCGTCTCGTATGGCGAGCAGAGATTGATGGAGGAACGTCTGATGGCTCACCTCCTCGCGGCCGGCGGCTTGCTGGCCGGGTTCTTAGCAGCTAACACCCCGTGCGCAATGACGAGCGAAGCCAAACCGCCGAGCTTGGCCGCCGTGAACACGGCCGGAGCGCAGACCGCGGACCTGCTCGGGCGTTGCGGCCGGGGCGACGCAGACGCGTTCCGCCGCTTGTACGAGTCGCAGTCGAGCCGGCTTTACGGCATCGCCATGCGCATCACGCGCAACCAGGCCTTGGCGTCGGACGCCGTGCATGACGCCATGCTGCAAGTCTGGCGCAACGCCGCCCGCTACGACCCGGAGCGCGGCAACGCCGATGGCTGGCTGATCAGCCTGGTGCGCTACCGGGCGCTCGACATCGCCCGCCGGCAAGGCCGCGAAACCACCGGCGTGGAGCTGCCGGACCAGGCGGACGAGTCGCCTGACGTGCTGAGCCGGCTGATGTCGGACCAGGACGCCATCGCCCTGCGCCGCTGCCTGGAGGAGGTGCCGCCGGCCCGGCGGCGGCTGGTGGAGCTGGCCTTCATCCAGGGCATGTCGCAAAGCGAGATCGCCGCGCGCCTCGCCCAGCCGCTCGGCACCGTCAAGTCCTCCATCCGCCGGGCCTTGCTCGTCCTGCGCGCGTGCCTGGCGCCGGGCGAGGGGACGCCGTCATGAGCGCCTCCGAAGACGATCCCATGCTGCTGGCCGCGGAGTACGCGCTCGGCAGCCTGGACCTCGCCGACATGCGCGAAGCGGAGGCCATCGCCGCGCGGGACCCGGCGTTCGCGGCCGAGATCGCGTTCTGGCAGGGCAAGCTGCACCCGCTGAGCCACGCCATAGACCCGGTGCAGCCGCCTGCCGCGCTGTGGCAGCGCCTTGCCCTGGCGGCGGGGATCGACGCTGCGCCCGCTTTTGCCGCGCCCGCCCTTGCCGCTCCTGCCGTGCGCCGCCGCGCCAGCCGGTTCTGGCCCGCGGCGACCGCCGCCTCCCTGGCGCTCGCCGCAAGCCTGGCGCTGTTCGCCTTCCTGCCGCGCCCGCAGCCTGCCGCCGAGCCGGCGCGCTTCGCCGCAGCCCTGGCGCCGCTGAACAACCCTGCCCGTTTCCTGGCCGAAACCGAGCCGGACGGCAGCATCGCCATCACCAGCCTGGATGCGGCGGCGGCCCCGCCCGGGCGGGACTTCCAGCTCTGGGCGCTGCCGCAGGGCGCTGCGGCGCCGGTCTCGCTCGGCGTGCTGACGCTGGGGCGCCCCGTGGTCACGCCGGCGCAGCGGGCGGCGGCGCAGGAGCAGCTGCTGGTGTCGGACGAGCCGGCCGGCGGCTCGCCCACGGGGCAGCCGACGGGGGCGGTGCTGTTCGGCGGCAAGCTGGTGCCGCTCGCGCCCCCTAGCCCGGCAGCAGCACCCGGTCGGTGACGAACAGCACGCCGTTGGCCTGCTTCGCGTCGTAGAGGGTGATGGCGGCCGCATCGCCCTTCGGGTCCTTCACGACAAGGTTCGACGGCCCGTTGGTCGTGACCTCCAGCTTGCCCTCGCTGATCGTGTCGAGCTCGGTCCGGCCCTTGCCGCCGCGCAGCAGGAAGTGCAGGCGGGTGGAGGAGTAGTTGCCCGGCACGACCTGCATCGACAGCAGCGCCACCAGCCGCTCCTTGTTCTCGGGCCGGCGCAGCGCGTCCAGCACGCCCGGCGCCAAGGCCGCGAACGCCGCGTTGGCCGGCGCGAACACCGTGAACGGGCCGTGCCCCTGCAGCGTTTCCGTCATGCCTGCGGCCCGCAGCAGCGCCACGAACGTGGTGTGGTCGGCCGACTGCGCCAGGTTCTCGGCCAGGTCCCGGTCCGACGCCATCGAGTGGCCGCCGACGGTGACGCTGCTGGGCGCCACGCCTTTCTGGGCCAACGCCGCGGACGGCAGGCTGCCCAGGGATGCGGCGAGGGCGGCGCAAGCCAGGATGGGATGCTTCATGCCCTCGCACTAAGGGCTTCGTTGGGCGAGCGCAACCGAGGCCGCGCCGATGGCAGCCGGCGCATCCCCGCCCTACGCTGGGATGCGCCGAGTGGAAGCAACCCAGCCAGGAAGGACATTGCCATGCACCCGTTCGACATGCCGAGGACGCCGGCCAACCACGTGCCGCTGTCCCCCGTGTCGTTCCTCGCCCGCACCGCCGCCGTGCATCCGGACCGGCTGGCCGTGGCCTATGGCGCGCACCGCGCCACCTGGCGGCAGACCGCCGAACGCTGCCGCCGCCTCGCCTCCGCCTTGCAGCGGCAGGGCACCGGACGAGGGGACGTGGTGGCGGTGATGGCGCCCAACACGCCGCCGATGCTGGAGGCGCATCTCGCCGTGCCGATGCTGGGCGCGGTGCTGTGCGCGCTCAACGTGCGGCTGGACGCGGAGACGGTCGCGCATGTCCTCCGCCACGGGGCGGCGCGCGTGCTGGTCACGGACCGCGAGTTCTCGGCCACCGTCGCCGCCGCGCTGACGCTGCTGCCGGCAGGCGAGCGCCCGTTCGTGATCGACATCGACGACGCACTGGCTCCCCCTGAGACCATGGCCGGCGCGTTGCTCGGCACGGTTGAGTACGAGGCGTTCCTGGCCGGCGGGGACCCGGCGTTCGCCGGGGCGTTGCCGCCCGACGAGTGGGACGCGATCGCGCTCAACTACACCTCCGGCACCACGGGGCGGCCGAAGGGCGTGGTGTACCACCATCGCGGCGCGTACCTGAACGCGCTCGGCAACGCGCTGACCTGGCAGATGCCGCGCCACCCGGTCTACCTGTGGACGCTGCCGATGTTCCACTGCAACGGCTGGTGCTTCCCGTGGACGGTGACGGCGCAGGCCGGCACGCATGTCTGCCTGCGCCGGGTCGAGGCGGGGGCCATCCTTCAAGCGCTGGAAGGCGAGAATGTGACGCACCTGTGCGGCGCGCCGGTGGTGATGGGCCTGATTCTCAACGCCCCCGGCGTGCAGCCGCGGACCAGGCCGGTGCGGATGATGACCGCGGGCGCAGCACCGCCCGCCGCCGTGATCGAGGGCATGGAGCGGCTGGGCTTCGCCGTCACCCACGTCTATGGCCTGACTGAAACCTACGGCCCCGCCGCCGTCTGCGAGTGGCACGAGGAATGGGACGCGCTGCCCCCTGGCGAGCGCGCGGCGCTCAAGGCCCGGCAAGGCGTGCCCTATGTCGTGCAGGAGGGGCTGGCCGTCGCCGAGCCGGCGAGCCTGCTTCCCGTGCCCTCGGACGGCGCGGCGATGGGCGAGCTGCTGATGCGCGGCAACGTCGTCATGAAGGGCTACCTGCACGACCCGGCGGCGACGGAGGCCGCCTTCGCCGGCGGCTGGTTCCACACCGGGGACCTCGGCGTGCAGCATCCGGACGGGTATGTGGAAATCCGCGACCGGGCCAAGGACATCGTCATCAGCGGCGGCGAGAACATCTCGACCATTGAGGTGGAGGGCGTGCTGTACCGCCACCCGGCGGTGCTGGAAGCCGCGGTGGTGGCGCGGCCGGACCCCAAATGGGGCGAGACGCCGTGCGCCTTCGTGACGCTCAAGCCGGGAACGGAGGCGGACGAGGCGGGGCTGGTCGCGTGGTGCCGCGAGCGGATGGCGCACTTCAAGGCGCCGCGGACGGTGGTGTTCGGGCCGCTGCCGAAGACGTCCACGGGGAAGATGCAGAAGTACGTGCTGCGGGAGAGGGCAAGGAACCTGGGAGAGGAGTAGGTCGATAGCTTTTATAATTTCACTGCGGCAGTGAAAGGTACAACTGCCCCAACCCCGTCAACTGTCCCGACCCGGCCAGCAAGCTGCTGTAGTGCGGGTCCGGGCTGACGCGCCCGGTGAACCAGGCGTAGCGGAACACGTCGCTGCGGCTTTCGCAGGTCGCGACCATCGACTTCATCTGCGTCTCTTGCTCGGCCAGCGTGGTGATCTGGGCGCCGTCGTTCTGGCTGTGCCAGTTGGCGAACTCCGTCACCCAGATGGGCTTGTTGTACTTGTCCAAGCGACTCAGTTGGCTGTCGAGGCCGTAGTCGTACCAATGGAAGCCGAGGAAGTCGATGGTCGGCTGGCGGCCGTTGTTGGCGGCTTCGTAGGCGGCGTAGAACGCGTCGAGCCAAGCCACGGGGTCCCCGTAGTTCGGCATGTTGCCCCAGGTTATCTGCGGCCCCACGATCTTGACCCGGGCTTGCGCCGCGACCGCCTCATACTGCGGCCACAGGGCCGCCGCCTGCTGAGGCGTCAAGTAGGACTGGCCGCTGACGTTCGGCTCGTTCAGCACCAGCAGGTACTGGATGGACGGGTTGGCGTTGATGAAGCTGACAACCTGGGAGGCATTGAAGCTGCCGTTCCACAGCATCGGGTAATAGTCCATGCCGTAAGTGCTGACATAGCCGTTCGGCACGGCCGTATTGGGGGCCGAACCCCAGTTGTACCACCAGCTCACGCCAGGGGACAGCGCTTTCAAGTCAGCCGCAGAGGCCACGTCATAAGCTATGCCTCGTTTCGGACTCTTTGCCACTGCGGCAAACGGTGCCCAGGCAACGGCCAAAGCGGCAATGAATGTTGTCCCAATTCTCAGCATTTATACAATCCAGATGATCAGATAGACGAGTGACGCGGCTTGTAGCTTTCGAAGGTGATGGAAATCAAGCGGCTATTTTGACGATGCAGTGACAATACGACAAACGATCGGCGCAATTCCTTGTGCCGACTTAGCTGCGCTTGATCGCAAACGGTCCGGGCGCCTGGCATGTCGGCATCATCTCGATCCGGTTGACGTTCACGTGCCCCGGCAGCCCCACCAGCCAGCCCACCGTCTCCGCGATGTCCTCCGCCGTCAGCGGCACGGTGCCTTGGTACACGCCGGCCGCCCGCTCCGCATCGCCGCCGAAGCGGACGGTGCTGAACTCGGTGCCGCCGCACAGGCCCGGCTCCACGTTCGTCACCCGCACGTTGGTGCCCACCAGGTCCGCCTTCAGGTTCAGCATGAACTGCGCCACGAACGCCTTGGTGCCGCCGTACACGTGGCCGCCCGGATACGGGTAGTCGCCGGCCACGCTGCCGAGGCTGATGACGTATCCCCGGTTGCGTTCCACCATGCCGGGCAACAGGGCGCGGGTCATCTCCACCAGGCCGGTGACGTTGGTGGCGATCATGGTCTGCCAGTCGGACAGGTCCGCGCGCCACGCCGGGTCCAGCCCGAGGGCGAGGCCGGCGTTGTTGACCAGCACGTCCACCTCGCGCCACCCCTCCGGCAGGCTGCCGGGCAGGCCAACGACGGCGGCGCTGTCCGTCACGTCCAGCCGGAGCGGCAGCACGGCGCTGCCCAAGGCACTGGCCAGCGCGTCCAGCCGGTCCTGCCGGCGGCCCGCGGCGACCACCCGGTGGCCGTCTCGCACCAGCCGCCGGGCGATTGCCTCGCCGAACCCGGCGGTGGCGCCGGTGACGAGGGCGATGCTCACAGGACGCTCAGCTCGACCTGGACGTTGCCGCGGGTCGCCTTGCTGTAGGGGCAGATCTCGTGCGCCTTGTGGACCAGCTTCTCGGCCGTCTCACGGTCCACGCCGTCGATCTTGGCGGCGAGCTTGACGGACAGGTAGAAGTTCGGGCCCGGGTCGGCGTGCAGCGTCACGTCCGCCTTGACGGTGATCTCGCCGGTCTTGACCTTCTCGGCGCCGGCCACCGCGCCGATGGCGCTGCCGAAGCAGGCGGAATACCCGGCGGCGAACAGCTGCTCCGGGTTGGTGGCGCCCGGCTTGCCCGCGCCGCCCAACTCCTTGGGCATGGTCAGGTCGTGCTTCACGGCTCCGTCGTCGGTTTCCACGTGGCCGTTGCGGCCGGCGGTGGCGCTGGCGTGGGCTGCGTATTCTGGCATGTCGTCCCTCCCGTGTGTTCGCGCGGACCTAACGCCTCAACCGGGCAGATGGAAGCGGGCGGACACGGGGCAGTGATCGGACAGGTGCTCCTTGCGGTCCGGGCCTTCGCGGTACACCAGCACGCGCAGCGAGGCCGGGTCGAGCCAGGCGCGGGCCGCGCCGCCGGCCAGGATATGGTCGATGAAGTGGCCGCCGCCCCAGCACGGGCTGTCGTGGCCCTCGTCCGCCAAGGCCAGCGGCGAGGCGGCGCGCAGGGCGGCCAGCATGTCGTCCTGCGGTCCCATCCAGCGGTTGAAGTCGCCCAGCATGACGAAGGGCGCGCCTTCGCGGCGGCGCTGCGCCGCCCAGCCTTCCAGCACCGCCGCCTGGCCGCGCAGGGTGGCGCATTGCGGGCGGCTGCTGGCGTCGAGGTTGTCGCGCTGGCAGCCGGTTTTCAGATGCACGGCGAGCAGGCGGAGCGGGCCGGAGGGCAGGTCGAGCGTGAGGTCCAGCCCGCTGCGGAGGTGATGGCGGGCTTCCGGGTAGAGGTCCAGCCCGGCCAGGTCCGGGTTGCGGCGGACGGGGATGCCGCGGCGCACGGCGATGCCGACCCGCTGCACCACGTCATCCTCGGTGAAGTACAGCGCGTAGCGGTCGGGCGGGAACAGGATGGAGGCTGCGGCCGGGCCGTCCACCTCCTCCATCGCCACCACGTCGGCGTTGAGCTGGGCGGCGTACTGCTTGAGCACGGCGAAGTCGGCGGCAGTTTTCGGAACCACGTCCGGGGGCAACGCCGGGTCGCCCGGGGGGCGGGTGGTGAGCCATTCCAGGTTCCAGGTGGCGACCTTGAGGTCCCCGGCGGAGGCGGCGCTCGGCAGCAGGGCCAGGTGCGCCAGCAGGGCCAGGTGCGCCAGCAGCCGGGGCCTCATCCGCCCACCCGGTGCGCGCCGCATGCCAGGAGGTAGTCCGCCACTGCATCCATCGCCGCCGGCTCCCGAGACGGGTCCCGCGCGTCGCCTGGCGGAACCCAGATGACCGTCTCATAGCGCGCCCGGGTCAGCAGCACGCGATAGGCGTTGAGCTTGTTCTGCAATTTTTCCGCCGCGCGCGGCCGGGTCCAGGCGGTGCCGCGGAAGGCGCGGGCCTGCCAGGCGGCAGCGCTGCGGATCAGGTCGCCGTCCCAGCACAGCCCGGCGGCGTCCAGCTCCAGGCCTTGGGCGAAGAACTCGGTGGCGGCCACCTCCAGCGCGTCTTCGGCGCGCACGTCCGGGAAGCGGTCGAGGAACCAGCGGGCGACGGCGGCCGGGTCGTCGTGCGGCAGGGTGCTGCCCATGCCCTCCGCCCGCAGCCGCCGCGCGGCTGAGGAGCAGAGCAGCCCCGCCCGCGGGCTCCCGCGGCACGACCGGCGCAGGCGGACGCGCATGACGCCGA
>CAXTNC010000129.1:0-9081 GCA_964245495.1 uncultured Acetobacteraceae bacterium
TGGTCGGCCTGGCCGAGACCGGCATGACGATGGTGTGCGTGACGCACGAGATGGGATTTGCCAAGAAGGTGGCGGACCGGGTGGTGTTCATGGACCGCGGCGAGATTGTGGAGGCGGGGCCGCCGGGGGAGCTGTTCGATGCGCCGCGGACGGAGCGGCTGCGGGTGTTCCTGAGCCAGATTCTAAAGGACCATTGACGAGACGAGTGCGTTTAGCTTGCGGCTAACTTCTCAAAGAAAGCCGACTATTATGTCAAATTCATTTTAGAACTTGCCTGATTGGCAGTTTGTTCCCCAGCTTTCTACAACAGCCTTTCCAAGATTATTGCAGTACTCTATAATCTAGGACCTCGATGCACAATGTTTCTGTCTTATCGCTTCAGATCAGCTCACGTGATTTTACCATTCTGCAAGCTGCTACTGAGACAGTCCTAACCATTTAGAAAGCAATAACGTTAAAACACCTCCTACTACGGCAACAATTATTAAACCAATCGGACTATTGAAAAATTTTTTCTCCCAGTTTTTGAGGGCAGGATTGTTACTGATACTTTGATCTATTCTCACATCTCCACCAGCGTTAATAGAGCCTATTGTTTGCATTTTACTTGGATGATAGCTCTCACTAATCCTTCTTGTCTCAGCATTTCGCCAGGCTGTATCTATAAGCACCTTCAGTGCGCGCCCCTTTCTATTTAAATAAGTAGAAAATAGGAAACAGAATACTGCCAAAAATCCTATTGGACTTAGCAGGGAAGACCACCAGAAGCCATTTACTGCATCAGGTATTAACGCCCAAAACCAGCGCACAACTACATACTGGTATGCTTTATTAACTGGCAAGATTACAAGCGCGCAAAGCCCAAGAGTGTGCGGACATCCAATATAAGCAGCTTTAATCAAAGCTACTACGAAGATAGATAAACTCGCTATCCCTAACGTCAAACCCACACCGATATACGCTCGTGCCTTGCGTCGCTGCGACTCGCCATATGTCATCAGCCTCGGCTACTAGGCTTGTAGCGCACAGTCAACCTATGAGGTTTGCGACTTTGACCAAACCTAGGCGGTCCGTTGCATCAGCAGTTTACAATTTCCGGAAGTTTTGTTCAGATAGCTACTCTTCACCACGAGCAACCATCTTTGAAATCGCCGAAGACCCTCACCCTTCGCCGCCATGACCCTTCCCGCACTGATCGCCCCCGAGAAACTCCGCCAATCCCGCTCTGTCTGATCCGCGTACGCCATCGCGAACTCCCCTACCGCCTCGTTGAGCACCGCGCCCTGGCCCAGATGCTCAGCGATTACCGCCGCATCGCCTGCGCAGGCGTGGGCCAAGGTCACGCCGCACAGCACGGCGTAGAACGGCAACGCCTCCTTCATCATCGAGCCGACCTGCGCCAGGTAGGAGTCCTTGAGCCGGCGCATGTAAAAGTCCCGCCCACCTAGCGGCTTGAGTGTTCAGCCAAGAAACACATCGGTCGCCGCCTGTATCCGGCATGGAGCGCCAGCACGTCACTGTCGCTGACCAGAAAAGCCATCCTCCCTGAACCGTGATGGGACATCCTCGCAGGTGGCTTCAGATAGCTGACATGAACATACGCGATCGTGGCTACAGCATAACTGGACGTTGTGGCAGCGCATTGATCGCGGCTCGGCAAGATGTCTGCGTGGTCCACTCAAACCTGCGCGCAGTCTTGTGACGGCCACGCAGTCTCGCCTGCGGCGTTGCTGCCCCGGCCGCAGCCGCTTCTTGCACCAGGTTGATGCATTTGCTTCGACCACGTTCCGCTTCATCGAGACTGACAAGCAATTCCATGCCTGACGAACGCACGCAAGCCAGCCGCCCCGCGCGGCGCCTCACGCGCGGCCTGGCAGCCGTCCTGCCGCTGCTCGTGGCCGGCTGCTCCTCGGACGGGTTCCTGCTGATCCACCCGCGTGGGCCGCTGGCGGATGCGAGCTTGCAGGCCTGGATCGTCGACACGGCGGGAACCCTGCTGGTCATCGGGCCTGCCACGCTGCTCGTGCTGTGGGCGATGTGGCGCTACCGGCGGGTGGACGGGCGGGGCAAGTACCAGCCCGGCTGGTCGCATTCGGTGCCGATCGAGCTGCTCTGCTGGGGCGCGCCGTTCCTGGTCGTGCTTGGGCTGGGGCTCTATGCGCTCAGGGGCGCGGTGGCGACCGACCCGGCCGGCCCCGGGCTGCTGGCGCAAGGCGTCTCCCCGGACAACGCCAACCCGACGCTCAACATCGACGTGGTTGCGACGGATTGGCAGTGGCTGTTCATCTACCCGGATCGCCACGTCGCGGCCGCGAACGAGGTCGTGCTGCCGGTGCACACCCCCGTCCGGTTCCGGCTGACCTCCGCCACGGTTGCGACCGACTTCTTCATCCCGCAACTGTCCGGACAGATCGACGTGATGCCCGGCATGCGGACCTTCCAAGGCCTGGTCGCCACCTCCACCGGCGACTTCCAGGGCTTCGCCACCGACTTCAACGGGCCGGGCTTCTCGTGGATGCGGTTCCCGGCCCACGTGGTGCCGCAGGCGGACTACGAGGCCTGGGTGGCGAAGGTGGCGCAGTCCCCGCGCCGCCTCGACGACGCCGAGTTCAAGAGGTTCGCCGTCCCCACGATCAACGAGGAAGCGACCACCACCGAGTGGTCGAACGTGCAGGACGGCCTGTTCGACCAGGTCATGCAGGGCACGATGATGGGCGACACCTACCCGACGCCCACGGACATGACCGAGAAGAAGGCGCACAAGGTGAACGGCGGGCGGCAGCAGCGAAGCGCCGCCGCAGCCGCCCCACTCTCCCCCACCGCTGCCTCGGCAAGCCAGGAACAGCATTGATGGTTGACGTGCAAGGACATTGGGACTGGCTGTTCGGGCGGCTGACGCTGGACCAGATCCCCTACGAGAACCCGGTGATCCTGACCGCCTTCGCGTTCGCCGCCACGCTCGGCCTCGCGACCCTGGGGTCGGTGACGTACTACGCGAAGTGGGGCTATCTGTGGCGCGAGTGGCTGACCACGGTCGATCACAAGCGCATCGGCATCATGTACGTGATCGTCGGCACGGTGATGCTGTTCCGCGGCTTCGTGGACGCGATCATGATGCGGACGCAGCAGGTCATGGCGGTGGGGCCGAACTCGCCGGGCATCCTGGGCGCCGAGCACGGCTACCTGCCGCCCTACCACTACGACCAGGTTTATGGCTCCCACGGCACCATCATGCTGATCTTCGCGGCAACGCCGATCCTGGCCGGGTTCATGAACTACCTCGTGCCGCTGCAGATCGGCGCGCGCGACATGGCGTTTCCCTACCTGAACGCGCTGGCGTTCTGGATGACGACGGTGGGCGCCGCGCTGACCATGCTGTCGCTGTTCGTGGGCGATTTCAGCCAGGCTGGCTGGGTCGGCCTCGCCCCGCTGACCGAGATGCCGTACAGCCCGAGCGTCGGCGTGGACTATTGGGCCTGGGCCATCCAGATCGGCAGCATCGGCACCACGCTGGGCGCTGTGAACATCATCACGACGATCATCAAGATGCGCGCGCCGGGCATGGACTGGATGCGGCTGCCGCTGTTCACCTGGACGGCGCTGACCACCAACGTCATCGGCCTGACCGCCTTCCCGGTGCTGGGCGTGGCCATCGGCCTGCTGACGCTGGACCGCTACATCGGCACCCACTTCTACTCGACGGGCATGGGCGGCAACTTCATGCTGTACACCGACCTGTTCTGGATTTGGGGCCACCCGGAGGTCTACTTCCTCATCCTCCCATCCTGGGGGATCATGTCCGAGATCATCCCGGCGTTCTCGGAGAAGAAGCTGTTCGGCTACCCGGTGATGGTGCTGGCCACCGTCAGCATCGGCTGCATCTCCTGGACCGTCTGGCTGCATCACTTCTTCACCATGGGCGCCGGCCCGATCGTCAACGCGTTCTACAGCCTGTCCACCATGCTGGTGGCCATCCCGACCGGCGTGAAGGTGTTCGACTGGGCGCTGACCATGGTGCGCGGGCGCATCACGTTCACCACGCCGATGCTGTGGGCGGTGGCGGCCATCTTCATGCAGATCATCGGCGGCTGGACCGGCATGATGCTGGCCATCCCGGCGATCAACTACATGACGCACAACAGCGTCTTCGTCATCGCGCACTTCCACTTCGTCGTCATGGTGACGGTGTTCGCCGTCATCGGCGGCGCCACGTTCTGGTTCCCCAAGGTGTTCGGCTTCATGCTGGACGAGCGGACCGGCAAGTGGGTGTTCTGGCTGCTGATGGGCGGCACCTTCGTCGTGTTCATGACGATGTTCGCGCTCGGCCTCACCGGCATGTCGCGCCGGCTTGCCTACGTGCCCGACCCGAGCTGGCTGCCGATGCTGGTCATCGAGGAAGCGGGCGTCCTGCTCGACATTGCGGCGCTGGCTGCCTACGCCTACCACATCTACGTCAGCATCCGTGACCGGGCGCTGCACCCGGCGACGGCCAACCCGTGGGGAACCGCGCGCAGCCTGGAATGGCTGACGCACTCGCCGGTGCCCGCCTACAACTTCTCGGTCATCCCCCACGTCAACGCCCGTGACGAGTGGGCTTGGCGCAGGGAGCACAGGCTGGACCAGGTGAGGCCGACGAGGTTCGAGGACATCGAGATACCGCTCAACACGCCGGTGCCCCTGCTGATCGCGGCCTGCACGGCGGCGTTCGGCTTCGGCATGATCTGGCGCATCTGGTGGCTGGCCCTGCTGGCGCTGGCCGCGATCATCGCCATCGTCATCATCCGCTCGTTCGGCGGCACGACGGGCAGCGTCGTCACGGCCGACGAGGTGGCCGCCATCGAGCGGGCGGCGTCCCGGCCGCAGCCGCGGGCCAGGCCGAAGCGCGTCGGCCCCGGCGTCGTGGTCGCCTTCGCCAGTGACGCGGGCAAGGGAGCCATGCCGTGAGCGTGCTGACCGTCACGGACGAGGTGCCCGGCCCGAACACCAGGTTGTGGGCCAACACCGACCACGAACATGACATGATGAGCACGCGGCTGCTCGGCTTCTGGCTCTACATGCTCGGCGACTCGCTCGTGTTCGCAGCCTTGTTCGCGGCTTACGTGGTGCTCAGCTATCCCGCCAGCTTCGCGGGCGGCCCGACTCCGCGGGATGTCGCATCGCCGGTCTACGGCTATGCGGAAACCGTGGTGCTGTTCAGCAGCGTGCTGGCCTACGGCTTCGTCATGGTGAAGCTGAAGCAGGACCGGACCCGCCCGGCCATGGCGTTGCTGGTCGTCTCGTTCCTGCTCGGGCTGGCGTTCCTCGGCATGGAGGCCTTTGAGCTGCACGACTTGGCGGCCAAGGGCTGGCCGGCGCAACTGAGCGGGTACCTGTCGATCTTCTGGACGATCATCGTCGTGCACGGCATCCACCTGGCGGTCGGCCTGCTGTGGATGGTCGTCATGCTGGCGCAGATCGCCCGCAACGGGTTCACCCTCCTCGTCACCTACCGGCTTGCCAACCTGAAGATCTTCTGGGTTTACCAGGGCCTGATCTGGACCTTCGTCTATACGTTCGTCTACTTGCAGGGATCAATCTGATGGGCGTCGACAACTCGCGGCCTTGGGAGCATCCCGAGATCAACCAGTCCAGCGCGCCGCGCTACGTGCTCGGCTACGTCGTGACGCTGGCGTTGTGCACCATCGCGCTGCTGCTCGTGCAGCAGCACGCGATGTCGGCGTTCAACCTGCTCGCGTCCATCTCCTGCATCGCCTTGCTGACGACGATCGCCAAGCTCGTGCTGCTGTTCCACCTGAACTTTTCCGAGACGCAGCGCTGGAACACCCTGACCCTGATGCTGAACGTCCCCCTGCTGATCCTGTCGGTCGGCCTCAGCTCATGGATGTTCAGCGTGCTCTACCAACGGGTCATGATGCACTGAACGCGGTTCGTGCTCACCCCTCCGCCGCCACGATCCGCCCGGCGCTGATCGCGTCCAGCAGGCTGCGCCAGTCGCGCTCCGTCTGGTCGGCATAGGCCATCGCGAACTCGCTCACCGCCTCATCGAACACCGCCCCCTGGCCAAGGTATCCCGCAATCGCCGCCGCATCGCCCGCCCGGGCATGGGCGCGGGCCAAGGTCACGCCGCACAGCACGGCGTAGAACGGCAGCGCCCCCTGCATCATCGCGCCCACCTGCGCCAGGCGGGCGTCCTTCAGCCGGCGCACGTAGAAGTCCCGCCCGCCCAGCGGCTTGGCCGTCCAGCCAAGGAACACGTCCGTTGCCGCCTGCATCATGCGCTGGCCCGTCACCACGCGCTCCCCCTGGTTGCGGTACTCCGACGCCCCGGCATGGGGCGCCAGCACCGACTCCTGCGCCTGCTTGATCTGCAGCAGCAGCGGCGCGCCGCCCTCCGACACCAGCAGCCCGATGGCGCAGAACGTGCCGACGCTGCCGACGCCCACCACCTTGAACGCCACGTCAGCCAGCTTGTAGCGCGCCAGCAGCACCCGGCGGTCCTCCTGCAAGCTGGCGGCGTAGGATTCGAAGGCGCGCCGGGCCGGCAGCTGGTGCGCTTCCAGGTGGTGCACGAGGGGCGGCTTGTCGCGGATGCGCCAGCCGGTGCCCGTCTGCTCCACCAGGCCGAACTGGGCGCTGCCGCTTCCCAGCACTTTTTGCAGCCGCCGCTCGATCCGGCCGCGGACGCGGGCGTCGTCGATGCCGTCAATGGCGGCGGACAGGTCGATCCGCGTGCCCCAGGCGTCCACCGGCGGCAGGGCGGCGAGGTTGCCGACGTGGCGGCGGTAGGCGCCTGCCGCCGCCCGCGCCAGCTTGCGGCAGGCGCGCTCGGACAGGGAGGCGACCCGGCCCGCCACGGCCAGGCTGGCGGCCAGGCGCTTGAGGTCCCACTCGAACGGCGCGGGCAGGGTCTCGTCGAAGTCGTTGACGTCGAACACCGCCTCGCCCTCGGGCGAGGCGTAGGCGCCGAAGTTGGCCAGGTGGCAGTCGCCGCAGGATTGCACGCGCAGGCCGCTGGCGGGGGTGGCCGCGAGGTCCGCCGCCATGATGGCGGCAGCGCCCCGCAGGAAGGCGAACGGGTCGGCGCGCATCCGGGCGTAGCGCACGGGCAGCAGGGACTGGATGCGGCCGGCGCCCTGGTCGATCAGGGTCTGCACCGGGTCAGCGCGGTCCGCGGGCGGCGCCCATTGCGCGTGGCCGCTGCGCGGCAGGGCTTGGCGCAGGGACGCGCCGGACTTGAACGTGTCGGCCAGGGCGCAGTGGGAGCGGGCGGTCAGCGCAGCGCCGCCGGCTCGATCAGCAGCAGGGCGTGCCCGTCCGGGTCGTGGACCAGCAGCGCGCGGCTGCCATCCGCGAGGGTCGCCGCCTCGGCGGGCAGGCCGTCCACTTCCAGCACCAGCCGGGTGGCCGCAATGTCGCAGGGGCGCAGCGGTGGCGCGGGGCGGGGCGTGGGCGACTGGTAGGCCAGCAGCTCCACGTGCGGCGTGCCCTGCTGCGGCTCCAGCGCCACCACCTCCACCCGCGCCCCGTCCAGGCCGTCCAGCCGGTCCTGCTCCGGCCCGTGGTTGAGCTGCCGGGCCGCGACGCGCAGGCCGAGCGTGTCGCGGTAGAAGGCGATGCTGCGCTCGGCGTCCGCCGCCGCGATGGCGGAGTGGTCGATGCCGCCTTCATGGCCGTCCGGGAAGCGCAGCAGCTCCAGCGGGTGGCCCTCGCCGTCGCGGACCTTGCAGGCGGTGCTGCCGCCGGAACGCTGCGGCAGGTGCTGCGGGCCGCCCTGGCTGATCGCGGGCAGGGCGAAGGGCTGCAGCCGGGCATAGGCGGCGGCCATGTCGGCGACGGGCAGGGCAATGTGCTGGAACGCCCCGTCGCAGCTGCGTGCATCGGCCGGATAAGGTTCGCCGGGCGGCTCAAAGCATTGCAGCAGCAGGGTTTGGCCGCCGCGGTGCAGCCCGGCCTGGGTGATGCGCGCGGCGCCCAGCAGCTTGGCAAGCGCCGGGTCCGCCACGCCGCGGCTGATGGCGGTGAAGCCCAGCGCTGCTTCGTAGAACGCTTCCGCCCGGCCGAGGTCCGCCACCGTCAACTCGACGCGCAGCAGCCGCCGGGCCTGCATCACGGGCACTGCGCGCCCCGCACGTTGGTGTAGATCGCCATGAGGCTGTGGGAGGCGCAGATGAACAGCCGGCAGCGGTTGCGCCCGCCGAAGCACAGGTTGGACACGGTGGCGCCCGTCAGGACCTTGCCCAGCACCGTGCCGTCCGGATGGATGCAGTGCACCCCGTCCGCGGCGCTGCTCCAGACCCGGCCGTCGCTGTCGCAGCGCATTCCGTCAGCGAAGCCCGGCTCGATCGTGTGGAACACGCGCCCGCGCTCCAAGCGGCGTCCGGCCACGTCGAACACGCGGATGTGCTGCACCGGGTCCGGCGCGAACTGCCAGCCGCTCTCGGCCACGTAGAGCAGGCGTTCGTTCGGGGAGAAGCACAGCCCGTTCGGCCCGGTGAAGTCGTCCGCCACCACGGCGAGCGTGCCGTCCGGGTCGAGCCGGTACAGCGTGGGGGGCAGCTCCGGCTCGTGCTTGCCGCCCTCGTAGTCGGTGTTGCCGCCATAGTGCGGGTCGCTGAACCAGACAGCGCCGTCGCTGGCCACCACCAGGTCGTTCGGCCCGTTCAAGCGCCGGCCCTCGAAGCGGTCGGCCAGGGTGGTGATGGTTCCGTCCAGCTCGGTGCGGGTGATGCTGCGGCCATGGTGGGAGCAGCCGACCAGGCGGCCCTGCCGGTCCCGGGCGTGGCCGTTGGCGAAATTGGACGGCTGGCGGAACACGGACACGCCGCCGTCCTCCGTCCAGCGCAGGATGCGGTCGTTGGGCAGGTCGCTGACCAGCAGCTGGTTGGCGTCGGCGAACCAGACCGGGCCTTCGAGCCAGGCATAGCCCGCGCCCAAGGTCAGCAGCGGCGCGTTCGGCAAAGCCAGCGCCTTGAATCGCGGGTCGAGTTCGGCGAGCCAGTCCGGCATCTACTTGAAGCGCATGTTACTTGAAGTGCCCGGGGCGGCGCACGGGCGGCACGTGCAGCTGCACCGTCATCAGCA
>CAXTNC010000130.1:0-9051 GCA_964245495.1 uncultured Acetobacteraceae bacterium
ACCCCGCCGCCCGCGCCCGTATCTGCCCCACCCGCGCCGGGTCCATCCGCCTCAGCGCGGCCAGCGGGTTCTGCATCCGCTTGTTGCCGGCGAAGCGCGCCTCATGGCGGGCCATGAAGTCCCAGTACAGCGCGTTGAACGGGCAGCCGCGCTCGCCCGCCGCGTCCTTCACGTCGTAGTGGCAGCCGCGGCAGTAGTCGCTCATGCGGTTGATGTAGGCGCCGGACGCCGCATACGGCTTGGAGCCGATGATGCCGCCGTCGGCGAACAAGGCGATGCCGCGCACGTTGGGCATCTCCACCCACCCGTAGGCGTCGGCGTAGACGATGAGGTACCATTCATCGACCTCCGCCGGGTCCAGCCCGGCCATCAGGGCGAAGCTGCCGGTCACCATCAGGCGCTGGATGTGGTGGGCGTAGGCGTTGGCCCGCGTGTCGGCCACGGCGTGGCGCAAGCAGTTCATCCGGGTGTTCGCGTCCCAGTAGAACTGCGGCAGCTTGCGCGTTGCTTGCAAAGCGTTCAGCCCGGCGTACTCCGGCATCCTGAGCCAGTAGACGCCGCGCACGAACTCGCGCCAGCCGAGGATTTGCCGGACGAAGCCCTCCACCGCGTTCAGCGGCGCGGTTCCGGCGCGGTAGGCCGCCTCCGCCGCGCGGCACGCTTGCAGCGGCTCCAGCAGGCCCGTGTTGAGGGAGGTGGACACCAGCGCGTGGAACAGCGTCGGCGCGCCGCTGCGCATGGCGTCCTGCCAGTCGCCGAACTGCGGCAGGCGGTTGGCGATGAAGTCGTTCAGCGCCGCCTGCGCCTCCGCCGCCGTCACCGGCAGGTTGAAGCCGTCGCAAGTGCCGAAATGGTCGCCGAAGCGGGCGCGCACCAGGGCGATCACCTCCGCGGTGATGGCGTCCGGCTGGAAGCGCGGCGGCTCCGGCGCCGTGACGGCGGCGGGCAGGCGCTTGCGGTTCTCAGCGTCCAGGTTCCATTGCCCGCCCGCCGGCTCGCCGCCGTCCATCAGCACGCCGTGGCGGCGGCGCATGTCGCGGTAGAAGAACTCCATGCGCAGCTGCGCCCTGCCGCGCGCCCAGGCGCGGAAGTCCCGGATGTTGCAGAGAAAACGGTCGTCGTCGCGGATGTCCACCTCCACGCCCGCCGCCTCGTGCCAGCCCTGCATGTCGCGGTCCAGCCGCCACTCGCCGCAGGCGGTCGCCACCACGCGGTCCGGCTTGAGCCGCGCTGCCAGCCGCACCAGCTCGCCGCGCAGGGAGTGCGTGTTCGCCGGGTCGTCGAGGGTGACGTACTCCACGGTGACGCCGCGGGAGCGCAGCGCGCGGGCGAAGTGGCGCATGGCGGACAGCACCAGCACGATCTTCTTCTGGTGGTGGCGCACGTAGGTGCACTCGCCCAGCACCTCGGCCATCAGCACCGTGTCCGTGGCCGGGTCGAGGTCGGACAACGCCGACAGCCCGGCGCTGCACTGGTCGCCCAGCACCACCCGCAGGGTGCTCACCCGCGGGTGCGGACCGTGGAACGCCCGCCGTCGACGGCGAACACCTGGCCGGTGATCCACCCGGCGTCCTGCCCCAGCAGGAAGGCGGCCAGCGCCCCGGCGTCCTCGCCCTCGCCCAGCCGGGGGATCGGGTGCTGCCCGGCGATGGCCTTGGCCAGGGTGGGGTTCTCCGTCATCCCGGCGGCGATGCCGGAGCGGGTGAGGCTGGGGGCGATGCAGTTGACCCGCACGTTGGGCGCCAGCTCCGCCGCCAAGGAGACGGTCAGCCCTTCCACCGCGCCCTTGGCCGCCGCGATCACCGCGTGGCTGGCGAACCCGGCGCGCACCGCCACCGTGCTGAACAGCACCACGCCGCTGCCGGGCGCCGCGGCCAGCGCCTCGGCGCCCGCCGCCACCGCCAAGGCGGCGCCGACCGCGTTGAGCCGGAAGGCGTCGATGAAGTCGGCCTCCGTCGCGCGCTTGAGCGGCTTCATCACGATGGAGCCGACGCAGTACGCCAGGCCGGACAGGCGCGGCCCCGCCGCGCGCACCGCCTGCGCGAGGCCGGCCGCGTCCATGGCGTCCGCCACGGCGGAGGTGGCGCCCAGCTCCCCGGCCAGCGCCGCCAGCCGTCCGGCGTCGCGCCCCACCAGGTGGACGGGGCCTGCCGCCGCCATGCGCCGGGCGATGGCGGAGCCGATCGCCCCGTATGCGCCCACGATCACCACTGGTTCGGCCATGGAGCATCCTTGTTGCCTGCCGCCACTTGGCGACGGGGATGGTGGCGACAAGGCGCGCGGCATGTCATGCTCCCGCCTGTCCATGCGAACGCTCCTTCTCCTCCGGCACGCCAAGTCCTCCTGGGACGACCCCGCGCTTTCGGACCACGCGCGGCCGCTCAACCTGCGCGGGCAGCAGGCGGCGGCGGCCATGGCGCGGGAGATGCGGCGGGTGGGCCTGGCGCCGGACCACGTGGTGGTGTCGTCGGCCCGGCGCACCTTGCAAACGCTGGCAGCCTTCACCTGGGACCAGCCGCCCCGCGTCCACCCCATGGACTCGCTGTACCTTGCGCCGGCGGCGGATTTGCTGGACGTGGTCAACGCCGCCCCGGCGGCGGCGCGCTGCGTGCTGCTGGTGGGCCACAACCCGGGGCTGCACGACCTGGCGCTGCTGCTGGCGGGCAGCCCCGCCGCGGGCGCGGACAAGCAGCTGAAACGCCTGGCCAGCGGCTACCCGTCGGGCGCATTGAGCGAGTTCGCCGTGGCCGCGCCCTGGCAGGAGGTGCGGCCAGGCGGCGGGCGGCTCACGCGCTACCTGCTGCCGAGCGACCTGTCGGAGGTGAGTGCCTGAGCCATGCCATGCCTGGAGTTCTCCTTGCCGCCCGCCGAGCTGCCGCGGCTGCTTCGCCAGCCGGGGCTGCGCCAGCGCGGCGGCCGGCCCGCCCCCGTCGAGCTGACCTGGCATGACACTGCGGGCAACGAGCTGGCCGGCCAGCAGCTCAGCCTGTGCCAGGACAAGGCCGGCTGGCGCCTGGAACGGGCCAGCCCGCGGCCTGGCGAGGCGTGGCCGCCGGGCACGCCCGCCCCCTGCCTGGCGGAAGCGGCCGACCTGGCCGGGCTGGGGCCGGAATTGCCGCGGCTGGACGGGCCGCTGGCGCCGGTCGCCGGGTTCCGCGGGCAGCGCCGCACGCTGCAGCTGGACGGGGATGCGAGCTTGGCCGTCCTCCACGGGACCTTGCGCGGCATGGCGCGGGAACAGCCGTCGTGCCGGGTGCTGCTGACCGGGCCGGCGCCGGGCCTGGCGGCGCTCAGCACCCACCTGGCCGAGACCGTCGCGCTGGCGGTGCCGCGCTGGTCGCTGGCCGCCGAAGCGGCGGCCTTCGCCCGGGACGGCGCGCCGCCGGACCGGCGCAGCGGGGGGCCGGAGGTGCCGCCCGGCACCACGGTGACGGATGCGGCGGCCCTGGTGATCGGGCACCTGACGGACGTGATCCTGGCGGGGGTGGACGCGGCAGGCGCCGGGGAGGCGCCCGAGGCGGTCCATGCCACCCGCGTGGCGGTGCGCCGCCTGCGCTCGGCGCTGTCCGTGTTCCGGCGCGCGATCGGCGGCCCCGAAACCGAGGCGGCCAAGGCGCAGCTGCACGAGCTGGCAGGCGTGCTGGGCGGGGCGCGGGACTGGGACGTGTTCCTGGCCGGCATCGGGCAGGACGTGGCGGCCGCCTTGCCGGAGGACCCGCGCATCGCCCGCATGGCCGCAGCGGCAGGCGCGCAGCGGGAGGCGGCCTACGGCAGGCTGCGGCATCACTTGGCCTCCGCGCCGTTCCGCCGCCTGGCCGTGGCGCTGGTGCAGCTCGCCGCCTTGCGCCCGTGGGAAGCGGATGCGGACGAGGCGCGCGCCGCCAAGCTGTCGGCCGACGCCGCGGAGTACGCCGCCGCATCCCTGGGCCGCCAGCACGGGCACATGCTCAACCGCGGGCCGGACATCAGCGCGCTGCCGGCCGGGGAGCTGCATGACCTGCGCAAGCGAGGCAAGCGGCTGCGCTACGCGGCGGAGTTCTTCGCTCCCCTGCATGGGCGGCGCAGCACCCGGCGCTTCGTGCGCGCCGTGTCCCGCCTGCAGGAGGAGCTGGGCCGCTTGAACGACGGCGCGGCTGCGGCGGAACTGATGGACAGGCTGCCAGGCGGGTCCTGGCGCCAGTTCGCCGCCGGCGCCGTGCAAGGGTTCGCCGCCGCCCGCAGCACGGACGCGCGGGCCGGCATCGCCCGCGGCTGGACCAAGTTCCGCCGCGCGGACCCCTTCTGGGACTGAGAACGGGAGATGCGCCGGGCTTGCAGGTCCGGCTCCTCGCGCGCTAGGCATCCTGTCCGCCGGACCACCCCGGAGTCGCCCGTGTCGATTGATCGCCCCCGCCGCATCTTCCGTTCCTCCAGCCGTGCGGGCGCGTCCCGCAGCTTCCTGCGGACGATGGCGGTGGGCGCCGCCGGGGCGGCGGCAGGCGCCGCCGCCGTGCTGGCCGCGATGCCGTGGCAGGCGCCGGCGCAGGTGGTTTCCGCGGCGGCCGGCCAGGTCGCGGTGATCGACGGGGACACGTTGAAGCTGGGCGCCACGGTCGTCCACCTGAGCGACGTGCAGGCGCCGCAGCGGGGGCAGGCCTGCGCGGCGGGGCCGGACTGCGGCGGGCGGGCCAGCGCCGTGCTGGCCGAGCTGGTGCGCAACCGGCCGGTGCAATGCCGGGTCTGGGGCCACGACGTCCTCGGCCGGCCAGCGGGGCGGTGCGACGCCGGCGGGCAGGACGTGAACGTGGCGCTGGTGGCGACCGGGTGGGCGCGGGCCGGCTCGCCCGCCTTCTCCGCCGCCGAGATCGACGCGCGGGCGCACAAGCGCGGGATTTGGCTGTCCAACTGAGGCGGCGCTGCAACCGCGAAGGTTGCCTTGCCCGCGATGCAGCCCTTAATTACCCGGCATCGCGGGGCGGCACTTGAGCGGGCGGCCCGCCGCGAGTCTCGCCGGCTTTCACTCGACAGGACCCCAGCATGAGCGGCAGCGCCAACGGCTCCCTTACCATGACGATGGACGGCAGCAGCCAGTCGCTGACCGTGCCGCTGCGATCCGGCACGATCGGGCCGAAGGCGGCCGACATCAGCAAGCTGTACGGCAGCCTCGGCATCTTCACCTACGATGTCGGCTACGGCGCCACGGCCGCGTGCGAAAGCGCCATCACCTACATCGACGGCGACGAGGGGGTGCTGCTGCACCGCGGCTACCCGATCGACCAGCTGGCCGAGAAATCGAACTTCCTGGAGGTCGCCTACCTGCTGCTGAACGGCGAGCTGCCGACCAAGGGCGAGCTGGACCAGTTCCACGACGGCGTGATGCGCCACACCATGCTGCACGAGCAGCTGCGCAGCTTCTACAGCGGCTTCCGGCGCGACGCGCACCCGATGGCGGTGATGTGCGGCGTCGTGGGGGCGCTGAGCGCCTTTTACCACGACAGCCTGGACATCACGAACGAGCAGCACCGCACGATCAGCGCCTTCCGCCTGATCGCCAAGCTGCCGACCATCGCCGCCTGGGCCTACAAGTACAACATCGGCCAGCCGTTCGTCTATCCCCGCAACGACCTGGGCTATGCGGAGAACTTCCTCTACATGCTCAACGCCGTGCCGGCGGAGGAGTACCATGTCAGCCCGGTGCTGGCCCGCGCGATGGACCGCATCTTCATCCTGCACGCCGACCACGAGCAGAACGCCTCGACCTCCACGGTCCGGCTGGCCGGCTCCACCGGCGCCAACCCGTTCGCCTGCATCGCCGCCGGCATCGCCAGCCTGTGGGGCCCGGCGCATGGCGGCGCCAACGAGGCGGTGCTGAAGATGCTGGACGAGATCGGCAGCATCGACGCGATCCCGGCCTTCATCGGCAAGGTGAAGGACAAGAGCAGCGGCGTGCGGCTGATGGGCTTCGGGCACCGCGTCTACAAGAACTACGACCCGCGCGCCAAGATCATGCAGCGCACCTGCCACGAGGTGCTCAAGGAACTCGGCATCAAGGACGATCCGACGCTGGACATGGCGATGGAGCTTGAGCGGATCGCCTTGCACGACGACTACTTCATCAGCAAGAAGCTGTACCCGAACGTCGATTTCTACTCCGGCATCATCCTCAAGGCGATGGGCATCCCTACCAGCATGTTCACCGTGCTGTTCGCCGTGGCCCGGACCGTCGGCTGGATCAGCCAATGGAAGGAGATGATCGAGGACAAGTCGCAGCGGATCGGCCGGCCGCGGCAGGTCTACGTCGGCGCGCCGAAGCGGGACTTCGCCCCCATCGACGGCCGCGGCTAATTCTTCGTCTCAGGAAAGTGAAAAAAGGCCCGGCCGTGAGGCTGGGCCTCCTCGCCGGGACTGCATTTTTCATCAGGTGAAAATCAGCGGCGGCGCCCGCCGCGGCGGCGCTGGGCGCCGTTGCCGCCGTTCCGTGACGGGATAACCCGTTGATTCACCGGCCAGCGTGGGGCGGCGGCGCTGCCAGCTCGGCTTTACGCCGATGTTTTTGCAGGAAAACCCGTTGGGCCGCGGCACATCAATTCGATGCAAAACACCTTGTTTGCCCGGCTCCGCGTCCGGCTTGGCTGTCAGCGACGCCGCGAGCGCCCTACAACTGGGCTGCTGAGGCTGATGGAAAGCCTCAACGCCAAGGAAACTGATCATGCGACAAATCCCAAGGCCCCTGGACTCCACCGTGCGGTCGCGGCTGAAGCAATGGCCCCACAATCCGCCCGGACTCGGCGGCGACAAGGATGCCTGGCTGCGGGGCCGCCCCGACAACGTCGCGGGGCAATGCTTCCTCAAGCTGCCGGGGAGCGAGCGGCTGCGCACCCTGCCCGATGGGCTGTGGCTGAACTTCGGCGGCACGCCCGCCGAGCCTTACGCCGACATCTTCGCCATAGAAGCCTGCGCCTCCCTGCCCAACCTGCTCGACAAGCGCTCCCGCTTCGCTCCTTCCGTCCAGTCCCTGATGGCGGTTTGTCCGCTGGCCTGGCTGCTGGCCCCGCTCACGCCCGGCAGCGCCGTGCTGCGGTGGCAAGCGACGGGCGTCCTCAAAGCCGCGCCCGTCGCCCCGCTGGTGCTGCCGGTGCGGGACCTGCGGGTGATGTACGGGTTGAACAGCCGTCACTACCAGGGCTTCCTGCAGCACCAGGTGCCGCACCCGCACGAGTTCTTCGTGCCCATGGAAGCCCTGACGGCCCCCGACGGCGACCAGGACCCGGCGATGCAGGCCATCGTCGCGCGGGCGTCCATCCGCTCCAACTTCTTCGGCCGCTCCGCCGCATGACGCGCATCTACGTGGACGCGGACGCTTGCCCGGTGCGCGAGGAGATCTACCGCGTCGCTGCCCGCACGGGGCTGGAGGTGCTCGTGGTGCACAACGGCTCCCGCCCGATCCGCCCGCCGGGGCAGGCCGGGGTGCAGGTCGTGATCGTGCCGGACGGGCCGGACGCGGCTGACGACTGGATCGCCGAGCGGGCCGGCCCGGACGACCTGTGCGTGACGGCCGACATCCCGCTCGCCAAGCGCTGCCTGGACCGCGGCGCCAAGGCGCTGGGGCACACCGGCCGCGCCTGGACGGGAGACAACATCGGCAGCGCCCTGGCTGGGCGGGAGATCGCCCGGCACCTGCGGGAAACCGGACTCGGCGGCGGCGGGCACGCGGCCATGACGGCGGCCGACCGGTCCCGGTTCAGCTCAGCCCTGGATGCGGCGGTGATGGCGCTGAAGCGGGACGCAGCGCGGCGCGCGCCGCCGGGTCATCGGCCATGAGGCCACCGGCGTCCCGGCCGGCCAGGGGCGGGCGGCGCCGGGCCGGCTCAGCCCTCCGCGCACTCGCAGCCTGGCGTGGGACCCGTGCTGCCGCGCGTGACATGGTGGTCGACCCATTCGGACACCAGGCGGCGGGCCTCGTTGATGGAAGCCTCCGGGTGGTGGATGCGGTACAGCACGGTGCAGGCGCGGAACGCGTCCATGTCGGCGTTGCCGGTGGCGCGCAGCTCCCGGTATGCCGTCACGACAGCGCGCTCGCAGCGCCGTCCGATCACCGACTGGTCGCGTCCCACATGGCCCTCCGATTGCAGGCCTGATCCAAGCCCTTAGGACATGGTAGGCGCGAGGCGGGCCGTCATCAAGCCTGCGCTCCCAGCCAGTGGGCAGGGCTGCCGCGCACCGCTCCTGCGCCGGCAGGGTCAATCGACCGCCTGCGGACCCACGGACATGCGGGCGCGTATGGCGGCCGCCACCCGGCCCGCTTCGTCCAGCGGGGTGCGCGGCCAAGGCGAGAAGCTGTGCTGCAGCGGACGCGCCTGGTCGGCCGCGTACAGCAGCTCGTGCAGGCGGCGCTGCCGCGGGGTGGCGCCGATGCCGGAGATGAACACGGGCGCCTCGCCGCCGCAGGCCTCGCACACCATGCTGGAGGAGCCGCCGGTCACCACCGTGGCGTCCGCCAGCGCGATGGTCGCGGCATAAGGGTTCTCTCCCGGCTCTCCCCAGCGGTGAAGCAGGTTCATGCAGGGGGCGAGGCCGTCGGCGATGGCGTCCGTCGCTTCCTGGCCGGTGCGCCGGCTGGTGGTGGCGAGCACGGAGCCGCCGGCGGAGGCGGCCATGCGGGCCACCTGCCGGGCCAGGGCGTGGGCGGCGGCGGGCCGCATCTCGCCGCCCTGCCCGCCGCCGACCAGCAGCGTGACCATCGGGCGCGGCAGGTGGGACAGGCGTCCGGCCCAGGACACGCGCGCCTGGGCCAGCACCAGCGGCGACAGCCGGTGCGGCGGCCCGAGCACCGGCAGCATGTTGGATGCCGGACGCGGGCGGGCCTCCTTGGGAACCACCAGCAGGTCGAACAGCTTGGCGCGCAGCAGCGGCCGGCCGCAATGCGCCACCCGGGTGCCGAACTCCTGCCGCAGCCACAGCGCCACCGCTTCCGAGCGGGAACCGGCGGAGATGGCGAGCGCCGGGCCGCGCGGGGCGGAGAACGGCCAGCCGGCGGCGACGCCCCAGCACCTGCGCTGGAACGCCGCTCCG
>CAXTNC010000131.1:0-8998 GCA_964245495.1 uncultured Acetobacteraceae bacterium
GATATGGGTGGGGCGGGCAGGTTTGCGGGGTGGAGCGGGTGGCGATGCGCTCCAAGCTTCAAACCCAATTGGGTCTGGCGGAACGCCTTTAGTTTATGATTCACGCTGCTGGGCAGTGGAGCGCGGATCATGGCGTCGGTTTTCCTGGACGACGAGCAATAGGCGGTGATTGAGCCGTTGCTTCCCACCAATCAGCGGGGTGCGCAGCGTGTGGATGACCGGCGGGTGATCAGCGGCATCGTCCATGTGCTGCGCAGCGGCTGCCGCTGGCAGGACACGCCCTTGGCCTACGGGCCGCCAACCACGGTGTGCAACCGCTTCCATCGCTGGTCGCAGCGCGGCCTCTGGCAAGGCATGTTCGCTGCCTTGGCCGAAGCCATGCCGGGCGGCATCCAGGCCATCGACAGCACCACGGCCAAGGCGCAACGCGCGGCGGCGGGCGGAAAAGCGGGGCCGAAAGCCAGGCCATCGGACGCTTGCGCGGCGGGCGCGGGACCAAGACCCATGCCGTAACCGACGGCCTTGGCCGCATCATCGCCTTTGCGCTGACGCCGGGCCAGCTAGGCGCCGTGCGCGCCGCGCTCGGCCTGCTGGGGCCGTTGCCAGCCGCCGATCAATGCCTGGCGGATGGCGGCTATGACAGCGACGGCTTGCGGCAGTTCCTGCTCGAACGCGGCACCCTGCCGGTAATCCCAAACAACCGCACCCGCGAGCGTTGCCACCCGTCCGACCGTGCCGCCTACCGCGGACGCAACCTCATCAAGCGAGCCTTCTGCCGCCTGAAAGACTGGCGGCGGATTGCCACGCGCTACCACAAACTCGCCGCAAACTTCGCCTCAGCCATCGCCATCGCGGCAATCATGACCTGGTGGGCCAAATGAGCCTGGAGCTTAGACTCCAGGCAATGCCGCCCCGCAGGACGCAGAAGATCGCGTTGACGATCCCTCGCATGTCCCACTTGCGCGGACAGCCGCAAGAGCACGATGCAGGCAGGAACGGAGACAAACCAGCCATTCCGCCTCGGTCACGTCACTTCCACAGCGCAGGCCCGCGCGGCCATGCTGCGCGCGGGTGGCCGGGTTCCACATGGGGCGCGGGCTTCCAGCAAGGCTTCGAACACCTGCCTGGAGTCACACCTTGCCCGGCCATCCAACCTCCATCGCAAACCGTTCCAGGTTTTTTCTAAAACGGCCTCTTGCAAACACCCTGCGTTTCCCTCTCGCGCGCCTGGGTCGCCAGCACGTCCGCACGCTCGTTCATCACGTCCCCGGCGTGGCCGCGGACCCATTTCCACTCGACCTGATGCGGCTTGGCGGCCGCCAGCAGGCGCTGCCACAGCGCCATGTTGGCCACCGGGTCCCCGGCCGCGTTGCGCCAGTTGCGGCGCACCCAGCCGGTGTGCCAGCGGGTGATGCCGTTGCGGACGTACTCACTGTCCGTGTGCAGCACCACCCGGCATGGCCGGGTCAGGGTTTCCAGCGCGGCGGCGGCGGCGATCAGCTCCATGCGGTTGTTGGTCGTGGCGGCGTCCGCCCCCGTCAGCTCCCGCTCGGCGCCGCCGAAGCGCAGGATGGCGGCCCAGCCACCCGGGCCGGGGTTGGGCTTGCAGCCGCCATCGGTCCAGATCTCCACGAAGCCGGCATGGTCCGAAGTCTCATGCGGGCGTGCGGGGTCAGAGTCCATAGGCGTGTTCGTCCGTGGCGAGCAGGTGGAAGCGGAGCCGGCCGAGGTACTCCAGCGGGTCCTTGCGCGTCACCAGCGCACCCGGCGGCGTGTTGACCCAGTCGTACAGCCGGGTCAGCAGGAAGCGGATCGCCGCACCCTGGCACAGCACGGGCAGGGCGGCCCGCTCGGCGGCCAGCAGCGGGCGGCGGGCGGCGTAGGCGCGCAGCATGGCCCGGGCCTTGGTGACGTTGAATGACAGGTCCGGCTCGAAGCACCAGGCGTTGAGGCAGATCGCGAGGTCGTAGGCGAGCAGGTCGGTGGCGGCGAAGTAGAAGTCGATCAGCCCGGACAGCCGCCCGTCCAGGAAGAACACGTTGTCCGGGAACAGGTCGGCGTGGATGTGGCCGTGGGGCAGGCCGGAGGGCCAGCGGGCCAGGATGCGGGCCAGCGCCGCCGTCAGCACGGCGCCCAGGCCCGGCTGCACCTCGTCGGCGCGGGGCAGGCAGCGGTCGAGCAGCGGTTGCCAGCCAGCCGGGCCGAGGGCGTTCGGGCGCTCGGCCGGATAGTCCATGCCGGCCACGTGCAGGCCGGCGAGGGCCGTGCCGACGGGCGCGCAATGGGCCTGGCGCACCCGGCGCGGCCACACGCCGGGCAGGAAGGTGGTGATGCAGGCCGCCCGCCCGGCCAGGCGGCGCAGCGCCGCGCCGTCCCGGGCGCGCACGGGCTGCGGGCAGGTGATGCCATGGGTGGCCAGGTGCTCCATGAGGCCGAGGAACCAGGGCAGCTCCGCCGGGTCCACGCGCTTCTCGTAGAGGGTGAGGATGTAGTCGCCAGCGGTGGTGCGGAGCGAGAAGTTGCTGTTCTCCACCCCCTCGGCGATGCCGCGGAACGCCACGACCGTGCCGATGGCGTACTCCGCGACGTAGGCGGCGACGGCTTCGTCGGTGACTTCGGTGTAGACGGCCATGGGCTATGCCGTGCGTGTTGCAGTCCTCACCCCGCCCTCTCCCGCAAGGGGAGAGGGAAAAGCGAAGGAGCGTCAAGACAGGGGGGCGGGCAGCTTGAAGATCACGTCTTCCTCCGTCACCCGGCGCTCCTCGATGTTGAGGGTGTAGCGCTCGGCCAGGTGGGTGATCATCTCCTGCACCAGCAGCTCGGGCGCCGACGCGCCGGCGGTCAGCCCCAGGGTCTGCACGCCGTTCATCAGCGTCCAGTCCAGGTCCCGCGCACGGGGGACCAGCACGGCGCGCTTGGCCCCGGCGCGCTCCGCCACCTCGCGCAGCCGCTGCGAGTTGGAGGAGTTCGGGCTGCCGATCACGATCACCAGGTCGCAATCCGGCGCCACCGCCTTGACGGCGGCCTGGCGGTTGGTGGTGGCGTAGCAGATGTCCTCCCGCTTCGGCCCTTCGATGGCGGGGAAGCGGGTGCGCAGCACGTTGACGATCTCCGCCGTGTCATCGACGGAGAGCGTGGTCTGGGTGATGAAGGCGAGCGGGCCGGGGGCGGGCTGCACGGCCGCCGCCTCGTCCGCGTCCTGCACCAGGGTCACGGCGCCGGGCGGCAGCTGGCCCATGGTGCCGACCACCTCCGGGTGCCCGGCGTGGCCGATCATCAGGATGTGGCGCTGGCCCGGCCCGCCTTCGGCGAAGTGCCGCTCGGCTTCCCGGTGCACCTTGCTCACCAGGGGGCAGGTGGCGTCGTAGTAATGCAGATGGCGGCGCTCGGCTTCCAGCGGCACCGCCTTGGGCACGCCGTGGGCGGAGAACACGACGTGCGCGTCCGCCGGCACCTCGTCCAGCTCCTCGACGAACACGGCGCCCTGGGCTTCCAGCGCCTCGACCACCGTGCGGTTGTGGACGATCTCATGGCGGACGTAGACGGGCGCGCCGAACTGGCGGATCGCTTCCTCCACCACGCGGATGGCGCGGTCCACGCCGGCGCAGAAGCCGCGCGGGCCGGACAGCAGGATGCGGAGCGGTGTTGTCTGGTCCATGTTGTCCGTGGGATGTGCGGCGCGCAGTATGGCGTCCCGCCCGTCCTGCCACAACCCGGAGTGCGCCGAGCCGCGCTCGCCTGCCTCGAAGCTCCCGTCCGCCCGGAGCGCCCAAGCGGAGTTGCCGATGCCGTCGTCCATGCCTGCCCGTGCCTTTCCGTCTGGCGCGACCCGTGCGCTGCCCCTGATGCTGGCCGTCCTGGCCAGCGTGTCGGCCTGCGCCCAGCCGGATCTGCCGGCCTTCGCCCCGGTCTGCCCGCAGACCGCCATCCGCCCGGACGCCGGGGACCTGAGCCAGTACCGCGGCCCCGGGGCCGACCTGACTGATCTGGTGGTGGACGGCCGAATCACAGGCCTGTCCGGCAAATGTTCCCTGGACGACCGCACCCACCTGCGCACCCAGATATCGGTCAACATGGAGCTGACGCGCGGGCCGGCCGCCAAGAAGCCTGCGGCGTCCGTGACCTACTTCGTCGCCGTCGCCAAGGGCAGCATGATCCTGGACAAGAAGGACTATCCCGTGTCCGTGACCTTCCCTCCCAACTCGGACAAGCTCCGGCTGACCGGCGACCGGGTGGACCTGGTGCTGCCGGTGGACGAGCACCTGACCGGGGCGGCCTACAGCATCCTGGTCGGCTACCAGCTGACCCCGCAGCAGCTGGCGCTCAACCGCCGCCGGGGGCCGCGGTGAGGGCCGGGACCCTGCGCCGCGTCCTGCTGGCCGGCGCGGCGGCGCTGCTGGCCGGCGGCGTGCACGCCAAGACGCTGGTCTACTGCTCGGAGGGTTCGCCGGAGAACTTCAACCCGATGATCAACACCACCGGCACCACCTTCGACGCCACCCGGCCGGTCTACGACCGGCTGGTCGAGTTCAAGCCCGGCACCACGGAGCTGCAGCCGGCCCTGGCCGAGAGCTGGGACATCTCGCCGGACGGCAAGGCCGTCACCTTCCACCTGCGCCACGGGGTGCGCTGGCACAGCAACGCCGGGTTCAAGCCCGGCCGGGACTTCGACGCCGACGACGTGCTGTTCTCCTTCAACCGCCAGGGCCGGGAAGACAGCCCGTTCCACAAGGTGTCGGGCGGCAGCTACGACTACTACGGCGACATGGGCTTTCCCACGCTGATCACCGGCCTGGAGGCGCCCGACCCCTACACCGTGAGGTTCACCCTGAGCGAGCCGCAGGCGCCGTTCCTGGCCGACCTCGCCATGGACTTCGCCAGCATCCAGTCCGCCGAGTACGCCGACGCCTCCATGAAGGCCGGCAAGCCGGAGCAGATCGACCAGGCGCCGGTCGGCACGGGGCCGTTCAGCTTCGTGGCCTACCAGCGCGACGCCACCATCCGCTACCGCCGGTTCGACGGCTATTGGGGGCCGAAGGCCAAGCTGGACGCGCTGGTGTTCTCCATCAACAAGGACCCGGCGGTGCGCCTGGCCAAGCTGCGCGCGGGGGAGTGCCAGATGATGGCCTATCCCTCGCCCGCCGACCTGCCGGGCATCCAGGCCGACCCGCGCCTCGCCCTGCAGCAGCTGCCGGGGCTGAACATTGGCTTCCTGGCCTTCAACGCCGCCAGGAAGCCGTTCGACGACAAGCGGGTGCGCCAGGCGCTGAGCATGGCCATCGACAAGGAGGCCATCCTGCGCGCGGTCTACGGGGGCGCCGGCGAGCCGGCGAAGAACCTCCTGCCGCCCACCATGTGGTCCTACGACGATGCGGTGCAGGACTACCCGCATGACCCAGCGGCCGCGAAGGCGCTGCTGGCCGGGGCCGGCTACCCCGACGGGTTCGACACCGACCTGTGGGCGATGCCGGTGCAGCGCCCGTACAACCCGGACGCCCGCCGGGTCGCCGAGCTGATGCAGGCGGACCTGGCGAAGGTCGGCGTGCGCGCCCGCATCGTCAGCTACGAGTGGGGCGAGTACCGCAAGCGCCTGCAAGCCGGCGAGGCGCCGATGGCCGAGATGGGCTGGACCGGCGACAACGGCGACCCGGACAACTTCTTCACCCCCAACGCCAGCTGCGCGGCGGCGCGGGTGGGCGGCGGCAGCGTGTCCAAATGGTGCAACAAGGCGTTCGACGCGCTGATCCAGCAGGCCGCCAGGCTGCCGGACCAGGCCGCGCGCGCCACCCTGTACGAGCAGGCCCAGGTCCTGATGCATGACGAGGCGCCGTTCTTCCTCATCGCGCATTCCATCACCTTCCAGCCGCTGCGGCGCGAGGTGACCGGCTTCGTCATGAGCCCGCTCGGCGTCCATTCCTTCGGCCAAGTGGACATGCAGTAGCGCCTTGCTGCGATTGCTGTCCCGCCGCCTGGCGCTGACCGTCCCCACGCTGGTGGGCGTCTCGCTGCTCGGCTTCCTGCTGGTGCACGCCGTGCCGGGCGACCCGGTGGAGGTCCGCACCGGGGAGCGCGGCATCTCGCCCGAGCGGCTGGCCTATTTCCGCCACGAGCTGGGGCTGGACCAGCCGCTGTGGCGGCAGTTCCTGCACTACGAGGCGCAGCTGCTGCATGGCGACCTGGGCCGCTCGCTGGTGACGCAGGAGAGCGTGTGGACCGAGTTCACCACCTTCTTCCCCGCCACGGTGGAGCTGGGCGCCTGCGCCCTGGCCTTCGCGGTGCTGCTGGGGCTGCCGCTGGGCGTGGTGGCCGCGGTGCGCCGGGGCACGCCGCTGGACTACGGGCTGATCGGCCTTTCCGTCACCGGCGCGTCCATGCCGATCTTCTGGCTGGGCCTCATGGCCATCCTGGTGTTCTCCGTGAGCTTGGGCTGGACGCCGGTGTCGGGCCGCATCGACGAGCTGTACTACGTGCAGCCGGTGACCGGCTTCCTGCTGATCGACAGCTTGCTCGACCAAGACAATCCCGGCGCGTTCGGCTCCGCGGTGCGCCACCTGATCCTGCCCACGGTCGTGCTCGGCACCATCCCGCTGGCCACGGTCGCGCGCATCACCCGCTCCGCCATGCTGGAGGTGCTGGGCGAGGACTACGTGCGCACGGCCCGGGCGAAGGGCCTCTCGCCGGCCCGCGTGGTGGTGGTGCACGCGCTGCGCAACGCGCTGATCCCTGTCGTCACGGTGCTGGGCTTGCAGGTCGGCGCCTTGCTCGGGGGCGCGATCCTGACCGAGACGGTGTTCGCCTGGCCGGGCATCGGCCATTGGCTGGTGGATAGCGTGCAGCGCCGCGACTACAACGTGCTGCAAGGCGGCACGCTGCTGATCGCGGCGCTGGTGATGGCGGTGAACCTGGGCGTGGACGTGCTGTACGGCGTGCTGAACCCGCGGTTGCGGCGGTGATGTGGAAGCTTGTCATGGCCGGACTTGATCCGGCCATCCACGCGAGGGCTGCGCCTCAGAGTTCAGGCGGGCGGCCAACGCTTGAGCGCCCTCTCACCCTGGATTGCGACGCGGATGCCCTCGTGCGGCTCGGCATACACCAGGCGCCTCAGCCCATGCTGCTTGATGAACCCGTCGATTGTCCCCTCACGGTGCTCCCAAACACGCTTCGCAAGATTGGTGGTGACCCCGGTGCAGAGAATGCCATTCGGCCGGCTGGTCATGATGTAAACCCACCCGGCTGGCATCCTCCGTTCCCCCCTCATTGCCTGAGCGGTTGCAATCGCGTGGATGGCCGGGTCAACCCTCCGCAGCCTTTCCACGTGCGAAGCGCGCGCGTGGAACCTTTGGCTGCTCCGCCCGGCCATGACGGTACTGCTGATCCATGAGCCTCACCTTAACCCGCGCCCCCCGCTTCGCCTTTGCCCGCCGCCTGCTCGGCAGCCCCGGCGCGCTGGCTGGCTTCGTGCTGCTCCTCATCCTCATCATGGTGGCCGCGGCGGCGCCGCTCGTCGCGCCGCACGGCCCCGCCGAGCAGTTCCGCTCCTCCTTCCTCGCCCCGCCGTTCCAGCAGGCCGGGTTCCCGCTCGGCACGGACAGCCTCGGCCGCGACATGCTCAGCCGGCTGATCTACGGCGCCCGGCTCTCCTTGCTGATCGGCACGGTCGTGGTGGCGCTTTCCCTCGCGTTCGGCACCTTGCTGGGCCTCGCCGCCGCCTTCGCGGGCGGTGTCGCGGATGTAGTCATCATGCGGCTGATGGACGTGCTGCTGGTGTTCCCCTCCCTGCTGCTGGCCATCGTCGTGGTCGCCATCCTGGGGCCTGGGCTGACCAACGCCATGCTGGCCGTGGCCGCCGTGCAGCTGCCGGCCTACGTCCGCCTCGCCCGCGCCGCAGCACAGGGCGAACTGGCGCGGGACTACGTGCTCGCCACCCGCGCGGCCGGGGCCGGCACGGCGCGGCTGATGGCGCTGGTGGTGCTGCCGAACTGCCTCGCGCCGTTGATCGTGCAGGCGACGCTCGGCTTCTCGTCGGCCATCCTGGACGCGGCGGCGCTGGGCTTCCTGGGCCTCGGCGCGCAGCCGCCGACACCGGAATGGGGCACCATGCTGGCCGACGCGCTGCAGTTCTACGGGCGCGCCTGGTGGCTGCTGACCTTCCCGGGCCTGGCCATCCTGGCGACCGTCATGGCGTTCAACCTGCTGGGGGACGGGCTGCGCGACGCGCTGGACCCGAAGCTGCGCAGGTGAGCGCCCCTGGGAGCTTGCTGGAGGTCCAGGGCCTTTGCGTCTCGTTCGACACCGCGGCCGGGCGCTTCCCCGCCGTGGAAGCAGTGGACCTGTCCGTGTCGGAAGGCGAGGTGCTGTGCGTGGTGGGCGAGTCCGGCTCGGGCAAGAGCGTGTCCGTGCTGGCCGTGATGGGCCTGCTGCCCGCAGCCGCGCAGGTCGCCGCCGGGCGCATCGCCTTCCGCGGCACGGAGCTGCGCAGCCTGTCCGCCCCGGCCCGCCGCCGGCTGACCGGGCGGGACATGGCGATGGTGTTCCAGGAACCCACCACCTCGCTCAACCCTTGCTACACGGTCGGCTGGCAGATCGCCGAAGCGCTGCGCGCCCACGGCGCCGTGCCCCGCGGCGAGCGCCATGCCCGGGTGCGCGACCTGCTCGGCCAAGTGGGCGTGCCCGCGCCTGAGGAGCGCATGCGCGCCTACCCGCACCAGCTTTCCGGCGGGCTGAACCAACGCGTCATGATCGCCATGGCCATCGCCTGCGGCCCGGCGCTGCTGATCGCGGACGAGCCTACCACGGCCCTGGACGTGACGGTGCAGCGCGGCGTGCTGGACCTGCTGGTGGGCTTGCAGCGGGACCGCGGCATGGGCCTGGCGCTGATCACCCACGACATGGGCGTGGTGGCGCAGACGGCGCAGCGCGTGCAGGTGATGTACGCCGGCCAGGTGATGGAGGAGCAGCCCGCAGCGGCCCTGTTCGCCCACCCGCGCCACCCCTACAC
>CAXTNC010000132.1:0-8997 GCA_964245495.1 uncultured Acetobacteraceae bacterium
TGCTGGTGCTGCGGCCGATGGTGCTGCGGCTGACCGCCAACCCGATGGCGGCGCGGGCGGCGGGCCAGGCGGAGCGCGGCGCCCTGCTGGCGATCACGGGGCCGCCGGCGCCTGGCCGGGACGAGAGCATGATCCGCCTGGGCAACGTCGAAGGGGTCATGCGCGCCTCCTCCCTGCGCAAGGTCGCGGAACTGGTGGACAAGCATCCGGAGGAAAGCCTGGCGGTGATGCGGAACTGGATGGCCAAGGAGACTGCGGGTTGATGGCCGCCGCAGGGAACGCCGCCTTCTCCGGGGCGCAGAAGGCCGCGCTGCTGATGCTGGCGCTGGGCGAGGACCAGTCCAGCCGCCTGTTCGGCATGATGCACGAGGACGAGATCAGGGAGGTTTCGGCCGCCATGGCGCAGCTCGGCACCGTCCGCGCGGAGGCGGTGGAGCAGCTGTGCCTGGAGTTCGGCGAAAGCATGGGCGGCATGGGCCACCTGGTCGGCAGCCTGGAAAGCACGGAGCGGCTGCTGCAGCGCGCGCTGCCGCGGGAGCGGGCAGCGCAGATCATGGAGGAGATCCGCGGCCCGGCCGGGCGCACCATGTGGGACAAGCTGGGCAACGTGCACGAGGCGGTGCTCGCGAACTATCTCAAGAACGAGTACCCGCAAACGGTCGCGGTGGTGCTGTCCAAGGTGAAGCCGGAGCATGCCGCCCGCGTGCTGGTGCTGCTGCCGGACAGCTTCTCCATCGAGGTGGTGATGCGGATGCTGCGCATGGAGAGCGTGCAGAAGGATGTGCTGGAGGGGGTGGAGCGCACCTTGCGGTCCGAGTTCATGTCCAACCTCGCGCGCTCCACCCGGCGGGACTCGCACGAGCTGATGGCGGAGATCTTCAACAACCTGGACCGCGCCAGCGAAACCCGGTTCGTGGCCGCGCTGGAGGAGCGCAACCGTGAGTCGGCCGAGCGCATCAAGGCGCTGATGTTCACCTTCGACGACCTGGCGCGGCTCTCGCCGGCGGCGGTGCAGGGGCTGATGCGCGCGGTGGACAAGGAGAAGCTGCCGGTGGCGCTGAAGGGCGCGTCCGAGAAGCTGCGCGACCTGTTCTTCAAGAACCTGTCCGAGCGCGCCACCAAGATGCTGCGCGAGGACATCGAAAGCCTCGGCCCGGTGAAGCTGCGCGACGTGGACGAGGCGCAGGCCGGCATCGTGGCGATGGCGAAGGAGCTGGCCGCGTCCGGCGCCATCGAGATCAGCGAGGGCAAGGATGAGGAGCTGGTGTACTAGCATGGAGCAACCGCCGTTCCGCCCCAGCCTGGTGGGCGTGCTGTATGCCGAGGACTTCGACGACGACCCGCTTGCAGCCCCGGTTTCGGCCAAGGCGCCGGCTTGGCGGCGGGCCACGGACATGCCGGCCGCCGAGGCCGGGGCATCCAGGCAGGAGCCGGCCCAGGGGCCGGCCGAGCCGGAAGCCGTGGAGCCGACGTTCACCGCCGCGGAGCTGGACGCCGCCCGGGCGGAAGGGCGGGAAGCCGGGCGGGTGGAGGCCGAGCGCGGCCTGGCGGCCAGCCGCGCCGCCATGGTCGGCCTGCTCGCCTCCGGCCTGTCGGAGGTGCAGGGCAGCGCGCGCGGGGTGGCGGAAGCGGCGGCGGAGGGCGTGGCGCGCTGCCTGTTGAGCATGATGGCGGCCTGCCTGCCCGCGCTGTGCGAGCGGCATGGCGCGGCGGAACTGCAGGCGCTGGCCCGCGCGGTGCTGCCGGCGCTGGTGGACGAGCCGCGCATCACCGTGCGCGTCCACCCGTACATGCAGGCCGCCATGCAGGCGGAGGTGGCCGCGCTGGACATCGAGCTGGCCGAGCGGGTGCAGCTGTTGCCGACGGAGATGGTGGCTCCCGGGGATGCGCGGATCAGCTGGGCGGACGGGGCCGTGGTGCGGGACGCGGCCCGCGCCCGCCGGGCCGTGGAGGACGCCTTGGCCGCGCTGGGCTTGTTCGATCCCACCCTGCTGCAACCGGAGTTGGCTTGATGCCTGACAACATGGACCTGATGGAACTCACGGACATGGCGCCCGGCGCCGGCGGCGCCCGCGCGGTGCGGGACCTGGAAGCGGTGTACGACATCCCCGTCACCGTCAGCGCCGTGCTGGGCAAGGCCACCATGCAGGTGAGCCAGCTGCTGAAGCTCGGCCGCGGCGCCGTCGTGGAACTGGACCGCAAGCTGGGGGAGGCGATCGACATCTACGTCAACAACCGCCTGGTGGCGCGCGGCGAGGTGGTGATGGTGGACGACAACCGCTTGGGCGTGACCATGACGGAGATCGTCAAGGCGGACCGCGCGTGAGGGTCCTGCTCATCGGCGCGCTCGCCGGGCCGCTGGCGCTGGCGGCGCGCATGGCGATCGCGCGCGGCGCCAAGCTGGAGCAGGCGGACAGCGTGGAAGGCGGCATGGCGCGCCTGCGGGCGGATGCGCGGGTCGACCTGGTGCTGTGCGAGGTGAGCCACGACCTCGGCGCCCTGGTGCGCGCGCTGGCGGCCGAGCGCATGGCCGTGCCGGTGGTGGCGTGCGGCACGGATTTGGACGGCCCGGCGGCGGCGCGCGCCATCCGGGACGGCGCGCGGGAGTTCCTGCCGCTGCCGCCCGATCCGGACCTCATCGCGGCCATCTTGCAGGCGGCCAGCGGGGACAGCCACGCCCTGATCGCGCGGGACCCGGTGATGCTGGAAACGCTGCGCCGGGCGGAGCAGGTGGCGGCGTCCGAGGCGTCCGTGCTCCTCACGGGGGAAAGCGGCACCGGCAAGGAGGTGCTGGCGCGGCACATCCACCGCCGGTCACGCCGGGCCACCGGGCCGTTCGTGGCGCTGAACTGCGCCGCCATCCCGGAGAACCTGCTTGAATCGGAGATGTTCGGCCATGAGAAGGGCGCGTTCAGCGGCGCCGTGGCCCGCCGGGTCGGCAAGTTCGAGGCGGCGGACGGCGGCACGCTGCTGCTGGACGAGATCAGCGAGATGGACGTGCGGCTGCAGGCCAAGCTGCTGCGCGCGATCCAGGAGCGCGAGATCGACCGGCTGGGCGGCGCCGGCCCGGTGCGGGTGAACGTCCGCATCCTGGCCACCAGCAACCGCGACCTGCTGGCGGACTGCAGCGCCGGGCGGTTCCGCGAGGACCTGTATTTCCGGCTGAACGTGGTGAGCCTGCGCATCCCGCCGCTGCGGGAGCGGCCCGGGGACATCGCGGCGCTGGCCGAGCACTACGCGCGCCACTACGCGGACGTGAACGGGGTCGCGGTGCGGCCGATCTCGGCGCTCGCCCACGCGCGCCTGGCTGGGCATGGGTGGCGCGGCAACGTGCGGGAGCTGGAGAACGCAGTCCACCGCGCGGTGCTGCTGTCCACGGGGGCGGAGATCGACGCGGTGGAGCTGGCCGGGGCCGCAGCGCCCACAGCGGCGGCAACGCCCGCGGGAGGCGCCGCAGGCTTGGTCGGGCGCACGATGGACGCGGTGGAGCAGGACCTGATCCTGCAAACGCTGACGCACACGTCGGGCAACCGCACCCACGCGGCGACGATCCTGGGCATCTCGATCCGCGCGCTGCGCAACAAGCTGCGGGACTACTCGGCCGCCGGCGTGGCCGTGACGCCGCCAGGGGTGGCGGCTTGATTCCTATGAGGCTCTCCCGCGGGACGAGGAAGCTGGCTTAGGTGCCGAACCTGGCTCTCCTCGCGCGCAAGTACCTGCCCGGCACGGACGTAGGGCTGGCCTTCGGCATGGTCGTGCTGCTGGCCGTGCTGGTCATCCCGCTGCCAACCGTGCTGCTGGACATGGGCCTTGCCCTCTCCATCACCGCCGCCGTGCTGGTCCTGATGGTGGCGCTGTTCCTCAAGCGCCCGCTCGACTTCACCTCGTTCCCCACGCTGCTGCTGCTGACCACCCTGCTGCGCCTGTCGCTCAACGTCGCCACCACCAGGCTGATCCTAAGCCATGGCAGCGAGGGGCCGAACGCGGCCGGGCACGTGGTGGCGGCGTTCGGCGGCTTCCTCATGGGCGGGGACGTGGTGATCGGCGTCATCCTGTTCGCCATCCTGCTGGTGGTGAACTTCATGGTCATCACCAAGGGTTCCGGCCGCATCGCGGAGGTCGCGGCGCGGTTCAGCCTGGACGCCATGCCGGGCAAGCAGATGGCGATCGACGCCGACCTGTCGTCCGGCCTGATCAACGAAGCCAAGGCGCGCATCCGACGCCGCGAGCTGGAAGAGGAAAGCGGCTTCTACGGCGCCATGGACGGCGCTGCGAAGTTCGTGCGCGGGGACGCGATCGCCGGCCTGCTGATCACCTCCATCAACGTCTTCGGCGGTTTCGCCATCGGGCTGATCCGCCACGGCATGCCGCTTGCCGATGCTGCGGCCACGTTCACCACCCTGTCCGTGGGCGACGGGTTGGTTTCGCAAATCCCGGCGCTGCTGGTGTCCACGGCTGCCGGCATCGTGGTGACCAAGGGCGGCATGGAGGGTGCTGCCGACACCGTGCTGATCCGGCAGCTGGGCGGCAACCCCAAGCCGCTGGCGATGGCCGCGGGGGCTGCGGGCGTGCTGGCGCTGATGCCGGGGCTGCCGATGCTGCCGTTCCTGGCGCTGGCCGGGCTGGCAGGCGGCGGCGCTTGGATGCGCTGGAAGCATCCGCCCGCCCCGGCTGGGGAGGCGGCGCCCGCGGCGCCCGCCGTGCCGGGCGAGCCGCCGATCAGCGACGCGCTGCGCATGGACACCATCCGGCTTGAGCTGGGCTATGGCTTGCTGGCGCTGGCCGGCGGCGACACGCCGCGGCTGACGGAGCAGATCAAGGGGCTGCGCCGGTCGATCGCCGCCGAGATGGGCTTCGTGCTGCCCCCGGTGCGCATCCAGGACAACGTGCAGCTGGGGGCGGACGTCTACTCCATCCGCATCAAGGAGATCGAGGCAGGCCGGGGCGAGCTGCGCCCCACGCAGGTGCTGGTGATGGACCCGAAAGGCAGCCTGCCGCCCTTCCCGGGCGAACGCACCATGGAGCCGACGTTCGGCCTGCCCGCGCTGTGGGTCGAGCCGGCCCGGCGGGACGAGGCGATGGCGCGGGGCTGCACGGTGGTCGATCCGCCCTCGGTGCTGACGACGCACATCACGGAGGTGGTGCGCGATTGCATGGCCGATCTGCTGTCCTATGCCGAAACGCAGAAGCTGCTGGATGAGCTGCCGCGCGAGCAGCAGAAGCTCGTGGGGGATTTGGTTCCCTCGCAGATCAGCGTCGGCGGGGTGCAGCGCGTGCTGCAAGCGCTGCTGGCGGAGCGCATCTCCATCCGGGACTTGCCGACGGTGCTGGAAGGGGTGGCGGAGGCCTGCGGCGGGCAGGGCCGGCCAGTGGGCGCCATCGTCGCCCATGTCCGCAGCCGGCTGGCCCGGCAGATCAGCGACAGTCACACCGGCCCGGCGGGCTACATCCCCCTCGTGACACTCTCGCCGGAGTGGGAGGCCGCGTTCGCCGAAAGCCTGGTTGGGCCGGCGGAGGACCGTCAGCTGGCCATGGCGCCGTCCAAGCTCGGGGACTTCGTGGGGCGGCTGCGCAGCGCGTTCGACGCCGCGCAGGCAACCGGGGAAATGCCGGTGCTGCTCTGCTCGGGCGGCATACGGGCGCACCTGCGCGCGGTGGTGGAGCGCATCCGCCCGGCAACGCCCGTGCTGGCCCAGGCGGAGATTTTCCCTCGCGCACGCATCCGGACCGTGGGAACGATTTGAATCGACGCTAGAGCATCATCCAACCGAACGGGGTCACCTGTTGGATAAAGATGCTCGCCAAAACAAAGAGCCAAAGATTTCTTCCGATCCACTTCGATCGGAAAAAGCTCTAGGCGACGCGGGACTTCGGCGGCGGCGCAGACTGAGCGGCCGCGTACGCCTTGAGCTGCTGGGAGTTTGGTATGGTGCTGTCCACCGTGCCGTCGTCAGCCCGCAGCTGCAGCACGGCGATGCCGAGCTTGGGGTCGATGTGCTCCGTCAGGCCGGGCTGGGGCGACTCCGGATACTTGACGGCATCCGCAGGCCCGATCGGCGCCGCGAGCGGCTGTGCCGCCACGGGCGCCAAGGCGGGCGCCCCCGCTTGAGGAAACGTTGCTTGGAGTGAAGGCAGGATCATGGCGCAGCTCCTCGTCAGAGGGACGTTGCGCCATTTTGCCGCTGAGCATGTTTGCGGCGGCCTCGTTGCCATTGCCTTAACGCCGATCCTGCCTCGTGCAAGTGGGAGGGGCGGAAAGGCCAGTCAGCCGTGCAGCTTGGCCGTGATCTCGGCCACGTGGCGACCCTGGAAGCGCGCGCCGTCCAGCTCGTTCCCGCTCGGCTGGCGGGAGCCGTCGCCGCCGGCGATGGTGGAGGCGCCATAAGGCGTGCCGCCGGTCACCTCGTCCAGCCGGTTCTGGCCCTTGAACGAGTAGGGCAGGCCCACGATCACCATGCCCATGTGCATCAGGTTGGTGATGGTCGTCGTCAGCGTCGTTTCCTGCCCGCCGTGCTGGCTGCCGGTGGAGGTGAAGGCCGCGCCCACCTTGCCAATCAGCGCGCCGCTCGCCCACAGGCTGCCTGTGCGGTCCCAGAACGCCGACATCTGCGAACTCATCCGGCCGTAGCGCGTGGGAGTGCCGACGATGATGGCGTCGTAGCGCTCCAGTTCCTCGGGCTGTGCTATGGGGGCGGCTTGGTCAAGCTTGTAGTGCGACTTCTCCGCCACCTCCTGCGGCACCGTTTCCGGCACCCGGCGGATGTCAACGGAAGCGCCAGCGGCCCGCGCGCCGTCCGCCATGGCGTCGGCCAGCTTCTCGACGTGGCCGTATGTGGAGTAGTAGAGCACCAGGATCTTGGCCATTTCAGCCTCCCCAACAACCGAACCCGGCAAACGGCGGGTGATGCCGCCGGGTTGCATGAGCCGTCAGCCTTCCAGGATGGCCACGGCGCGGGTCCAGCCGGCGGAGCCGCCCTGTATCTTCACCGGCAGGCAGGAGATCAGGAACCCGGTGGCGGGCAGCTGCTGTAGCCCGTGCAGCTTCTCGATCTGGCAGTAGCCGGCCTCCCGCCCCGCCTTGTGGCCTTCCCAGATCAGCCCGGCGTCCCGCGTCTCGGCGTAGCGCCGGGCGGTGTGGGAGAACGGCGCGTCCCAGCTCCAGCCGTCGGTGCCGACCACGCGCACGCCTTGCCGGGTCAGGTGCAAGGTGCCGTCCCGCCCGACGCCGCAGCCGCGGTGGATGTAGTCCTCCTGGCCGAAGTGCGCGCCCGCCGCCGTGTTGATGACGACGATGTCGAGCGGGCGCAGCGTGTGGCCGATGCGGGCCAGCTCGGCGTCGAGGTCGGCCGGCTGGACGACCACGCCGTCCGGCAGGTGGCGGAAATCCAGCTTCACGCCGGGTTGCAGGCACCAGTCGAGCGGTATCTCGTCGATGGTGATGGCCCGCTGCCCGCCGTCCATGGTGGCGTGGTAGTGCCACGGCGCGTCCAGGTGGGTGCCGTTGTGGCTGGACAGCGTCAGTTGCTCCACCGCCCAGCCCTGGCGGTCCGGCAGGTCGTCGGGCGAAAGGCCGGGGAACAGCCCGGCGACGGTCTGCGCCGTTTGGTGGTGGGTGCTGTATCGGATGGCAGGCCGCTGGAAGGACGGGTCGGCCGGCACGTCGTTGCTGAGCGCGATCGACAGGTCGATGATGCGGCGCATGGCCATGCTTTCAGGTGGCAAGGGGCAAGGCCATTGACGGCCCCGCCCCATGGCAGGATCAGGCGGCGAGCGCCTCCGGCTCCGCCACCGGCAGGCGGGTGCGGATCAGCTTCTCGATGCCGCGAAGGTGCGGCCGCTCGGTCGAGTCGCAGAAGCTGATCGCCTCCCCGGCGTGGCCGGCCCTTGCTGTGCGGCCGATGCGGTGGACGTAGCTTTCCGGCACGTTCGGCAGGTCGAAGTTGATGACGTGGGTGATGCCGTCCACGTCGATGCCGCGCGCCGCGATGTCGGTGGCGATCAGCACGGGCACGCTGCCGTCCTTGAACGCGGCCAAGGCGCGCTCGCGCTGCCCCTGGCTCTTGTTGCCGTGGATGGCGGCGGCGCGCTGGCCGGACGCTTCCAGGTGCTGCACGACCTTGTCCGCGCCGTGCTTGGTGCGGGTGAACACCAGCGTGCGGCCCATGCCCTTGCGCTTGAGGATGGCGGAGAGCAGCGCACGCTTGCGGGGCGCCTCCACGAACACGACGGTCTGCTCCACCCGGTCCGCGGTCTTGGCGACGGGGGTGACCGCCACGTGCACCGGGTTGCGCAGCAGGGCGCTGGCCAGGCTTTCGATCTCATTGGGCATGGTGGCGGAGAAGAACAGCGTCTGCCGCACCTTGGGGATGTAGGAAACGATCTTCTTGATCGGCACGATGAAGCCGAGGTCCAGCATGTGGTCCGCCTCGTCCAGCACCAGCACCTCGACGTTGCCGAGGTTCACGGCGCGGTCGTTCAGGTGGTCCAGCAGCCGGCCCGGCGTGCACACCAGCACATCGACGCCGTTGTCCACCGCGCGGGCCTGCCGCGGCTTCGGCACGCCGCCGAACATCAGCGCGACCCGGATCGGCGACCCGGCAGCGTACTCGCGGAAGCTCTCGGCGATCTGGCTGGCCAGCTCGCGCGTGGGCGCCATGACGAGGCAGCGCACGCCGCGCTTGCCCGGGTGCTTCCGGGTGGCGAGCATGTTGTGGATGATCGGCAGGGCGAAGGCGGCGGTCTTGCCGGTGCCGGTCTGGGCGATGCCCTGGACGTCATGGCCGGCCAGGACGTGCGGGATCGCCTGCTCCTGGATGGGCGTGGGGTCGGCGTAGCCCTTGGCGGTCAGCGCGGCGAGCAGCGGCGCGGCCAGGCCGAGGTCTTGGAAGGATGACATGGGTGACTTTCGTATGCGGACGCGCCATCGCGGATGTGCTCTGGGGCGTCAATCGCGATCAGCAGGACCACGAACCGGCGCGAGACACTGGATGGGATGGA
>CAXTNC010000133.1:0-8921 GCA_964245495.1 uncultured Acetobacteraceae bacterium
GGCGAGGCGGGCCGCGACGTCTGCCTGATCCCTTCCTCCGCGCACGGCACCAACCCGGCCAGCGCCGTGATGGCGGGTCTGCGCGTGGTGGTGGTCGGCTGCGACCGGGACGGCAACGTGGACCTGGCCGATCTGCGCGCCAAGGCGGCGCTGCACGCGGACCGGCTGGCGGCGCTGATGGTGACGTATCCCTCCACCCACGGCGTGTTCGAGGGCGAAATCCGCGCCATCTGCGCCACGGTGCACGAGCATGGCGGCCAGGTGTACATGGACGGCGCCAACATGAACGCGCAGCTCGGCCTGACCAGCCCGGCGGCGATCGGCGCCGACGTGTGCCACCTCAACCTGCACAAGACGTTCTGCATCCCGCACGGCGGCGGCGGACCCGGCGTCGGCCCGATCGGGGTGGCCGCCCACCTGGCGCCGCACCTGCCGAACCATCCGGCGCGCGCGGATGCCGGGCCGGCCGGCGGCTACGGCCCGGTGAGTGCCGCGCCGTTCGGCTCGGCGCTGATCCTGCCGATCTCCTATGCCTACATCCGGATGATGGGCGCGGCCGGGCTGACCCGGGCCTCCGAGGTCGCGATCCTGAACGCCAACTACATGGCCGCCCGGCTGCGGGACGCCTATCCCGTGCTGTATACGGGGCAGGGCGGCCGGGTGGCGCACGAATGCATCATCGACTGCCGCGGTTTCCAGGCGGAGGCGGGCATCATGGTGGAGGACATCGCCAAGCGCTTGCAGGATTACGGCTTCCACGCCCCCACCATGTCCTGGCCGGTGGCGGGCACCTTGATGATCGAGCCGACGGAAAGCGAGCCGAAAGCCGAGCTGGACCGGTTTTGCGACGCGATGCTGGCGATCCGCGCGGAGATCGCGGCGGTGGGCCAGGGCAGGGCGGACCGGGCGGACAACGTGCTGAAGCACGCGCCCCACACGGCAGCCGAGGCGATGGCGGAGGCGTGGCCGCACGCCTACTCACGGGCGGAGGCGGTGTTCCCGCTGCCCTGGGTGCGCGCCAACAAGTATTGGCCGCCGGTCAAGCGCGTGGACAACGTGTACGGCGACCGCAACCTGGTCTGCACGTGCGCGCCGTTGGAGGCCTATGCCATGGCGGCGGAGTAGCAGGTTCCACGGTGCGCGTGAGAGATGTTGAGATGGCTTGCGCCAAGACTTATTGAACGGAAACCATGGCTTGACCGTACAGCCTCCTGGCATGGCGTGATGCAGTCTTCGCTGGGATGCGCAGCTTGCAAGATCAGCCGGGCGCGTTCGGCAGCGCGGCGGCGGACAGCCTCAGCTGTTGATCGCGGTCGGCACATGCCCGGTTGGCACTGTCGTCGCTGGGTTTGGCGAGCCGCCCGAGTGCTCAATGAAACCAGGTTTGCCGTTCGCGGCGGATGGACCGCTCCCACCGATCCCGGCAACATGGCGATCAACGATGCGGAGGCTCCAGATGCCGATGAATTGGCTGGCTGCCGTCAGCAGCGTTGCGGCTTTGTCAGCGGCCATGCCAAGCTCCGCGGCGGCAAGGGTCCACGCCGTCGTCGTGCAATGGGGCGAGGTCGCCGTCGTGGAGTCGGACAAGGTGCTGGGCCCCGAGTATCAGGAACACTCCCTGAGCCGCGGGCGCGAGGTAAGCTGGTCGAAGTACCTCAACCATGATGACCATGTCTTGGCCCAGCTCTGCCGCGGCTTTGGCTTCGAAGCATGGCTGGCTGGTGAATCCAACGAAGTGCCGAGTCGCGTCCTGCTGCGGGTGAGCCACCCGCTGCAGACTCGCCCGGACGGCGCCACGAGCGTGCAGGACACGTTGATGGTGCCGGTCAGGAGCGGCTCGGTGGGTTCCTCCTACACGTTCGACGAACCGTGGGAGGTTCAGCCGGGCGATTGGACCTTCGACGTCGTCCTGAACGGCGAAGTGCTCGCATCCAAGACCTTCGTGCTGACGGCGCCAGAGCCGGGCGCTCCGGCGCCGGACTGCCCTGGGCGTGCGGTCAGCTAGGCCGCGCGCCGCACCAGCGCCGCCGGCAGCCCGGCGATCGCCCGGTCGATGATGGCGGAATCGGCCTCCACGGACAGGGTGGCTGCGATCACCTCCTGCGCCGCGCGGGCCGCGATGTCGGCCGCTGCCACGCGCACATCCGTCACGGCAGCCTTCTCGGCGGCGGCGATGCGGTCCATGGCCATCCGCTCGCGGCGGCGACCTGCCGCTTCCGCATCCGTCCGGGCTTGCTCGCCCAGGCGGGCCGCCTCGGCGCGGGCGGACTCCAGCAGCGAACGCGCCTCGGCCGTGGCCTGCTCGCGCCGAGCTGTGGCGTCCTTCAGCATCGCTTCAGCCTCGGACCGCAAGCGGCTGGCCTCGTCCAAGTCGGAACGGATGATGGCCGCATGGCGATCCAGCATGATGGCCAGCGCCCGCCAAATCCGGTTGCCGAACAGCACGAAGAAGATGACGAAGGCGACCGCAACCCAGCTGCGCGGTTCGGCGAAGAAGCTGTGCATGAATCGTTCAGCCCTTCGTCGCGACTGGCAGCATGCTGTCCACCGCCTGGTCAACCCGCGCCGCATCCGGAACATGCCCAGTGAGGCGGGTCACTACGGCAATCGCTGTCTCACCGGCCACCTGACGCAGGGCGCCCATGGCGTTGCCGCGCGCCGCAGCGATGCGGCCTTCGGCTTCCGCCAGCTGAGCATCCAAGGCTTGGTTCATGCTGGCAGCCCGTGCCGCCGCATCCGACTTGGCTTGCTGGGTGGCGGCGGCGATGGAGGATTGCGCCTCTGCCCGGGCGCGCTGAGTGGACTGCCTCACGTCGGCCGCGGCAATGTCCGCCTGCATCTTGGCGGTGCGTGCGGTTTCCAAGTTCCCGCTGATGGTCGCCCGGCGCTCCTGCACGACGCTGCCGACCTTCGGCAGCGCCCAGCGGGAAAACAGGATGTAGAGCAGGGCGAAGATCACGGCGCCCCACACCACCTGGCTGAGCGTGAGCGGACTCTTGAAGTCCAGCTGCGGCATGCCCTCGTGCTCCGGCCCGGCGGCCGCGAGCAGAAAGGCCATGCCCGCCAGGGCGAGGCGGCGCACGGCGGGCTTCAGGTGAACAGGATCAGGAACGAGATCAGCAGGGCGAACAGCGCCACCGCCTCCGTCAGCGCGAAACCGAGAATGCCGAGGCCAAACACCTGGTCGCGGGCGGACGGGTTGCGCGCCACGCTGGTGACCAGGGCTGAGAAGATGTTGCCAATGCCGATGCCCACGCCCGCGAGCGCGATCACGGCGATACCGGCACCAAGGGCCTTAGCTGCAGCGACGTCCATGTCTTGAAGTCCTTCGTTTGATTAGGAGAGATCCAGCAGACTGCCCTAGTGCAGGTGCACTGCGTCGTGCAGGTAGATGCAAGTGAGGATGGCGAACACGTAAGCCTGCAAGAAGGCCACCAGCAGCTCGAACCCCACCAGCAAGACGTTGATCGCCAGCGGCCCCACCGCGCCGACCGTGCCCAGCACCCCGGCGGCCGACAGCATCAGGATGAAGGTGGCGAACACCTCGAACATCACGTGCCCGGCGACCATGTTGGCGAACAGGCGGATGGACAGGCTGACCGGACGCGACAGGTAGGAGATGATCTCCACCGGGATGATCAGCGGCGCCAGCAGCTTCGGCGCGCCCGGCGGGAAGAAGTACTCCGTGAAGAAATGGCTGCCGTTCTCCCGGATCGCCACGAAGGTCACGAACACGATCACCATCAGCGCCAGCGCCGCCGTGACGGCGATGTGGCTCGTGTAGGTGAAGGCGAAGGGCAGCAACCCGAGCAGGTTGCCCATCAGCACGAAGAAGAACAGGGTGAAGATGAACGGGAAGAAGCGCCGCCCTTCCTCGCCGATCTGATCCACGCACATCTTCTCGATGAACTCGTAGCTCATCTCGGCGAGCGATTGCAGCCGGTTGGGCACAACGGCGCGGCTGCGCATGCCGAACACCAGCATGAACAGCACGATCACGCCGCCGGCCACCATCCAGGCGTTGGATTGCGTGAAGTTGACCGACTGGCCCAGCAAGCCCCAGCCATGGTGCAGCTTGAACTGCCCGAGCGCGTCGATCGCCGGCGCGCCTCCTCCTGTCGGCTCAGCCAAGGTCCCGTCCTCTCACGTCGGCCGCTTTGGCCGGCTTCGGCGCCATCAGGCGCCACACGTTCGCAAATCCCGCCGCCCCGCCCAGCAGCACGCCCAGCACCAGCAGCAGGGGCGAGGTATGCAGCCAGCGGTCCAGCGCCCAGCCCGACCCCACGCCCACGAGCAAGGCGGACAGCAGCTCCACCCCAACCCGTGCGCCGACGCCCCAGGCGGAACCGGACACCGTCCTTCCCGCACCCGGCGCGGGCCGGCGGGCCTGTGCCGCCCGCAGCCTGCGCTCGAACTCAGCAGGGTCGTCAGCCAAAACAGCCCTCCGCACCCGAGCTGGTCAGGCGGGGGCTTGCTAACCGGGGGTTATAGAGGTGTCAAGAACGGGCGCCGCATGGAATCCACCCGACTGCCGCCGCCACAGCCGGGCATACACGCCGTCCGCCGCCAGCAGCGCGGCGTGGGTCCCCTGTTCGGCGATCCGGCCTTGGTCCATGACCACGATGCGGTCCATCCGGGCCAGCGTGGAAAGGCGGTGCGCGATGGCAATCACCGTGCGCCCTTCCATCAGCCCGTCCAGCTGCTCCTGGATGGCGTTCTCCACCTCCGAGTCAAGCGCGCTGGTCGCCTCGTCCAGCACCAGGATCGGCGCATCCTTCAGGATCACCCGCGCGATGGCCACGCGCTGCCGCTGTCCGCCCGACAGCTTGACGCCGCGCTCGCCCACGTGCGCGTCGTAGCCGCGGCGACCGTTCCAGTCCTCCAGCGTGCCGATGAACGCGTCCGCATGGGCGCGGCGGGCGGCATCCAGCACCTCGGCTTCCGGGGCATCGGGCCGGCCATAGCGTATGTTGTCCCGGATGGAGCGGTGCAGCAGGGAGGTGTCCTGCGTCACCATGCCGATCTGCCCGCGCAGGCTTTCCTGCGTCACGCCGGCGATATCCTGCCCGTCGATGGCGATGCGCCCGGCTTCCGGCGCGTAGAAGCCGAGCAGCAGGTTGACCAGCGTCGACTTGCCCGCCCCTGACTGGCCGACCAGCCCCACCCGCTCGCCCGGGCGGATATGGAGGTCGAGCCCGTGCAGCACGCCGCGCTGGGTGCCGTAGCCGAACCGCACCCCCTCGAACCGGATGGCGCCCTCGCTGACGATGAGCGGCCGCGCGCCAGGCAGGTCCGGGTGCTGGCGCGGCCCGGCGATGGAACGCATCGAGTCCTGCACCACGCCCACGTTCTCGAAGATGCTGGTCACGCTGTCCGACACCCAGCCGGCGATGTTGTTCACCTGCCAGGCGAGCGGCAACGCCATCGCGACCACGTTCACTCCCACCCGGCCTTGCCGCCACAGCCAGATGGACAGCCCGGCGGTGCCGACCACCATGCAGGCGTTGGTCACCTGCAGCATCAGCGCCCAGACGCTCAGCAGCCGGGTGCTGCTCTTGTAGATCACGGTTTGGTCGTCCAGCAGCCCGGACACGTAGGCGTCCTCGTCGGAAGCGCGGGCGAACAGCTTGACGGTGAGGATGTTGGTGTAGCTGTCCACCACGCCGCCGGTGACAAGGGAACGCGCCTCCGAGTTGCGGCGGGAGCGGCTGCGCGCCCGCGGCACGAACCAGCGCAGCAGCACGGCATAGGCCACGAACCACAGCGCCATCGGGATCGCCAGCCTGGCATCGGCATGACCCATCAGCAGCATGGCGGAGCCGCCGTAGATCACGATGTACCAGACGGCGTTGGTGGTCGCGACCACGCTTTCGCGCAGTGCAGGGCCGACTTGCATGACCCGGTTCGCGACCCGGCCCGCGAAGTCGTTCTGGAAGAAGGTCCAGCTTTGCCGCACGACGTGCCAGTGCGACTGCCAGCGCACCAGGTTGGTCAGGCCCGGCGTGATGGCCTGGTTGGTGACCAGGTTGCGCAGCAGCATCCCGCCAGGCCGCACGACCAGCAGCATCACGGCCATGCTCACGAGCTGCCATTCGGCCTGCGGCCACAGGTCCGCCGGGCCATACCGGGTGGTAAGCGCCACCACGCGCCCCAGGAAGGCGGGGATGAGGCTGTCCAGCAGCGCCGTCAGCGTGCCTACGGCGAACAGCGCCACCACCAGCGCGCGCGATTGCCGGACGAAGTGCCAGTAGAATGCCGCCAGGCTGTCGGGCGGCTGGCCCGGCGGCGGCGGCGCCGTGGGCGTGAGAATGCTTTCGAACCATTTGAACATGGCCCTGGAAGTCGGGCGCTGTCCGCGCCGGGTCAAGCCCGTGTTGCCAGCCGCCTGGACGTGAGGCAGGCTGGCCTGTAACGGGGCGCATGGGACAGGTGAACCAGGCGCTTGGGACGGTTGCCAGCTGGCTGCGCGCGCTGCTCGGGCTGTTTCTCGGCCTGTTCGGCGTCATCGACGTCTTCCTGCGCCATGCGCTGTCCCGCGCCGGGGTGCCGGGAGAGGCGCAGTCGGTCATCGTCCTGCTTGCGGCCGTGGTGTTCATCGCCGCCGTGCTCCGGCTGTTCGGCGGCGTGATCCGCATCCTGCTGGTGGTGTTCCTGATCCTGCTGATGCTACACATCGTCCTGCCCCCGGGCGGCTTCTGAACAGGCCACGCCCGTCCCATCTCCGGCGCTTGCCAGCCCTCGTCAGGCCCCGCCTGTGCGGGCTTGGCCGTCATCATAAGGATGCTTCATCATCTCCTCCGCTGGCCGCTTGGACGCCCGTGCTCCCACGCCCGCCGGGCGCGCACCCGGCAAGCGCTTCGACAGCGCCCGGCTGCACCGCCTCATCGCCGCCAGCCGGACCGTCCGCTCCCTGTCCATCGGACTGCTTGCGCGGCTTGAGCTGGCCTTCCTGGCAGGCCACAAGGAACGCCACGTGCTGAGCGCCATCAAGGCGGCCCGCAGCCAGCGCGAGTCGCTGCTGAGCGGCAACGAGGCGTTCTCGCTCTACTCGATCGCCCGCGCCCAAAGCAGGCTGGACGGCGAGATGGCCGAGGTCGGCGTTTACCAGGGAGTTTCGGCCAAGATCATCAGCATGGCCAGCAGTGGAGCGCCCTTGCACCTGTTCGACACCTTCGCCGGGCTGCCGGCGCCCGATTCGGATGAGCATGCCCGGATGCGGGAAGGGCATTACGCGGCGTCCTTGCCGTCGGTGCAGGCCTTCATGGCGGATCGCCCGGGCGTCAGCTTCTACCCCGGCCTATTTCCGGCGACGTCAGCCCCGTGCGCGGACCGGCTCTTCTCGTTCGTGCACCTGGACGTGGACCTGAAATCGAGCACGCTTGGCTGCCTTGAGTTCTTTTACCCGCGCATGGTTCCCGGGGGCGTCATCCTGACCCACGATTATTCCTACCTGGATGGCGTGCGTGCCGCCTATGCCGAGTTCCTGGAAGCCCGCCGCGAACGGCCGATCGAGTTGCCGTCCTCCCAAGCCATGCTCATCAAGCTTTAGTTGCGTTTGAGCGGTGATCGTCAGCCCGTGTGTGACGTTAAGTAACGGGCGCAGCGCTGGTGATTGTTCTCCAGCCGCACGCTGAACGGATTGTGTATGGCTGCTCGCCTTTCCAAAAAGTTGTACATAGTTAAGCTTCGCAGCATCCATTGCTGACCGCCTCGAAAGGAAGAACAATGACACCGACCAACCAGAACCAGAATGCCGGCCCGCGCCTGGACCGGCGAGCCATGCTGGGTGCGGCGAGCGTCGCCACCATCGGCGCCGTCCTCGGCGCTCCAGCCGCGGCACGCGCCCAGGCAGCTGCGTTGACCGATGGCGACATCTTCAACTTCGCCCTGAACCTTGAGTACCTTGAGGCCAACCTTTACCTGCACGCCGTGACCGGCCAGGGCTTGCCAGCCAACCTCACTGCAAGCAGCGCCGGCGCGGCAGGAGGGGCGGTCACCTTGACCACGCCCGGCCCCGTGCCGTTCCAGACCACGGCGGTGCAGCAATATGCGCTGCGGCTGGCGCTGGACGAGCAGGCGCACGTCAACCTGATCCAGCGCTACCTGGTTGCCGAGGGCTTCACCTACGTCGCCCAACCTGCGATCGACTATGCCGCCGCCTTCAACGCACTGGCGGTGAGTGCCGGCCTGATCCAGCAGGGACAGACGTTCGATCCGCTGCAGGACGATGTCAGTTTCCTGCTTGCTGCCTATTCGTTCATCGACGTCGGCGTATCGGCGTACGCCGGGTCCGCCAACATGATCACGAACACCACCCTGCAGGCCCAGGCCGCCGGGCTGCTCGGGGCTGAAGGTTCCCACTCGGGCGCGATCCGGGGCATCTTGGCGGACCTGGGCGGCGGAACTGCCACCAACGCGATCTCGGCAGCGCGCGCGAAGCTGTCCGGGGCGGCTGACGACGTGGGCACTTCCATCCCGGGTGAGACCTACAACTTCGTCGACAACGACTACAACGGCTTGGTTTACCGCCGCACGCCGCAGCAGGTGCTGAACATCGTGTACCAGAACCAGAGCTTGGCGGCCGGAGTCACGAGCGGCGGCTTTTTCCCGAACGGTGTCAACGGCACGATCAGGTCCACCTGAAACCACCCCGACGGCCGCCCTGTCCAGCACTGGATGGGGCGGCTAGCCTTCTGGCCGCCGTGCAAACGCGATGGCCGACAAGATCGCGGCATGGTCCGATTGCCGCTTGAAGTCGCGCGCCAGCTCCAGCATCCCGTCCCGCACGTTTCCTTCGGCTGTCAAGGCAGCCAATCGGAGGCATTCGTCAGACCTTTTCTTGAACCATACGGCGTCCCAATGGCTTTCGAAGCCGGCCGGCAAGCATTCATCCATCACGGCATCCAAGGTTTGTCTGCGAG
>CAXTNC010000134.1:0-8889 GCA_964245495.1 uncultured Acetobacteraceae bacterium
CCCCCTGGCCATCTTGCCGCCGCCGCCTGAACCGGCGGCGGCCCCGCCGCCTCCGCCGCCCGTCCCCGTGCTGCCGAACGCCGCCGGGGACGTGTCCATCCTGCCAGGCGGCCTGCGGATCACCTTCGGCGCCGGCAAGTCGGACCTGAACCCGACGACGGAGGCCGCCCTGCGCGCCCTGGCCCGCACGGTGAAGGCTGATCCAAACGCCGACCTGAATGTTTATGCCTACGCCGAGGGCACGCCGGACGACCCGTCCACGCCCCGGCGCCTGTCGTTGTCCCGGGCGCTGGCGGCCCGCGCGGTGCTGATCAGCGAGGGCATCGCCTCCACCCGCATCTATCCCCGGGCGCTCGGCGCCACGCCGTCCGACGGACCCCCGGACCGCGTGGACGTGACCCAGGCCGGCATCCCCCCAGCGCCGCCGCCCTGAGACGACCCGGCGATGACCCGGCCTGGCAGCTATCTTATCCGCATGGCGCTGTTCCTGCTGGCGGTTGCGGCCGTGGCGGCAGCGCTGTCCGGGGCGCTGCTGCTGGCGTTCGGCAGCAACCCGCTGCTGAATTCGCTGATTCTCATGGTGCTGCTGGTCGGCATCGCTTGGAACCTGCGCCAGGTGCTGCGGCTGACCCCGGAGGTGCGCTGGATCGAGACTTTCCAGCAAGCCCGCGCCCGCCTGGCCGGGCTGCCGCCGCCCGTGCTGCTGGCGCCGATGGCGGCGATGCTGGCGTCCCGCTCCTCCGAAGGCAAGCAGGGCGGCGGCACCGAGCGGTTCACCATCTCCGCCCCGGCCATGCGCTCCTTGCTGGACAGCCTGTCCAGCCGCCTGGACGAAAGCCGTGAGCTGTCGCGCTACATGACGGGGCTGCTGATCTTCCTCGGCCTGCTCGGCACGTTCTGGGGCCTGCTGCTGACCGTGGGGGCCGTGGCGGGGGTCATCAACGGCATGTCCGTGGGCGCCGGCGACGTGACCGTGCTGTTTGACCAGTTGAAGAGCGGCCTGGCCCGGCCGCTGCAAGGCATGAGCACGGCGTTCTCCTCCTCCATGTTCGGCCTGTCCGGCGCGCTGGTGGTGGGCTTCCTCGACCTCACGGCAGGGCAGGCGCAGAACCGGTTCTTCAACGAATTGGAGGAATGGCTGGCTGGGCTGACCCGGCTGTCCTCCGGCGTGCTGGGCGGGGAAGGGGAGGCGTCCGTCCCCGTCTATGTGCAAGCGTTGCTGGAGCAGACGGCGGAGAACATGGAGAACCTGCAGCGCATCCTGGTGCGCGGCGAGGATGGCCGGGCGCAGGCCAACGGCGCCATCGTGCTGCTGACGGAGCGCATCGGCCAGCTGTCGGACACCATGCGCAGCAACCAGCAGTTGATGCTGCGGATCGCCGAAGCGCAGGCCTCGCTCGGCCCGGCCTTGCAGCGGCTGGGCGAGCGGGGCGGCGACGATGCGGCGCGCGGCCACCTGCGCAACATCGAGGGCGCGCTGGGCCGGCTGGTTGGCGAGCTGGAGCGGGGCCGCGCCCAGAGCACATCCGAGCTGCGCAACGACATCCGCGTGCTGACCCGCACCATCGCCGGGCTGGCGGGGCAGCCGCACGCGTGAGCAGGCGCCGGCGCTCGGGCGGCGGCGAGGCGCTGAATCCCTGGCCCGGCTACGTGGACGCGCTGTCCACCCTGCTGATGGTCATCATCTTCGTGCTGCTGGTCTTCGTGCTGGCGCAAGCTCTCCTGTCGGTCGCGATCACCGGCAAGGACCGCGCGCTTGACCAGCTGAACCACCGGGTCGCGGAGCTTGCCGACATGCTTTCGCTGGAGCGCGGCCGCAGCGCCGCGCTGCGGTCCCAGCTTGCGGACGTGGCGGTGCAAGCCCGCGCGGCGGAAGCGAAGGCGCTGTCCGACGGCAAGGCGCTCGCCGCCGCAGCCGCCCAGCTCAGGGACGAGCAGAGGCTGGCCGAAGCTGACGAGGCGCAGGTCGCGCTGATGAACCGCCAGCTGGCCGAGTTGCGGGACCAGATGGCGCAGCTTTCCGCAGCGCTTGACGCGTCGGAGCAGGCGGACAAGGCGAAGGACGTGCAGATCGCCAATCTCGGGTCGCGGCTGAACGCGGCGCTGGCATCCAAGGTGGAGGAGCTGCAGCGCTACCGCAGCGAGTTCTTCGGCCGCTTGCGCGAGGTGCTGGCCAACCGGCCCGGCGTGCAAGTCGTGGGAGACCGGTTCGTGTTCCAGTCCGAGGTGCTGTTCCCGGCCGGCAGCGCCGAGTTGAGCGCGGCCGGGCAGGACGAGGTCCGCGCCCTTGCCGGCACCCTCAAGGGCGTCGCAGCCGACATCCCGCCCGAGCTGCCCTGGATCTTGCGGGTCGACGGCCATGCGGACCGGCTGCCGGTCACCCGCGGCGCGTTCCCGTCCAACTGGGAGCTGTCCTCGCAGCGGGCGATCAACGTGGTCAAGCTGCTGATCGACCAGGGCGTGCCCGCGAACCATCTCGCCGCCACCGGGTTCTCCGACTTCCAGCCGGTGGACGCCGCGGACAGCCCGGACGCCTATGCCAAGAACCGGCGGATCGAGCTGCGGCTGACCGACCGCTGAATCCGTGCAATGCCGCGCGAGTTGGGGCATGGTGCAGCGCAACCTCATGAGGCGGCGCGGTGCATCCCTCCATCTGTTCCAATGCGGTGAGGACCATGGGCGCGGCTGCCCTGGCCTGCCTTGCCGCCAGCCCGGCCTTGGCTGAGCAACTCGTCCTGCAAGTCGGCCGCATCGGCGAGGTGGCGGCGCAGGAAGCCGGGCCGAGGGAGCCACCGCGGCCTGGCAACCTGGCCGGTTCGGCGGCCGTGCATGATCCGCGCTTCCTGAAGCTCGGGTCCGACATCGACGGCACGTTCTGCCGCCAGTTCGGCATGGAGTTCAAGGCTGCCAACCTGCCGCTGGGCGAGGTGGCACCTGTTCTGATCCAGCTTGAGCACCCGTTGTGGACGCTGCCGAACGGCCAAAGCGGCACGACTGAAACCAACGTGAGCACCGCCAGCGCCGATCACTGGAGCTACACCGGCTATACGCTGGAGGAACCCTGGTCCCTGGTGTCAGGCACCTGGACCTTCACGGTCATCCAAGGGCCTCGCATCCTTGCCAAGGCCAGCTTCAACGTGACGGTCGAGCCGGATCAGCACCTGCCGTCCGCGGGCTGCGACACGCCCACGTCCTGAACGGGCGCCTTGAAGACTAGAAGCCTTCGCGCTCCAGGCGCTTGCGCTCCATCTTGCGGGCGCGGCGCACGGCCTCGGCTGCCTCGCGCGCCCGGCGCTCGGACGGCTTCTCGAAGTGGCGGCGCAGCTTCATCTCGCGAAAGATGCCTTCGCGCTGCATCTTCTTCTTCAAGGCCTTCAAAGCCTGATCGACGTTGTTGTCTCGGACCAGAACCTGCACTCGACGACACCTCCTGCCGCGACGCCCGTCTGCGGGCGTGATAAATGGGTCCGGCGGGCTGAGCGCCCGCGGAGGCCGTGGCTATATCATGCGCGCCGCATCCCGCCAAAGCCTTTCGCAAACCCAGGTCCTCGCCGCCATGTCACTCCTCAAGATTGCCCGCATGGGCCACCCCGTCCTGCTGCAGCGCGCCGAGCCGGTGACGGACCCGGGCGCGCCCGCCATCCGCCAGCTGGCGGCGGACATGATGGAAACCATGGAGGATGCGTCCGGCGTCGGGCTTGCCGCTCCCCAGGTCCACGTCCCGCTGCGGCTGTTCGTGTTCCGCGTGCCGGCCAGCCGCGTGGCGGAAGGCGGCGCGCCCGTGCCCAATTCGGTCGTCGTCAACCCGGTGGTCGAGCCGGTGGGCGAGGAGCGGATGCTGCACTGGGAGGGCTGCCTGTCCATCCCTGGGATGCGGGCCGGCGTGCCGCGCTGGGCCAGGGTGCGCTATGCAGGGGTGGATTGCGACGGCAATCCGGTGGGCGGCGAGGCTGTCGGGTTCCAGGCCGCCATCATCCAGCACGAGAATGACCACCTGGATGGCATACTCTACCCCATGCGGATGACCGACTGGCGGCTGTTCGGCTTCAACGAGGAACTGGCGAGGGCTGGCGCGTGACCTATCCGGAACGGTCGGACGAGCGGGATGCGGCGCTGGACGCGCTGGTGGCAGCCAAGCCGTTCCCGGGCTGGAACCTCCCAGCCCTGCAAGGCGCAGCTGGGCCGGACGCCGACTTGCTGTTCCCCATCGGCCCCGTGGACATGGTGGAAAGCTGGGCCGACCTGGCAGATCGGCGCATGGCCGGCACCGCTGGGGAGGGCCGGACGCCGGAGCGCGTGCGCACGGTGATCGCCCGCCGCCTGGAGGCCAGCCGCCCGGCCAAGGAGGCGGTGCGCCGCGGCCTGGCGGTGCTGAGCCGCAACCCAGCCGCCGCCACGCGGGTCACTGCCCGCACCGTGGATGCGATCTGGCACGCTGCCGGCGACCGCAGCGCCGATTGGAACTGGTACACCAAGCGAGCCTTGCTGGCCGGGGTGTACGGCTTGACGTTGCTCCATTGGGTGCGGGACGACAGTGAGGGCGATGCCGCAACCCTGGCCTTCCTGGACCGCAGGCTCGCCGGGGTCGGGCGCATCGGCCGGTTCCGCCGCCGCCTCAGCGGCTCGGCCTGAGACGCCGATCCGCTCCCTCGGCCTCGCCGTCCGGTTCCATCAGCGCGCATCTGCATGACGAGCGGCTGATGGCGGGTGGGCGCCGCCCAAGCCAGGGTGCAAGCGCACCTGCCCCGCGCCGGGTGGATGGGGTTCGGCCCGATTAACGGCTCCGTGGCGCGCCGCAGCCTCATCCGGGTCAGCATGGCGCTTGCGCCCCGACGGATGGTTGCCCGGTCGCGGGCAGTTCCGTTGGGCGGCCAAGCTCGTTCAGGAGCACGAGGGTGGATGTGGCAGCCGCCGCGGGATGCGCCCCTGGACCTCTTGAGTTGAACAGGCCAGTTGCCCAAATCCGTCGTGCTGCACGTCGCCTGATGAGGGACGTGCGAAACCGATCTTGTCGCCTGCTCGAAAGGGACATCCATGAACATCGAGAAGTTCACCGAACGCGCCCGCGGCTTCTTGCAAGCTGCCCAGACCATCGCCGTGCGCGACTTCCACCAGCGCCTGACGCCCGAGCACCTGCTCAAGGCGCTGCTCTACGACGAGGAAGGTGCGGCGGCCGGCCTGCTGCGCGCCGCCGGGGCGGACCCCAAGGCGGCCCAGGTCGCGGTCGATGCCGAGGTGGCGCGCAACCCGCGCGTTCAAGGCGGCGGCGCGGGCCAGCCGCAGGCAACCCCCGAGCTGGTCCGCCTGCTCGACGCCGCCGAGCGCGCCGCCGCCAAGGCCGGCGACGAGTATGTGGCGCAGGACCGGCTGCTGCTCGCCTTGGCCGCCTCCGACGGACCCGGCGCCCGCGCGCTGCGCCAGGCCGGGGCCACGCCGCAGGCCCTGGACAAGGCCGTGGCGGACATCCGCAAGGGCCGCAAGGTGACCAGCGCCAACGCGGAGGACGGCTTCGACGCGCTGAAGAAGTATGCCCGTGACGTGACCGCCGTGGCGCGGGACGGCAAGCTTGACCCGGTGATCGGCCGCGACGAGGAGATACGCCGCGCCATCCAGGTGCTCGCCCGCCGCACCAAGAACAACCCCGTGCTGATCGGCGAACCCGGCGTCGGCAAGACCGCCATCGTCGAGGGCCTGGCGCTGCGCATCGTCAACGGCGACGTGCCGGAGTCGCTGCGCAACAAGCGGGTGATGGCGCTCGACCTCGGTGCGCTGGTGGCGGGCGCCAAGTACCGCGGCGAGTTCGAGGAGCGGCTGAAGGCCGTGCTCAAGGAGATCGAGGGCGCCCAGGGCGAGGTGATCCTGTTCATCGACGAGATGCACACGCTGGTCGGCGCCGGCAAGGCGGACGGCGCGATGGACGCCTCCAACCTGCTCAAGCCCGAGCTGGCCCGCGGCGCGCTGCACTGCATCGGCGCCACCACGCTCGACGAGTACCGCAAGCACGTCGAGAAGGACGCGGCCCTGGCCCGGCGCTTCCAGCCGGTGTTCGTGGGCGAGCCGTCCGTGGAGGACACGATCAGCATCCTGCGCGGCATCAAGGAGAAGTACGAGCTGCACCACGGCGTCCGCATCACGGACGGCGCGCTGGTGGCGGCTGCAACCCTGTCCAGCCGCTACATCGCCGACCGCTTCCTGCCGGACAAGGCGATCGACCTGATGGACGAGGCCGCCAGCCGGCTGCGGATGCAGGTGGACAGCAAGCCCGAAGCGCTGGACGAGCTGGACCGCCGGCTGCTGCAGCTCAGGATCGAGCGCGAGGCCCTCAAGCGCGAGGAGGATGCCGCCTCCCGCGAGCGTCTGGAGAAGCTGCAGCACGAGCTGGCCGAATTGGAGGAGCGCTCGGACGCGATGACGGCGGCGTGGCATGCCGAGAAGGACCAGCTTGCCGGGTCGCAGAAGCTGAAGGAGCAGCTGGATGCGGCCCGCAGCGAGGTGGAGGTGGCACAGCGCCGGGGTGACCTGGGCCGGGCGTCTGAGCTGATGTACGGCGTGATCCCGCAGTTGGAGCAGCAGATCGCGGCTGGGCAGTCGGGCGGGCGGCTGGTGAACGAGGCGGTGACGGAGGACCAGATCGCCGGCGTGGTCAGCCGCTGGACCGGCGTGCCGGTGGATCGGATGCTGGAAGGCGAGCGCTCCAAGCTGCTGCGCATGGAGGATGAGTTGCGCCGCCGGGTCGTGGGGCAGGAGGACGCGCTGAAGGCGGTGGCTTACGCTGTGCGGCGCGCCAGGGCCGGCTTGCAGGATCCGAATCGGCCGATCGGCTCGTTCTTGTTCTTGGGCCCCACGGGGGTGGGCAAGACGGAGCTGACCAAGGCGTTGGCCTCGTTCCTGTTTGATGACGACCGGGCGATGGTGCGGATCGACATGAGCGAGTTCATGGAGAAGCACTCCGTCAGCCGGCTGATCGGCGCGCCGCCGGGCTATGTCGGCTACGACGAGGGCGGCGTGCTGACGGAGGCGGTGCGGCGCAGGCCCTACCAGGTCATCCTGTTCGACGAGGTGGAGAAGGCGCACGAGGACGTCTTCAACGTGCTGCTGCAGGTGCTCGACGACGGGCGGCTGACGGACGGGCAGGGGCGGACGGTCGATTTCCGCAACACCATCATCGTGCTCACTTCCAACCTGGGCAGCGACCTGCTGGCCGCCCAGCCGGAAGGCGACACCACGGCGCTGGTGCAGGCGCAGGTCATGCGGGTGGTGCGCGAGCATTTCCGGCCGGAGTTCCTGAACCGCCTGGACGAGATCGTGCAGTTCCACCGTCTGGCCCGCACGGACATGGCGGCCATCGTGCGCATCCAACTGCAGCGGCTGCAGGCGTTGCTGGCCGACCGGCACATCACGCTTGACCTGGATGAGCGGGCGACGGGTTGGTTGGGCGAGGCGGGCTACGACCCGGTGTACGGCGCCCGGCCGCTGAAGCGGGTGATCCAGCGCATGCTGCAGAATCCCCTGGCGGGATCGCTGCTGGAGGGCACGATCCATGACGGAGACATCGTTCGCGTGAGCGCGGACCGGGACGGCTTGGTGATCAACGGCCGCTTGGCCGAGGCAGCCTGATGCGGAGGCCTCTTTTCCAATGGAAAAGAGGCTTCAAGCCTGGCGGGTTGGCGCGTTGATGGCAGGCATCTCGCGCTTGCGCATGGCGGATCATCACAACGGGGCAGAAAACTCGCTGTCATCGCGTTGACACGGCTCATCGGTCCCCCTAGATAGCTCTTCACCGGACGCGCCATATGATGGTGCGTCCGACAAGCTTCCGTTCCTTGAAAACTGCATCTGATGTTGGAAGGGATATGTTGGCGGCGTCCTTTTTGCTTGTTCTGTTTTGGTGGGTGACTGCTGGGATGGGATGGGTGGCCTAGGTTTGGTTTGGTTTGTTGGTGATGGTTTGGGTTTTGTGCCTGGGCTGTTGCTGGGCTGGCTGGATTTGGTGCTTGGGATGCTTTGGCCTTGATGTATCTTTTGATGCGTTATGGTTTGGTTTTGCTGTGCGCTTGGTTTGGTTTGTTTGGTGATGGCTGGGGTTATGTTCTGAGTGCTGGTGCGTGAGTGCTGGCATGATGAACCTGAGAGTTTGATCCTGGCTCAGAGCGAACGCTGGCGGCATGCTTAACACATGCAAGTCGCACGGGGTGCTTTCGGGCACCAAGTGGCGGACGGGTGAGTATCGCGTAGGGATGTATCGTTGGGTGGGGGATAGCCTTGGGAAACTGGGGGTAATACCGCATGACGCCTGTGGGCCAAAGCAGCAATGCGCCTGACGAGCAGCCTGCGTCCGATTAGCTAGTTGGTTGGGTAATGGCTGACCAAGGCTATGATCGGTAGCTGGTCTGAGAGGATGATCAGCCACACTGGGACTGAGACACGGCCCAGACTCCTACGGGAGGCAGCAGTGGGGAATATTGGACAATGGGCGCAAGCCTGATCCAGCAATGCCGCGTGGGTGAAGAAGGTTTTCGGATTGTAAAGCCCTTTCGGCGGGGACGATGATGACGGTACCCGCAGAAGAAGCCCCGGCTAACTTCGTGCCAGCAGCCGCGGTAATACGAAGGGGGCTAGCGTTGCTCGGAATGACTGGGCGTAAAGGGCGCGTAGGCGGTTTGCACAGTCGGGGGTGAAATTCCTGGGCTTAACCTGGGGACGGCCTTCGAGACGTGTGGGCTAGAGTGGGGAAGAGGGTCGTGGAATTCCCAGTGTAGAGGTGAAATTCGTAGATATTGGGAAGAACACCGGTGGCGAAGGCGGCGACCTGGTCCTTGACTGACGCTGAGGCGCGAAAGCGTGGGGAGCAAACAGGATTAGATACCCTGGTAGTCCACGCTGTAAACG
>CAXTNC010000135.1:0-8869 GCA_964245495.1 uncultured Acetobacteraceae bacterium
CGCCCGCACCTGCCGCCGGGCCTCGACCCGCGCAGCGCCGCCGTGCTGCGCGAGATCGTCGAGCAGTTCGTGGCGACCGGCGGCCCCGTGGGCAGCCGCACCCTGGCCCGCCGCCTGCCCATGCCGCTCTCCCCCGCTTCCATCCGCGCCGTGATGGCGGACCTGACGGAGGCCGGGCTGCTGTTCGCCCCCCACACCTCCGCCGGCCGGCTGCCGACCGACCGGGGGCTGCGGCTGTTCGTGGATGGGCTGCTGCAAAGGGGCGAGCTGACGGAGGACGAGCGCGACCAGGTGGGCCGCGCGCTGGAAGCCAACGGCCGCTCCTTGCAGGACACGCTGGCGGATGCGTCCTCCATGCTGTCCGGGCTGTCCGCCGCCGCAGGCCTGGTGCTGGCGCCGAAAAGCGAGGGGGCAGTTCGCCACATCGAGTTCGTCCCGCTCGGGCCGGGGCGGGCGCTGGTGGTGCTGGTGGGGGAGGACGGCCAGGTGGAGAACCGCGTCATCGAGACGCCCGCCGGGCTGCCGCCGTCCTCCTTGACCCACGCGGGCAACTACCTCAATGCCCGCCTGTCCGGCCGCTCCCTGCCGGACCTGCGCGCCATCGTGGGCGCGGAGATGGCGGCCGACCGCACCCAGCTGGACGCGCTTTCGGCCGCCGTGGTGGCGGCGGGGCTGGCGACCTGGGCCAGCGGCTCCGGCGGCAGCCTGATCGTGCGCGGCCAGGGCCGGCTGCTGGCGGACGTGACGGAGATCGAGCGGCTGAGCGCCATCCAGGTGCTGTTCGACCGGCTGGAAACCCAGGACACCATGCTGCGGCTGCTGGAGCTGGCCGAGCAGTCGGATGGGGTGCGCATCTTCATCGGCGCCGAGAGCGGGCTGTTCGGCGCCGCCGGCGTGTCCATGGTGGTGGCGCCGGCGCGCAACGAGGCGGACCGCATCGTGGGCGCCATCGGCGTGATCGGGCCGACGCGGATCAACTACGGGCGCATCATCCCCGTGGTGGACTACACGGCGCGGGTGATCGGCCGCCTGCTGGGCTGACCCGGCATGGCCTTGTTCCATTTCCGCCGCCGCCCTAACTCTGCCGCCATGGACAGCAGCGACACCCATCCCTCGCAGGTCACGCCCGACGCGGCGGAGCCGATCTTTCCCACCGGCGAGATGCCCGAGCAGCTCATGGCGGCGGCAACCGCGCGCATCGCGGAGCTGGAAGCCGAGCGGGAGGAGTTCCGTGAGAAGTGGCTGCGCTCGGAGGCCGAGATGGCCAACGTGCGGACCCGGGCCAAGCGCGACGCGGATGACGCGCGCCAGTTCGCCGTGCAGAAGTTCGCCCGCGACGTGGTGGAGGCCGCTGACAACCTGCGCCGCGGCCTGGACCAGCTTCCCGGCCAGCAGCCCGGCGAGCCGGACATCGTGGGCAAGTTGCGCGACGGGTTCGAGGGCGTGGAGCGCTCGTTCTTGTCCCTGCTGGAGCGCAATGGCATCGCCCGGGTGGACCCGACCGGCAAGCCGTTCGACGCCAACCTGCACCAGGCGATGGCGGAGCAGCCCTCGGCGGAGCACCCGCCGGGCACGGTGATCCAGTCCTGGACCGCCGGGTGGACGCTGAACGGGCGGTTGCTGCGCCCGGCGATGGTGGTGGTGGCGAAGGCGGCGGAGCCACAGCTTGGGACGTAGCTTGAAAAGGCTGGCCTGGGTTTAACCTGAGGACGGCACGAAGCTTATCGGGTCGCCTTCCTGGAAAATCGCCGCCGCATTCGGGTCAATCGCTATGATGCACAGTGCCGCCACCTTGGCCCCCGCGCTGTCCCTGTAGTCCAGGAATTCGGGACCTGTGAAAGAGGACACGCCTCTTCGGCTCGTGACGGCATCGCCGCAGATGAAGCTGCCTTGAAGGTTTTCGAGCACAAGAACCAGCCCACGTCCACGCAAGGAAAACGTGTTCTTGATGACAGCGCTCGCACTCAGGCCTTTCAGCTCGACAGCAAGATCATTCACGATCTTGGCACTCCACCCCTGTAAGACGCCCCGAGGTGCAGGCCGGAGACGTTGTTACGCGCGCAAACCCTTACTTGCTGATCAAAGCGGTTGCTGCCTTGTCCGCAAACCGATGGGCTGCGGTGGTTTCAACAGTGACCATCGGGCCAGCGATTGCTGTGCCGGCCCGACCGACCAAGCTCGTCTTGAGTCGATATAGCTCATGTAGCATAGCCTTGACGGTTTCCAGGCCGGAACTGAAGGCTGCCGGACCCATGACGAAGCCATTCTCGGCGAACAGGGTCATGCCCGATATGGTTTGAGGAAGGCTGGGTTCATAGACGACGGCTATCCCGCTAACGACGACCTCAACAGGGTAGCCGTTGGCGTGCGCCACGACCACCAGGTTGAATGGCTTGCAGGTCAGCATGTTGGCGGCCTCTGCCGCGATGTCAGCTTCCGGCGCCGTCAACCCAAAGCCATGCAATGCCTCAGCATCCAGCAATCGGATCATTGCAAGGCCTTCGTGGGGCGGCGCCTTCCCGTCTTCACGGCTGCTCATCGAAGCCAACCTGCGCGCCGCGCCGTCTCCCGAGCAAGGCGAGTTTGGCAACGTGGAAAAACCGCCTGCCCCACTTGCCCAGCCCCTCCCGGCTCAATACATCCCCGCCTGTCACAATCCCGGGGGTCCCGCGCAGTGCTTCGGGCTGCATGGGACCGCTAACAAGGAGTTCTGAATGAGCAAGGTCATCGGCATCGACCTGGGCACGACCAACTCGTGCGTGGCGATCATGGAGGGCAAGGATGTCCGCGTGATCGAGAACAGCGAGGGCGCCCGCACCACCCCCTCCATGGTCGCCTTCTCCGACAGCGGGGAGCGCCTCGTCGGACAGAGCGCCAAGCGGCAGGCCGTCACCAACCCCACCAACACCCTGTTCGCCGTCAAGCGCCTGATCGGCCGCCGGTTCGATGACCCGTTGGTGGCCAAGGACAAGGGCATGGTGCCGTTCGCCATCGTGCGCGGCGACAGCGGCGACGCCTGGGTCGAGGCGCGCGGCGAGAAGTACGCGCCGGGCCAGGTCAGCGCCTTCGTGCTCGGCAAGATGAAGGAGACGGCGGAAAGCTACCTCGGCGAGAAGGTCGACCAGGCCGTCATCACGGTGCCGGCGTACTTCAACGACGCCCAGCGCCAGGCCACCAAGGACGCCGGCCGCATCGCCGGCCTTGAGGTGCTGCGCATCATCAACGAGCCGACCGCAGCGGCGCTCGCCTACGGCATGGACAAGAAGAACCACGGCACGGTCGCCGTGTATGACCTCGGCGGCGGCACGTTCGACATCTCCGTGCTGGAGATCGGCGACGGGGTGTTCGAGGTGAAGTCCACCAACGGCGACACCTTCCTCGGCGGCGAGGACTTCGACGGCCGGGTGATCGACTACCTGGCGGACGAGTTCAAGCGCGACCAGGGCATCAACCTTCGCACCGACAAGCTGGCGTTGCAGCGGCTGAAGGAGGCGGCGGAGAAGGCCAAGATCGAGCTGTCCTCCTCCAAGGAAACCGAGATCAACCTCCCATTCATTACGGCTGATGCCTCAGGCCCCAAGCACCTGGTGATGAAGCTCACCCGCGCGAAGCTGGAAAGCTTGGTCGATGACCTGATCCAGCGGACCCTTGGCCCATGCAAGGCAGCGCTGAAGGATGCGGGGGTCGCAGCTAACGAGATCGATGACGTGATCCTGGTCGGCGGCATGACCCGGATGCCCAAGGTGATCGAGGCGGTCAAGCAGTTCTTCGGCCGCGAGCCGGCCCGCAACGTGAACCCGGACGAGGTCGTGGCCATCGGCGCTGCAGTCCAGGGCGCGGTGCTCAAGGGCGACGTGAAGGACGTGCTGCTGCTGGATGTGACCCCGCTGAGCCTGGGCATCGAGACGCTGGGCGGCGTGTTCACCCGGCTGATCGAGCGCAACACCACCATCCCGACCAAGAAGAGCCAGACCTTCTCCACCGCCGACGACAACCAGCGCGCGGTGACCATCAAGGTCAGCCAGGGCGAGCGGGAGATGGCTGCCGACAACAAGATGCTGGGCCAGTTCGACCTGGCCGAGATCCCGCCAGCCCCGCGCGGCGTGCCGCAGATCGAGGTCACGTTCGACATCGACGCCAACGGCATCGTTTCGGTGCAGGCGAAGGACAAGGCCACCGGCAAGGAGCAGCAAATCCGCATCCAGGCCAGCGGCGGGCTGTCGGAAGCCGACATCCAGCAGATGGTGCGCGAGGCGGAGGCCAACGCCGACGCGGACAAGGCCAAGCGTACCGAGGTGGAGGCGCGCAACCAGCTGGAAGCGACGGTCCACTCGGTTGAGAAGAGCCTGTCCGAGCACGGCGACAAGCTGCCGCCTGCCGACAAGGGTGAAGCGGAAGCGGCGCTGGCCGCCGCCAAGTCAGCCCTCGAAGGCAGCGAGGCCGCGGCGATGTCTTCCGCGTCGGACCGGCTGACGCAGGCGGCGATGAAGATCGGCGAGGCCGTCTACAAGGCGCAATCCGAGGCGCCTGCGGCGGGACCGGCCGATGAAGCCAGGCCCGGCGAGAAGGTCGTCGATGCCGAGTTCGAGGAAGTGGACGACCGCAAGAAGTCCGCTTGAGGACCATGGCCAGGAGCGTCAAGCTCCTGGCCAAACTCATGCATGGCGTTTTAAGCTAGCAGGGCGCTCCGCCCCGGCAGGCGTGGCGGTGCAGCGTCTGCCTTGCGATTGAAAGAACGCAGTTGGCCAAGCAGGATTTTTACGCGCTTCTGGAAGTGCAGCGTGAGGCCTCCGCCGATGACCTGAAGAAGGCTTATCGCAAGCTTGCGATGAAATGGCACCCGGACCGCAATCCGGGCGACAAGGCCGCGGAAGCGAAGTTCAAGGAAGTCAGCGAGGCCTACGAAGTCCTCAAGGACGACCAGAAGCGGGCGGCTTACGACCGTTACGGTCACGCCGCGTTTGAGAACGGCGGTGGCGGCGGGTCAGCCGGGTTCAATTTCCAGGAAGGCGGCCTCGGCGACATCTTCGACCAGATGTTCGGCGAGTTCATGGGCGGCCGGCGCGGACCCGGCGGCACGCGCACCCGCGCCGGGTCCGACCTGCGCGCCCAAGTCGAGATCGACCTGGCAGACGCGTTCGCCGGCACCAAGGTCGATCTGCGCGTGCCCACCCGGGTCAGCTGCGACGCTTGCGCCGGCACCGGCTCGGCCAGCAAGCAGGCCGAACGGGAAAATTGCACCACCTGCGGCGGCTCCGGCAAGGTGCGGGCGCAGCAGGGCTTCTTCCTGGTGGAGCGGTCCTGCCCCACCTGCGGCGGCGCAGGCCGGGTGGTGCGCAACCCGTGCCGGGTGTGCAGCGGGGCAGGCACGGTGCCGCGGGAGCGCACGCTGTCCGTCTCCATCCCGGCCGGCGTGGAGGACGGCGTGCGCATCCGCCTGGCCGGCGAAGGCGAGGCAGGTGCGGCCAGCGCCCCGGCGGGCGACCTTTACGTGCACGTCGCCATCCGCCCGCACGACATCTTCCAGCGCGATGGGGCGAACATCTATTGCCGGGTGCCGTTGCGGCTGACGCAGGCGGCGCTGGGCGGGGACGTGGAGGTGCCGGTGATCGACGGCTCCCGCGCCAAGGTGAAGGTCACGCCGGGCACGCAGACCGGCGATCAGTTCCGCCTGCGCGGCAAGGGCTTCTCCGTGCTGCGCAGCGCCGCACGCGGCGACATGTATGTGCAGGTCGCGGTGGAAACGCCGCAGCAGCTCACCAAGCGCCAGCGCGAGCTGCTGGAGGAGTTCGAGGCCGAGGCGGAGCGCCACAAGAACGGCAGCCCGGAGCACGAAGGATTCTTCGCCAAGGTCGCCGCCTTCTTTGACGGCCGCACCTGACGCCGCGGGTCGCCATCGCTGGCTGCACAGGCCGCATGGGGCGGCTGCTCGCGGAGGAGGTGGAGCGGGCCGGATTCGGCTTCGCCGGCGGCTCCTCCCGCTCGGGCCAGCCGGTCGAGGCTGTGACGGCGGGGGCAGACGTGGTGATCGACTTCACCCATGCCAGCGCCGTGCAGCGTCACGCCGCGCTGCTTGCGCAGGCCGGCGTCGCCTGGGTGCTCGGCACGTCCGGGCTGAGCGCGGCGGACGAAATGGCGGTCCGCTCGGCCGCGGCTGCGGTTCCCGTGGTGTACGCGCCGAATTTCGCGCCCGGCGTCACCCTCGTGCTGGCGATGGCGGAGCGCATGGCCGCCGCCCTGCCGGCTGAGCGGTATGATGCCGAGATCGTCGAGATGCACCATCGCCAGAAGGTGGATGCGCCTTCCGGCACGGCCATCGGCCTGGGCCGGGCGGTGGCACGGGGCCGCGGCGTGGCGCTGGAGGATGTGGCCCAGGGCGGCCGTGACGGCCGCACCGCCCCCCGCCCGCCCGGCGCGATCGGCTTCGCGTCCCTGCGCGGCGGCCAGGTGGTGGGGGAGCACACCCTGCTGTTCGCGGCGGGGGACGAACACGTCGCGCTGACCCACCGCGCATTCGACCGCCGGGTTTTCGCGGCGGGCGCGGTGCAGGCGGCGAGGTGGGCCGTGGGGCGGGACGCTGGGCTTTACGACATGGCCGACGTGCTGGGGATGCGCGGGGCGCCGTAAAGCGAGGCTCGTTTCCTTGGCAGCCGATCTCGGGCCTGCCGCCCGCACTTTACGCGCTGAGGAAGCGCACTGTGTCGCCTTCGAGCACGGCGCAAGTGAGCGCGCCGCCCGCGACAGCCCCCGTGTCGATGCCGATGCGGTTGCGCCGCACCTCCGGCCGCCGCGCCGGGGTGTGGCCGTGCACGGCCACGGTGCCGGGCGACTCGGGCAGCAGCGGGCCGCCCCAGTCGAGGAAGCCCTCGCGTATCCAAAGCATGTCGGCCTCCATTTGCAAGCCCATGGCCAATCCCGGCCGCAACCCGGCGTGCACGAACACGTAGCCGTCCAGCTCGTGGAACAGCGGCAAGGCGCGCAGGAACGGCAGCTCCGGCGCCATCGCCGCCGCCCATGCGGCAGCCGGCTGGGTCGGGCTGACCCCCCAGCTTCGCAGCGTCGCGTCCCCGCCGTTGCGCAGCCAATCGTCCCGATGGTCGCCGCCGTGGGCCAGGGCGTCCAGCAGCATCTGCTCATGGTTGCCGCGCAGGCACACGGTCGGCATGCCGCCTGCCGGCCCGGCACGGAGACGGCGCACGGCGGCGGCGGAAGCGCGGCCACGGTCGATGTAGTCGCCCAGGTGCACCAGCAGCGGGCGCTCGGCTGGGAACCGGGCGAGGTCGTCCGCCGCCTGCCTGTGCAGGTCAGCCAGCCGGTCGTCGCAACCGTGGACATCGCCGATGGCATACACCCGCGCACCGGGCAGCAGCCAGCCGGGAGCTTTCTGAGTTAACGGCCGATCAACCATCGCGGCGCATCGTAGGGTTATCGGCACGGGGAAGCGATAGGCATGCTGGGCGCGGCGGAGGGGCAGCGGCAGGGCGCTGGCAAATCGGTTGCCATGACGGCAGGGAACCCGGTCAACCCGCTGCGCCACGCTGTGGGCTTGGCGCTGGACTGGGCGGCGCGCGGCCGTGCGCCCATCTGCGTCCTGGCGCTGCACCTGTCGCGGCTGCATGTTCCCGGCCCGCGGCCGCACCATCGCCGCATCGCCTCGGCGCTGCTGGACGGCGTGGTGAAGGCGCATGGCGGCCAGGTGTTCGCTTGCCCCAACGGGGACCTGGTGATGCTGAGCGCCACGGCCGCCGGCACGGCCTTGGTTCCCACCCTGTCCCGCCTGTTCCGCACGGAAGCGCCAGGGATGGACCGTCTCCTGGCGCTGTGGTCGCTTCCGGCCGACGAGGCGGCCGTCCGCGCCTACGTCGGCGCCGTCTCGACCAGCCTGCCCGCGCCGAAGGACCCGCCCGCCCTGCTTGGCGCCATGGCAGCGACCGAAGCGGTGCTGGCATCCGTCCCGCTCCCTGACCTCATGCGGCGGCAGACGGCCGTGCAGATCACCGGGGGAAGCGTGGCGCAGCTGTTCCAGGAGCTGCTGGTCCCGCCTGCCGTGCTGGAGGCGCAGGTGGGCGCGGCCCTGCCCGGCATGGACGATCCGTTCCTGTCGCGCCACCTGGCGGCCCGGCTCGACGGGCGCGTGCTGGGCGCAGTCAGCCACCTGCCGGCCGGCGCAGCCTTGCACCTCAACCTGACCCTGGCCGGCGCATCGTCGGCCGCGCTGCTGGATTTCGCCGCGTCCCTGCCTGGCAGCGCCGCCCTGGGCGTGGAGCTGCATTTCATGGAGGCCGTGGCCGACTTGCCGCACTTCCAGGCAACCGCGGCCAGGCTGCGGCTGGCCGGCGCAGCCGTCGTGCTGGATGGGATGGATCACGCCACCCTGCTGCTCGCCCGGCCCGCCGCGCTCGGGCCTGACTTGCTGAAGCTGGACTGGTCCCCGCGCATGGCCGCCTTGGCCGCCCGGGAGCGCCGCCAGCTGGCCGCTGTCATCGCCGGGTTCGGGCCGGAGCGGATCGTCCTGCACCGGGCGGAAACGGAGGCCGCCGTCGCCTGGGGCAGGCAGCACGGCATCAGCCGGTTCCAGGGCCGCCACGTGGACGCGATGCTGGCGGCGGAGCGCATCACGGCGTGCCGGCACGCGGCTGGGTGCACCTTGCGCCAGTGCATCGGCCGCGCCGCCGCCATCGGGCCGGAAGGCCGCAGCGGCTGCCGGGACCCGGCGTTGCTGGACGGGGCATCCCGGCCCGCCGCCGCTCTGCTCGCTCCCGACGCCTGAACCGCGTGCGGCCTTCGCCTCCAGAGCGGCTTGCCGGCCTGATCGCCGACTGCGCCGCCGCCGGGGTGACCCGGCAGGCCTTGCTGCTTCGCTTGGACC
>CAXTNC010000136.1:0-8764 GCA_964245495.1 uncultured Acetobacteraceae bacterium
CTGGACCTACCGACCGGAGAAACGCCATGAGCCGCTACCTGCACACGATGATCCGCGTGAAGGATCTCGACAAGAGCATCGCCTTCTACACCAAGCTGATGGGCATGGAGGTGCTGCGCCGCAACGAGGTGCCCGGCGGACGCTACACCCTCGTGTTCGTCGGCTATGCCAGCAACCCGGACCAGGCCGAGATCGAGCTGACCCACAACTGGGACCAGGAAGCGCCCTACGACATCGGCAGCGGCTTCGGCCACCTGGCCGTGGGGGTGCCGGACGTGGCGGCGGCGTGCGAGACGGTGCGCTCGGGCGGCGGCAAGGTGGCGCGCGAGGCCGGGCCGGTGAAGCACGGCACCACCGTGATCGCTTTCGTCGAGGACCCGGACGGCTACAAGATCGAGCTGATCGAACGCGCCAGCTGATCCCGGGCCTTCCTGCGGCCCTGGCCGGCCCCAACCTGGCGGGACTCGTCGGCGGCACCGTCCGCATCGGGGTGACGGGGCTGGCGCGGGCCGGCAAGACCGCCTTCCTCACCTCCTTGGCGTCCAACCTGCTGGCCTTCGGCGCCGGTGCGCCCACTCTGCCTGCTCTGGCGGCCCGGCTCGGCGGTCGCCGGCTTGGGGTGCGCCTCGCCCCCGCCGGCGCCGGTGCGCTGCCGCGCTTCGACGAAGCCGCCCACCTGCGCGCCTTGGCCGCCGACCCGCCAGCCTGGCCCGCCCGCACCGGCGCCGTCTCGCTGCTGGCGCTGGAGCTGACGCTGCCGCGCACCGGCCTGGCAGGCGCCCTGCCGCCGCGGGTGGTCCGGCTGGAGCTGCTGGACTACCCGGGCGAGTGGCTGCTGGACTTGCCCCTGCTCGCCATGTCCTTCCCCGCCTGGTCGGACGGCGTCCTGCGGCGGATGGAGGGCCGGGGCACGGCGCGGAGCTTCCTGCAATTCATCGCCGGGCTGCCCGCCGGGGCCGCACGGGACGAGTCGCTCGCTGCCGCCGGGCACCGGCTGTACCGGGAAGCGCTGCACCGGCTGCGCGACGAGGAGGGCCTGGCCTTCCTGCAGCCTGGCCGGTTCCTCATGCCCGCCCCTGGCGCGGAGCCGCCCTGGACGGCGTTCTTCCCGATGCGCGGCTCGCTGCAAGGAAGGGGTGGCCTCGCTCAGCTGATGACGGAGCGGTACGACGCCTACCGGGGCGCGGTGCGGGAGGACCTGGTGTCTCCCTTGTTCGGCCACCTGGACCGCATGGTGGTGCTGGCCGACCTGCTTTCCGCCCTGCATGGCGGGCTGGACAGCTTCACCGACGCCCGTTCCGCCCTCGCCGCCGCCTCCGGGGCGCTGCGCTGGCGCTTCTCCTGGACGGACGCGCTGACCGCCTTGCTCGCGCTCCGCCGTCCGCCGCCCGTGATCCGCCGGGTCGCCTACGCCGCCACCAAGGCGGACCACGTCGCCAGCCGGCAGCGCGGCAACCTGCGGGCGTTGATGACGGCGCTCACCCCCGCCGGCGGCGACGTGGCGGCGCGCCACTTCGCCATTGCCTCCGTCAAGTGCACGGAGGACGCGACCTTGCAGCTGGAAGGCCGCAGCGTGTCCGCCGTGCGCGGACGGATCGCCGGGCAGGGGGTCGGGCTGTCCTACCCCGGCGAGGTGCCGGACGCGCCGCCGGACGACGCGTTCTGGGCCGGCGACTTCTTCGACCTGCCGGATTTCGAGCCGACCCGCCTGCCCGGGGCGGGCCGCGCCGGCGTGCCGCAGATTGGGCTGGACGCGCTGCTCGCCTTCCTGCTGGACGACGTGCTGTGAGAGGGTCTGGGTCGCGCGTGGTGATCGAGGACCCGGCGGCGCCCCGTCTGGAGCCTGAGCTGCCGGCCGCCGAGCCGCTGCTGGACCCGGCGCCACGCGCTGGCGGCGCCGGACTGGCCCTCGCCGGGGCTGCCGTGCTCGCGATGGGGCTGGCGGCGTTGCAGACCGCGAACTTCGTGGCGGCGCAATTCGACCGGGCGGCTTGGCTCGGTTGGCTGACGCTGGCGGTGGCCGCGGCCGGGTTCGGCCTGCTGTTCGCCGCCGTGGCGCGCGAGCTGCGCGGGCTGTTCGGCTTGGCCCGGGTGGACCGGCTGCGCGCCGCCCTGGGCAGCGGCGAGGCCGGCCGCATCCACGCCGCCGCCCGCGCCTGGGCCGCCACGCTGCCGGATGCAGGCGTGCTGGTGCCCGCGATCGACGCGGCCAACGACCCGGACGCGATCCTGGCCCTGCTGCGCGCCGGCCCGGTCGCCGCCATGCGGGCACGGTCGGACGCGCTCGGGCGGACGGCGGCGTTCCAGATGGCAGCCGGGATCGCGGCCACGCCGGCGCCGTCGCTTGCGGTGCTGCTGGTGGCGTGGCGCGGCGTGCGGCTGGTGCGCCAGGTGGCGGCGCTGCACGGGATGCGGCCGGGGCTGCTGGGCACGCTGGGGCTGCTGCGGCGCACCGTGCTGGCGGCGGGGCTGGTGGCCGGGTCCGAGGTTGCGGTCAACGCGGCGGCGCACGCGCTGCTGTCCAACCCGTTGCTGACCCACGCGCTGGGCGAGATGGCTGGGGCGGGAGTAGCGGCGCGGCGCATGATCTTGCTGGCGCGGTCCACGGCGGCGGCGTGCAGCCCGGTGCCGCCAGGATCGTAGCAAGAACCTGCCAAGCGCGCCGTCGCAGCCGGCGAGGACCGCAGAAGCTTGCTGGCGAGTTTGCTTCAAGGTGTGGAGGAGGGGATGGGATTCGAACCCACGGTACACCTTTACAGTGCACAACGGTTTAGCAAACCGCCGCCTTCAGCCGCTCGGCCACCCCTCCATGCCGCTTGGTCTAGCGCACGGCTGCGCAGAGATCAAACAAACAGCCGCCGCATTGCGTCCCGCGCCTGCCGATGCTAGCTGACCATCCGCTGCTGGGGGATCGTCTAACGGTAGGACAGCAGACTCTGACTCTGCTTATCGTGGTTCGAATCCACGTCCCCCAGCCCCTCCCGGCTTTTCAGCGGGCCGATCATCGCCTTCCGGCTTTCTCTGCTCCTTTCGGCGGCGCAGGTTGGCCCGCAACGCCGCTGCCTCCCGCGTCTGCCGGGCCGCCAACTCCGCCGCAGCCCGCTCCGTCATCCGCGGCCTGTCGTCAGCCATGCTCGCCCGGCAACGCCCGCAGGATAACCTCCCTCACCTCCGGCGGGGCCGCGCCGACCGCGTCCCGCACCGCCCGCATCTGCCGCCGAGCCTCGTAAAGCTGGTCCATCAGCGACAGCACCGTCGGCAGCGCGTCCTCGCCCAGGCTCAGCTCGTCCCGCAGCTCCATGATCAGCCGCACCCGCGCCACGTCGATGTCGCGGAACCGCCAGGCGCCGGCCATGCCGTCCGGGCGCACCCAGGACAGCGCCACCCAGCGGCTGACATCCTCCAACCGCGCCCCGGCGACGCGCTGCGGCAGCATCTCCAGCGTGATCACGATGCCTCCATCATGTTCTCGCGCGGGTTCACCTCGTCCGCCGGCATCCAGTCCCGCAGCAGGGCCTCGAGCGCGTCGTCGGCATCCGGCAGCACCACCTTCAGCCTCACCAGCTGGTCGCCCGCCGGGCGGCTGCCGTGCGCCGGCACGCCGCGGCCGCGCAGGCGCAGCACCGTGCCCGTGTCCGAGCGGCGCGGGACCGTCATGGCCACGGAACCGGTGACGGTGGGCACCGTCACCCGGCCGCCCAGCACCGCCTCCTTCAGCGTGACCGGCAGGTCCAGGTGGATGTCGCAGCCCTCGCGGCGGAACACCGGATGAGGATGCACGTGCACCTCGATCAGCGCGTCGCCCGCCGGGCCGCCGTTGGCGCCTTCCCCGCCCTGGCCGCGCAGGCGCAGCGTTTGCCCGTCCTCCATGCCGGGGGGCACGCGCACCTCCAGCGAGCGGCCGTCCGGCAAGGTGATGCGCTGCTGCACGCCCTTGATGGCGTCAGTGAAATCGACCGTCAGGGTGTAGGCGGCATCCCGCCCCCGCATGGGCCGGCTGTTGCGCTCGTTGGCCTGGGCGAACAGGTCGGCGAAGATGTCCCCCATGCCCCCGGCATCCGCCCCGCCGTAGCGCGCGCCGGCACCGGCGTCGGCGTAGCTGCGATAGCCGGCGCGCTCCGGCCTCGGGTCCCCGGCGGCGTCGATCTCGCCGCGGTCGAACCGGGCGCGCTTGTCCGGGTCGGACAGCAGGTCGTTGGCGCCGGAAACCTCCTTGAACCTGGCTTCCGCCGCCTTGCTGCCCGGGTTCAGGTCCGGGTGGTGCTGCTTGGCGAGCTTGCGGTAGGCGCGGCGGATGTCGTCGGCCGAGGCGTCCTTCGCCACGCCAAGGGTTTGATAAGGGTCGGTCATGCTGGTCCGCAGGTCATCACGCCATCACATGGCGAGCGGCGGCGGCGGGATCAACCGGCCTGGCACGTGGCGCACCAGTAGAGCTGCCGTCCTGCCATGTCCTCCGCCTGCACCGGCGCGCCGCACACCCGGCAGGGCTGTCCGGCGCGGTGGGCCACGTAGCACCGCGCCTCCCGCGCGCTGCACCCGGCGGGGCGGTGGCGCGGGCGGGTGGTGATGATCGCGCCATCCCGCACGCCGTCCCGCAGCAGGGCGCGCATGTCCCGCCACAGCGCGTCCCACTGCGCGCGGGCGATGTCGCGGCCGGGGCGGTGCGGCTCGATGCCGGCGCGGAACAGCAGCTCAGCCCGGTAGATGTTGCCGATGCCGGCCACCACGTCCTGCCGCATCAGCAACTGGCCGATGGCCATGCGGGAGGCGTGGATGATGTCCCACGCCTTGCCGGGCCGCCCGTCCGCGCGCAGAGGGTCGGGGCCGAGCCGGCCGGTGGCGGCCAGCTTTTCCGGCGTGGCCATCAGCTCGCAGGCGGTCGGCCCGCTGAGGTCGGCCAGGTGCGCGCCCGTCGCCAACCGCAGCCGGACGGCGCCGCGGGGCAGGGGGGCGCCGTCCTCGCCCTGCTCAGCCCCCGCCCGGCTGCGGCGCCCCATGCCGGACAGGCCGGGGCCGGCGAACCGCCACATGCCGTACAGCCCCAGATGCACCCGCAGCCAGACAGGACCATCAAGGCGGGAGCCGTCGAAGCGCAGGAACATGTGCTTGCCCCAAGCCTCCGCGTGGTCCAGCCGCAGGCCGTCCAGCGCCGCCGCGCCCTCGGCGAAGCGCCCCTGCGGGCTGCTGGCGCGCACGGGATGGCCGACGAAATGGGCGGCGAAGGCGCCGGCAAGGCGGTGGACGCTGTGACCTTCGGGCGTGGCGCGGCTCCTTTGAAGCAATGAACTCGGGCGCAGCCGCCCCGTTCAGGGAGGCGCCAGATGGTCTGGCGATGCCTTGGAGACAGAACAATGTCGTCCCATCCCCCTCCTGTGCCGCCAGATCAGCAGCCGAAGCATGGAGCCAGTCCAGGCAAGGCCTCCGTGGAGGACCATACCAAGGTCAGTCCGCAGCACAACGCCGCGGAGCAGGGCGATACGGCCAACCTCAGGCAGAACACCACCAACAAGGGGCTGCAAAAAGGCTGAACTCGCTTCGGCCAGGCAAACCGCGTAGGCTGCCCGCCGCAGGATAGGCTCAGGATGGTGGACGGCGAAGGCTACTTGATCCTGGCGACCGGCCCGGCCCGCTACCTCGACATGGCCCGGAACCTGGCGGCCTCCCTCCGGGTCATGGACGGGACCCGGCGGATCTGCGTGGTGCATGACAAGCATGCTCGCCTGCAACCTTCCGACCGCGCTTTCTTCGACGACGCCGCCGTGCTGGCCGATGATCCGCTTTATCCTGGCTTCATGAACAAAATCCGGCTGCATCGCACGTCGCCTTACAGCCGGACCATGTTCGTGGACGCGGACTGCCTCCTGCTCAAACGCGACATCGGGACGTACTGGGACGCGGCGCGCCATTCTTTCTTCGCCATCACCGGCGGACGGCGCACCCAAGGCCAATGGAAGGGAGCGGACATTGCCCAGCTGCTGTCGCAGGAGGGCAGCCCGTACCTCGTGCAGATGAACTCCGGGGTTTTTTGCTTTGACGGCAGCCCCGCGGCTGCGACGTTTTTCCAAGGCTTGAACGAGTTCTACCTTCGCCGGCGGAACGCCCTCGGCGTGGGCCTGCACCGCGGCAAGCCAGCTCAGACCGATGAAATCTACATCGGGTTGTGGATGGGGCTGAACGGCCTGGACACCTGCGTCGGCAATGTCGGCCAGAACTCTTGGATGGTTTCGACCTGGCGCGGCTTCGGCATGACGCTCGATCCGGTGCGCGGGCGGACCACCATCCGCAAGCCGAAGCGCTCGATCGCCGGCATCCCGAACCCGCTGTTCGGCTGGGATCGCCTCAGCCCGTCCATCGTGCACTTCATCGGCCTCAAGCCGCGCAGGCGCTACGAGCAGCTTTCAAGACATTTCCGGGCGCAACTGGCTGCGTGAGGGCAACAGCCCCGCTGTTTGGACGCGCTGCGCCATCCTGGTGCCCGGTTCCGCGCTCCCCTAAAAGCGTGGCATGACCGACAACATCTACGCCACCATCCGCGCCCGCGTGATCGACGCGCTGGCCGCCGCCGTCCCGGGCCTGCCGGCCGAGCTGCTCGCCCGCGTGGAAGTCACCCCGGCGCGCGAGGCGGCGCATGGCGACATGGCGACCAACGCCGCCCTGATCGCCGCCAAGCCGTCCCGCCAGCCGCCTGCCGCCGTCGCCGCCGCCTTGGCTGCGGCACTGCTTCAAGCACCGGAGATCGCGGACGCCGAGCCGGCGGGGCCGGGCTTCGTGAACCTGCGGCTGCGCCCGGCGGCGCTGCTCGCCACCATCCCCGCCATCCTGCGCGCGGGCGATGCCTATGGCGGCAGCACGGCGGGGCAGGGCTGCCGGGTCAACGTGGAGTACGTCTCGGCCAACCCGACGGGGCCGATGCATGTCGGGCACTGCCGGGGCGCGGTGGTGGGGGACGCGCTGGCCAACCTGCTGGCCAAGGCGGGCTATGCCGTGACCAAGGAGTTCTATGTCAACGACGCCGGCAACCAGGTGACCGCGCTCGCCTGGGCCGCCTACTGGCGGTACTTGCAGGCGATCGGCACGACGATGTCGCCCGACGAGTTCGCGGCTGCCGCCCCCGGCGGGCTGCAATATGGCGGCGACTACCTGGTCCCGGTCGGCCAGGCGCTGGCGGCCGGGCACGGCGCGTCCCTGGCCAGCCCCAACGGCGGCTTGGCCGATCCCGGCCTGTGGTTCGCCACCGTCCGGCGCTTCGCCATCGACGCCATGCTCGCCTCCATCCGGGACGACCTCGCCAGCCTGCACGTGGCGTTCGACCGGTTCAGCTCGGAGCGCGAGCTGCTGGACACCGGCGCCGCGGACACGGCCATCGCGCAGCTGGAGGCCGACGGCCTGGTGTACCAGGGCGTGCTGGAGCCGCCCAAGGGCAAGCTGCCGGAGGACTGGGAGCCGCGGGAGCAGCTGCTGTTCCGCTCCACCCGGTTCGGCGACGACGTGGACCGCCCGCTGCGCAAGTCCGACGGCAGCAACACTTACTTTGCCAACGACATCGCCTACCACGCCGCCAAGGCCGCCCGCGCCGACCTGCTGATCGACGTGCTCGGCGCCGACCATGGCGGCTACGTGTCCCGCATGAAGGCGGCGACCCGCGCCATCACCGGGGAGCGCGTCTGCCTGGAGGTCGTCGTCTGCCAGATCGTCCGCGTGCTGAAGGACGGCCAGCCGGTGCGGATGAGCAAGCGCGCCGGCACCTTCATCACGCTGGCCGACCTGCTGGAGTTCGTGGGGCGGGACGCGGTGCGCTTCACCATGCTGACGCGCAAGGCCGACGCGCAGATGGACTTCGACATCGACGCGGCGGTGGCGCAGACGCGGGAGAACCCGGTGTTCTACGTGCAGTACGCCCATGCCCGCTGCCGCTCCGTGCTGCGCGCCGCCGCCGGGATGCCGGGTTTGGCAATCGACCCAGCGGCTCCGCTCGATTGCCTGACGGATGGGGCGGAACTGGCCGTGATGCGCCGCCTGGCGGCTTGGCCACGCACGGTGGAGGCGGCGGCGCAGGCCCGCGAGCCGCACAGAATCGCGTTTTTCCTCTATGACTTGGCAAGCGACTTTCATATGCTGTGGAACCGAGGCCGCGAGCAGGCGACCCTGCGGTTCATCCTGCCGGACCAGGCGGTGGAAACCCGGGCGCGCCTGGCGCTGGTGGCGGCCGTGGCGACCGTCATCCGCTCCGGCCTGGCGGTGATGGGGGTGACGCCGGTGGAGGAGATGCGCTGACGTGTCCGAGCGACTAAGCCCGCCCACCGAAAGCTGGCGCCCGCAGCGGCAAGGCGCCTTCGATCCGCAGGTCAAGCAGGTCGCCCTGATCGCCGGGGCGCTCGTGGCCCTGCTGGCGGCCGGCGTGGGCGGCTACCGGCTGGCCGGCCGCAGCCCGCGCGCCGTGCCGGTGATCGAGGCCGACAGCCGCCCGTTGCGCATCCGCCCGGACAACCCCGGCGGCATGCAGGTCGCGGGCGCCGAGGAGCAGTTCATGGACGGCGCCGGGCCGTCCGCCGAGGCCATGGCGCCCCCGCCCGAGAACCCGGCGCCCCAGGCCCTGCGCGCCCAGATCAAGGCCCGCCAGCCTGCGCCGGAGGCCGCTCCGGCGGCCGAAGCGCCGCTGCCGCCGCCATCCGTGCCCGTGCCCCCTGCGCCCGTTCCCCCGGCGCCCGTTCCCCCGGCGCCCGTGGCGGCGGCTCCGCCCGCGCCAGTGGCCGCTGCGCCAGCC
>CAXTNC010000137.1:0-7273 GCA_964245495.1 uncultured Acetobacteraceae bacterium
GCCCACGCCGGAGGAGGAGGCCGCGCGGTCAGCACCCGCAGCTCGCGGTAGGTTTGCATGGAGTCGGCGTTGATCACCGTGCCGCCGAACCGCCGCGCCAGGCGCAGCGCCAGCGCCGACTTGCCGCTGCACGTCGGCCCGGCAACGATCAGCGCCCGCCGCTTGTCCATGCCGCCCGCCCCTGCCATGCAGCCCACCATGCCGCAAATCCTCACCCTGGTCGCCGCCCGCGACGCCGCCACGCTGCTGCCCGGCGCCATCTCCCGGGTGCGCGAGGCCGTGCGCGGCGGCACGCCCCTCGTGCTCTCCCCCGGCGAGGCGGTGGACATCCCCTGCCCCGGCGCGCCCGACCTGGCGGCCGTGCGCGCCGCCCTGGAAGGGGAAGCGGTGGACGCGCTGGCCGTGTCCAGCCGGGGCCGCCGCAAGGGCCTGCTCCTGGCCGACATGGACGGCACGGTCGTCACCGGCGAAACGCTGGACGAGCTTGCCGCGGTCGCCGGGTTCGGCGAGCAGGTGGCCGCCATCACCCGGCGCTCCATGAACGGCGAGGCCGACTTCGCGGACGCGCTGCGCGAGCGGGCGGCGCTGCTGCGCGGCACAGGGCTGGAAGCGCTGGAGCGCGCGTGGGACAGGGTGCGGCTGACGCCGGGCGCCCGCACCCTGGTTTCCACCATGCGGGCGCACAACGCGACGGCCGCGCTGGTGTCCGGCGGGTTCACCTTCTTCAGCAGCCGGGTGGCGGCGCTGTGCGGCTTCGACGTGCACCGCGCCAACACGCTGCAGGACGACGGGACGGCGCTCACCGGGGCGGTCGGCGAGCCGGTGCTGGACCGGGACGCCAAGCTCGCCGCGCTGGGGGAGCTGGCCGCCGCCCGCGGCCTGCGCCTGGCCGCGACCCTGGCGGTGGGGGACGGCGCCAACGACCTGGGCATGATCGCGGCGGCCGGCATGGGGGTGGCGTTCCACGCCAAGCCGGTGGTGGCGGCGGCCGCGCGGCACCGGGTGGACCATGCGGACCTCCGCGCCCTGCTGTTCGCGCAGGGCTACCCGGCCGGCGCGTTCAGCGAGTAGGGGCAGCAGCGCCTATTCCAGCCAGTTTTCCGCGTTCAGTCCAGCAATGCGTCGGAACTCATCGACATTCGCCGTCACGATGGTCGCGCCAACAGCAGACGCATGTGCCGCGATGAGAAGGTCGTTTGGCCCGATGGAACGTCCGGCGGCCTCCAGCCCGGCCCGGAGGCCGCCATAATTCTTGTCGGCGGGCACATCGAAAGGCAGCACCGGCGCCTCGGCCAAGAAATCCTCAACTCGGCGCAAGAGCCGCTGGGAGCCCTTCTCGGCGCAACCGTACCGCAGCTCTGCCGCCACAACGACGCTGACGCAGATCTCATTCGCCGCTGCCCTGACGCGCTGGGCGGCACGTCCGGCGGGATTTCGGATCAGGTCGCTCACGATGTTCGCATCCAGCATGTAGCGCATGACTAGAAGCCATCCTTCGGCGCTGGCGGCGCGTCATCAATCTCCGGGAAGTCCTCCATCAAAGGACCCCAGCTATCCAGAAGGGCAGCCAAGCCCTTTGCGCGCACCGGCTCGATGACGAGCCGACCCCCGTCGCGACTGATGATGGCCTCGCTGCCCGGCAACTCAAACTCAACCGGGATTCGGATGGCTTGATTGCGGTTGTTGCGGAAAAGCCGAACCCGGCGCGGTGCGGGATCGGGCATGTCAATGGCCTCGGCTGCATATGCTTGAGGCATATGCCAGGTGGGCATTGGGTCAAGACTGGGCCTGGGTGCGAACGAGCCGCCACAACGGCGCCTGCGTTCACCCGGCATTAAAGGCCCTTGAGTCAAGCTCCGGCATGTCCGCCAGCATGACACGGCTGGATCGTTCGCCACGCCGGCCCTGCAAGGTTCCATGAGATGCCAGCATTCCCGACAGTTCACGAACTTGCCCAGCCCGGCGGCGCCCCCGTGACCGCGGCAGGCCGCAGGCCCGGCGCGGACCACCTCCACGCGGTGCTGAAAGGCCTGGGCGCGGGGCTGCTCAGCTTCGATGCGTCCCTGGCCGTCCTGGTCAGCAACGACCGCCTCGGCGACATGCTCGGCATCGCCCCGGACGTGCTCGAAGGCGTGGCGGACGTTGCGGGCCTGCTGCAGGCAAGCCCGGTCCTGCGAGGCGGCGGCGCCCGCCTGGTGCACGACGTGCACCAGGCGTGCCTGGCGGCGGTCGCCGGCGCGGGCGCGGCAAGCCTGGCCTTCTCCGGCGAGAACCGCACCTTCACGCTGGGGGTGTCCCCGGTCGGCCCCGGCCAATGGCTGGCCGTGGTGGAGGAAACCACCGCGCGCCGGCTGGCCGAGGCCGCGGCCCTCCAGGAAGCCATGCGCGACAAGCTGACCGGGCTGTGCACCCGCGCGATGTTCCAGGACCGCGTGGCCGCCAGCCTCGCCGGCCTGGACCGGGACGGCGAGGGCCTGGCCATGCTGATGATCGACCTGGACCGGTTCAAGGCGGTGAACGACACGCTGGGGCACCCGGTCGGCGACATGCTGCTGCGGCTGGTGGCCAAGCGGCTGTGCTCCGTGCTGCGCAAGGGCGACCTGGTGGCCCGGCTGGGCGGCGACGAGTTCGCCGCGGTGATCTCGCCCTCGCTCGGCGTGGACGGCCTGGCGGGCCTGGCCAAGCGCGCGGTGGACATGCTGAGCCGCCCCTACCTGGTGGACGGCCACCAGGTGAACATCGGCGCCAGCATCGGCATCGCCGTGGCGCCGGGCGACGGCGCCGAATACGGCCAGCTCGCCCGCAACGCGGACCTGGCGCTGTACGCGGCCAAGAAGGCCGGGCGGGGCACGTTCAGCTTCTTCGAGCCGGCGATGGACCAGCGCGCGCTGGCCCGGCGGGCGATGGAGATCGACCTGCGCCGGGCCTTGGTGATGCGCGAGTTCGAGCTGCACTACCAGCCGCAGATCGACCTGGAGCGCAACACGGTCGAAGGCTTCGAGGCGCTGGTCCGCTGGCGGCATCCGGAGCGCGGGCTGGTGCCCCCGGCCGACTTCATCTCCCTGGCGGAGGAGATCGGGCTGATCGTGCCGATCGGCGACTGGGTGCTCGGCGAGGCCTGCATGCAGGCCGCAGGGTGGGAAGACGACGTTTGCGTCGCGGTGAACGTGTCGCCCATGCAGTTCGAGGACCCGGGCCGCTTGGTGGACATGGTGACGCGGGCGCTCGCGAAGTCCGGCCTGCCGGGTCCGCGGCTGGAGATCGAGATCACCGAAAGCGTGCTGCTGCGCAACGAGGCCGCCGTGCTCGCGGCGCTGCACCGCATACGCGGGCTGGGGGTCAGGGTGGCGATGGACGATTTCGGCACCGGCTACTCGTCCCTGAGCCAGCTGCACAGCTTCCCGTTCGACAAGATCAAGATCGACCGCTCCTTCGTGCGCGACGGCGGCGACGCGCACGGGCAGGACGCGATCATCCGCGCGATCGCCGCCCTGGGCGTGAGCCTCGGCATGACCACGATCGCCGAGGGCGTCGAAACCAGCGACCAGCTTGCACGCATCCGGGCTGAGGGATGCACCTCCGTGCAAGGCTACCTGTTCAGCAAGCCCGTTCCGGTCGGCGAGGTGGCGGAGTTCATCGCCCGCTTCGCCAAGCGGGGCAAACCACCCCTAACCCTGGCTGTTTGAGAACCCAACCATGTCCCAGCTGTACCGAGTCCTGTACTGCAGCCGCAACCGCGTGTCCGGCACGTCGGAAACGTATGCCGACGAGATCGAGGCGATCCTGGCCAAGTCCCGCGTCAACAACGCCCGGGACGGCATCACCGGCGGGCTGCTGTTCAATGACGGCTGCTTCGCCCAGGTGCTCGAAGGCCCCGCCGATGCCGTGGAAGCGGCGTTCGAGCGCATCCAGTGCGACGACCGGCACGGGGACGTGATGATGATCGAGACCGGGCCGATCCCGGCGCGGGACTTCCCGGACTGGTCCATGGCGTTCAACGGCCAAGCCGACCAGGCCAACCCGCTGGCGAGGCAGGCCCTGGCCGACGCGTTCGCCGGCCGCACCAGCGCCGGGGACGATGTGCTGCGCGTGCTGCGGCAGGTCGTCACGCACGACGACGCCTGGTCCGTGATGGCTTGAGCGCCGCGGCCTGGGACCCGCCGCGCGGGGATGCGCCTCACCGCACGAACACCTGCACCTGCCGGGTCGCCACCGCTTCCGCGCGGGCCAGCAGGTGGATGCGGTCATCGTCCACCCCGTCCGCGCTGATGGCGCGGGCCACGGCGCGGGCGTCCGCGGTCAGGCCGGTGGCGGCGCCCACCTGGTCGGCCGGGGCGCCGGCCGCGGGCACCACCGTCACCACGTCGAACTGCACGTCCGGCTTGCGGCTGACCGCCGAGACCACCGCCTGGTGCAGCTCGGCGGCGTAGTCCGGGTTCGGGCGGCCGAAATCCACCGTGACCAGCGGCGGCGCGGGGGCCGGCCCGGCAGGCCCCGCCAGGTCGGGCGGCTTGCGTCCGGCCTGCGGGTTGAAGGTGCGCTGGTCGATCAGGGTGCAGCCGGCCAAAGCGCATGCAACCAGGGCAAGGCAGGGCAGGAGGAGCGCGCGGGCCATGCCGCCACGTTGCATCAATGCCGATCCCGGGCAAGATGGCGGCCCCTTGCCGGAGCGCCCCGCATGTCCGCCAGCAACCAGCGCATCGACGGCCGCCGCCTGTGGGACAGCCTCATGGCGATGGCCGCCATCGGCGCCACGGACAAGGGCGGGGTCAAGCGCCTGGCGCTCAGCGCCGAGGACCGCGCGGGCCGCGCCCAGTTCCGCGCCTGGTGCGAGGCGGCCGGGCTGGCGGTGCGGACGGACACCATGGGCAACATGTTCGCCCGCCGCCCCGGACGGGACCCGGGCCGCCCCCCCGTGCTGTTCGGCAGCCACCTGGACAGCCAGCCGACGGGGGGCAAGTTCGACGGCGCGCTGGGCGTGCTGGCCGGGCTGGAGGTGATGCGCACCTTGAACGAGCTGGGCATCACGACGGAGGCCCCCGTCGAGCTGGTGAACTGGACGGACGAGGAAGGCGCCCGCTTCGGCAAGGCCATGATGGGGTCCGGCGTGTGGGCCGGCCAGTTCGACCAGGCGGAAACGGAGGCGCTGCGCGACCCGGACGGCGTGAGCGTGGCCGAGGCGCTGGACGGCAACGAGCTGCGCGGCCCCGAGCCGGCCCGGCGCTTCCCCGCCGACAGCTACTTCGAGCTGCACATCGAGCAGGGGCCGATCCTGGAAGCGGCCGGCCGCACGATCGGCGTGGTGACGGGCGGGCCGGCGCAGGTCTGGTACGACGCCGTGGCGACGGGGCAGGACAGCCACGCCGGCACCACCCCGCCCGCGGCCCGGCGGGACGCGCTGCTGGCGGCGGCGCGCGTCATCGCGCTGGTGGACCGCACCATGCGCGCCCGCGGCGAGGCGGGCCGCGGCACGGTGGGCCAGTTGTTCGTCAGCCCCAACAGCCGCAACGTCATCCCCGGCGAGGTCCGCTTCTCCGTCGAGTTCCGCCACCCGGAGGAGGCGGAGCTGGCCCGCATCGCCGCCGAGTTCCCCGCGGCGGCCGTGCAGATCGCGCGGGACTCCGGCGTGCGGCTGGACCTGTCCGAGCGCGTCCGCATCGCGGCCCAGGCGTTCGACCCGGCGTGCGTGGCGCTGGTGCGCGAGGCCGCGGCGCGGCTGGGCTGCCCGTCGCAGGACATCGTCTCCGGCGCCGGGCACGACGCGCTGTTCGTGGCGGCGCACGTGCCGTCTGCGATGATCTTCACCCCCTGCCGCGACGGCCTGTCCCACAACGAGGCGGAAAGCATCGAGCCGGAGCAGGCGGCGGCAGGGTGCCAGGTGCTGCTGGAGGTGGTGTTGGCGCGGGCGGGGCAAGTCGGCGGCTGAGGGCGTCACTCGAACAGGTCCGCGTGCGAGCCTGTCCTGGCGAACACGATCTCCGTCCCGGTTTTCTGGTGGATGAGCAGGAAATCCCCGCCGACGTGGCACTCGCGGTAGTCTGCCCACCGGCCTTGCAGCGGATGGTCCAGCCTGGCGGCGTCCAGGGGATGGTCGGAGGCGATCAAGTCCATCATCACCGCCTTGAGCCGCGCCATGCCGTAGCGGCCTGACCGTTCCAGGCGGGTCCAGTCTTCCTTGAATTCCCTGGTGTATTCAGCGAGGAGCGGCAGCCTTGGCTTTGCGCTTCGCGGCTTTGCCTCCTTCAAGCTCACCGAACATCTCCTCCGCCGCCTTGAAGCGCATCGCCCTTCCCTGCAGGATCGCCTGCCCTTCCTCCATCGCCGCAATCGTCTTGGCGTTCGGGACGACAAGCTCGATCGGCAACGCCTTCTCCTTGGCGACGCGGGTGAGCAGCATCCTGATCGCGTCGGACACGGTAAGCCCGATGGCTTCAAGCACTGCTGTGGCATCGTTCTTGAGATCGTCGTCGATGCGGGCACGGACAAATCCGGTCATGGCTTCTCAGTTTGGCTTGTTTGGATGCAGTGCTTTCTTGTAACTCGTTTGAGCAACGTGGACAAGATTTTCCGCCCACGGCGGGCCGATGTTGGAGGAACTGCCGCTGATGAGCGACCCTTTCACCATCCGCGTGTTCGTCGCAGACGGCGACCCTGAAGGCGTCCGCCTGGTTGACCGGATGAACTGGACCGGCGTCGGGGTGGTGTTCCCCCGTGAGCGTTGGCAGGCGGCCCGCGGCCGGGCCGAGCTTGGCCGCACCGGGGTCTATGTCCTGGTCGGCTACAAGGAGGGCGATGAGGACCTGCCAACCCTCTACATCGGGGAAGGCGATGCCGTGAGGGACCGCATCGACAGCCATGCCCAGAGCAAGGAGTTCTGGGATCACGGCTACGCCTTCACCACCTCCAACAACGGCCTGAACAAGGCGCATGTCCGCTGGCTGGAGCGCGAGCTGATCCAGCACGCCAAGAAGGCGGGGCGCAGCAAGCTGGACAACGGCACCGCCCCGCCGGAGCCGCCGCTGAGCGAGGCGGAACGGGCCGACAGCCGGGCCTTCCTGCGCGAAATCCTGCAAATCCTGCCGATCATGGGCTTGCGCGCCTTCGAGGAGCTGAGGCCGGTCGCAACCCCCCACGCGCCCGTTGCAACCCAACCGACGGCAAGCACGGCAGCCGCAAAGCCCGTTGCCGCCTCAGCCAACGATGTCGTCGTCGTGGTTCCGGCCCAGGAGGAGGGCTTCAAGGAGGTGTTCCTTGGTGAGCATCGCTGGCGCGC
>CAXTNC010000137.1:7373-8732 GCA_964245495.1 uncultured Acetobacteraceae bacterium
TCGCGCTCCAGCAGCTGCACGGCCGAGTGCCGCAGCAGCTCCTCGTTGGCCCGCAGGATGCGCAGCGCCAGCTCGTACGCGCCGTCGATCAGCAGCCGCACCGCGCGGTCGATGCTGGTGGCGGTCGTGTCGCCGTAGGAGCGCGGCGTGTAGTCCCGTCCGCCTTGCAGGAACTGCTGGCGCTGCGGCTCGTACGCCACCTGGCCCAGCTCCGGGTCCATGCCGAAGCGCACCACCATGCTGCGGGCGATCTCGGTGGCGCGCACCAGGTCGTCCGCCGCGCCCGTGGAAACCCGGCCGTAGATGACCTGCTCCGCCGCCCGGCCGGACAGCAGCACCACCATGCGGTGCACCAGCTCGTCCCGGCTCATCAGGAAATGCTCGTCCGTCGGGCGCTGCATCGTGTAGCCCAGGGCGGCGATGCCGCGCGGGATGATGGAAATCTTGTGCACCGGGTCCACGTCCGGCAGCGCCATGGCGCTGATCGCGTGGCCAAGCTCGTGGGTGGCGACGGTTTCGCGCTCCTCCTTGCTCAGGATGCGGTTGCGCTTCTCCAGGCCCGCCACCATGCGCTCGATCGCCGCCTCGAAGTCGTCGAGGGTGATGCTGTCGGCGTTGCGCCGGGTGGCCAGCAGGGCGGCCTCGTTGGCGAGGTTGGCCAGGTCCGCCCCGGTGAAGCCCGGCGTCAGCGCGGCGATCGCCTCCGCGCTCACGCCCGGCGCCATGCCGACCTTGGCGAGGTGGATGCGCAGCACCTCCACCCGGCCCTTCTTGTCCGGGCGGTCCACCAGCACCTGGCGGTCGAACCGGCCGGCGCGCAGCAGCGCCGGGTCCAGCACCTCGGGGCGGTTGGTGGAGCCGATGATGACCAGGCCGGTGCTGGGGTCGAAGCCGTCCATCTCCGAGAGCAGCTGGTTCAGCGTCTGCTCCTTCTCGTCGTGGCCGCCCATGCCGGGGCCGTTGCGCGCGCCGCCCAGCGCGTCGATCTCGTCGATGAAGATGATGGCGGGCGCCTTCTCCCGCGCCTGCTTGAACATGTCCCGCACGCGCGCCGCCCCCACGCCCACGATCATCTCCACGAACTCGGAGCCGGAGATGGAGAAGAACGGCACCCCCGTCTCGCCCGCCACCGCGCGGGCCAGCAGCGTCTTGCCGGTGCCGGGCGGGCCCACCAGCAGCACGCCCTTCGGCACGTGCGCGCCGAGCCGGCCGTAGCGCTGCGGCTCCTTGAGGAACTCCACGATCTCGCGCAGCTCGTCCTTCGCCTCGTCCGCCCCCGCCACGTCGGCGAAGCGGACCTTGGTGTCGGTTTCGGCGAAGATGCGGGCGCGGCTGCGGCCGATGCCCATGAGGCCGCCC